>JAGQIK010000328.1 GCA_020431405.1 Myxococcales bacterium
TCGCAGCAGGCGCGCGAGCCGCGCCATCGCAGCCGCGGCCTTGGCACGCAGCGCGGGGTCGCCGCCAGCGCTGGCGGCCACGCTCCCGAGCTGCCGCGCGGCCTGCTGCGGAAACGCCGCGAGCACCGTCAGGCCGTCGCTCTGAAGACCCGCGTAGGCGGCGACGATGCGCCCCACCGCGCGCGCTCCAGCAGCGCGCAGCGCCGCCTCGGCCGAGCGCACGTGGTGCACGAAGGCGGCCACCACCAGCGCGTCGAGCACGCGCCTGGCTCGCGGGCGAAGCCGCGCGATGATCGACGCTGCGACGAAGCGCGCGCGGCTCGATCGTACCGGCGGCGCGCAGCGTGCGCCAAGACCAGCGCACGGCCCACCGATCGCGCGCACCAGCAACGGCAGCGCACCACGGCGGGTCAGCGCGCGCGCGGCAGCGGCGACGTCGTCGACGACCCGCGTCCCGAGCAGGTCGACGAGCTGCTGGCCACGCTTGCCGCGCAACACGGCGCGGCGTTTGGGCCGCTGCCAGGCGAGCGCGCGCTTGGCGCGGCGTTGCACGCGCTCGTCCACGTCGCGCTTGGCTGCGCGTCTCAGCGCGTGTCGCGCCGCCACGGGCAGACGCACGCCGAGATAGCCCTGATGCTCGGCCAACGCCGCCGCCGCGGCGCGCAGCTCGACGTCGGGGTCGCGCAACAGCGTCGCGAGCTGTCGTGCGCAGGCCGGGTCGGCGGCGAGCACGCGCAGCGAGTAGAAGCTGCTGCGCGAGCGCTCGAGCGTGCAACGCGTGCGCGCGAGCGCCGAGAGGCCGAGGCAGCTCGTCCGTGGGCGCGCGAGGACGGGCCCCGAGAGCGTGATCACGAGCGTCGCGGCGAGGAGCGGGCGCACCCTCGTGAGTGTAGCCGCCGCATCACGTGCGGCGCCGCTGGCCGCTCTGCCTCCGGTTGTTGGAGTGCACGGCTCACCCAAGCGCTCGTTATTACAGGAGGCACAGCCGTTGCAGTGGCACGCTGGCGATGAGAGCAACGCTCCTGGTGCGCGCGCTGATCTTGACGCTGGCGCTGTCGGCGGCCACGACGCCGGCGCACGCCAAGCCATCGTGGCGCCGCGCGCGCACGCGTCAGCCGCTGCCCACACACGGGCTGCTCGCCGACAGCAACCACGCGGGCAAGGCGCTCGCGCGCATCGGTCGCGCGTCGCGCGGGCTGCGCGTGATGTGGTGGAACATCCAATACGGTGCGCAGAACGACGCCGCCAAGGGCCGCCCCCTCGACCACAACCTGCGCGCGCTGACACGCTCTGCGCTGAGCCCCGACGTAGTGCTGCTCGGCGAGTTCGAGAGCCACGCCATCAGCCCCGCCGTGCGCGCCGAGCTCGACAAGCGCTATCCATACCGCCACTACGTCGCGCTCAACGATGCCGTCTCGCAGCGCGGCATCCAGGTCTTCAGCAAGCACCCGCTCGACGCCAAGCACCAAGAGCGCTGGGACTATGTGCCAGCCGGCGCCGACGCCAAGACCGCCGAGGCCTACCGCGCCGACTGGCGCAGCTTCCGCGGCGAGAAGGGCTTTCCGCGCCGCTACATCCGGCTGACCGTCAAACACCCGCAAACCGGCAAGGCCATCGACATCCTGCCGATCCACACCGCGCAGCCTTGGGACCGCTACACCGAGCAAGCGAGCGTCAAGGCGCTCGGCAAGGCGCGCGTCGCCTACGAGCTGCTCGCCGGCGGCAACAACCCGCTGATGCACCAGCTGCGCCGCTTGCGCGGCAAGCTCGAGCGCGACTACGGCAAAGACCTCGACCGCAAGCCGATGCTGATGCTCGGCGACTTCAACCTGCCGCGCGGCCGCTTCGGCATTCGCAGCCGCGCCTACAGGCTCACGCGCCGCAACCTCAGCGACGCCTTCACGCACTGGGCGCCGTCATGGCCGGCCAGCACCGCGGGCGAGTACAAGGGCTACCCCAAGCTCAAGATCGATCACGCCTTCACCGGCGGCGATCTCTCGGCGCGCGCCGCCGAGGTGCTGCCGATCAAGGGCTCCGACCACTACCCGATCTACGTCGTCGTCGAGTAGCATCGCGCGCGCTGCGTTCAACGCCGAGCGCGAGGAGCACCATCGTGAAGGACAAGGTCATCGTCATCACCGGCGCCAGCGCCGGCATCGGCGCCGCCCTGGCGCAGCAGGTCGCACGCCACGGCGCCAAGCCCGTGCTGGTGGCGCGGCGCGAACGCGCGCTGGCAGAGATCGCCGCGCAGTGCGGCGACGACGCGCTGGCCATCGCCGCCGACGTCACCGATCGCCGCGCCGTGACGCGCGCGCTCGGCCGCGCGCTCGAGCGCTTCGGCGTCATCGACGTCTGGGTCAACAACGCGGGTCGCGGCATCAGCCGCAAAGTCGCCGATCTGACCGACGACGACTTCGACGACATGATGCGCGTCAACGTCAAGTCGGCGCTCTACGGCATGCAAGCGGTGCTGCCGCACTTCGTCGAGCGCAGCCGCGGCCAGATCATCAACGTCTCGTCGATGCTCGGCCGCTTGCCACTCGCCTCGTTTCGCTCGGCCTACAGCGCTGCCAAGCACGCGCTCAACGCGCTGACGGCGAGCCTGCGCCTCGACCTCGCGTACGACCACCCCGACATCGTCGTCACTTCGGTGCATCCCGGGGTCGTCGCCACCGACTTCGGCCTCAACGCGCTGCACGGCGGTGTCGACTCGCGCGCGCTGCCTGGCGCGCAATCCGCCGACGAGGTGGCGGCGGTGATCGTCGACGCTATCGTCAACCCGCGCGCCGACGTCTACACGCGCGACGAAACCCAGCGCCTGGTCGTCGACTACTTCGCCGCCGACGACATGGGCGCCGCCGAGAAGAAGCCGCCGTTCTTCGGCCCACCTCGCTGAGCGACGAACACTACGGCGACGGCGCCAGCACCGCGAGCACCAACAGCCTCTCGTCGCCATCGTTCTTGATGCCGTGCGGCACACCCGAGGGCGCGACCAGCATCTGTCCCGCCTTCATCGCCAGCGCCTGCCCCTCGAGCAGGAACTTCCCGCTGCCTTCCACCACCACGTAGAGCTTGTCCATGCCCTCGTGCGCGTGAAGCGCGTGTGACTGCCCCGGCTCGAAGCAGTTGAGACCGACGAGCACGCGCTGCGACTGAAACAGCGTCGCCTTGCCCATCTTCTCGTCGCGATAGACCGCGTGATCGGCGGGGTCGATGACGATCGGGTGCTCGATGCTCACCTGAGTTTCTCCTTACGATCTTGGCGCGGCTCGCGCTTTTCGGTGAAGATGGTAGCGTGGATCCGGCGGCGCTGATCGGGACGGTATTCGCCAAGCGTTTTCGCGTGGAGCGACTACTGGGCGTGGGAGGCATGGGCGCGGTGTATCTCGTCGAGCACACGGTGCTGCGGCGACACCTCGCGCTGAAGGTCATCCGCCCCAACCTGCTCACCGATCCCACGCTGGCGCGGCGCCTGCGCCGCGAGGCCGAGGCCGCGTCGCGCATCGATCACCCCAACGTCACCTACGTGCTCGACTACGGCGAGGACGAGAGCGGCCAGGCCTACCTCGCGATGGAGTACGTCGCCGGCGCCACGCTCGCCGAGGTGCTCAAGCGCGACGGCCGCTTCGACGTGCGCCACGCGCTGCACCTGCTGGCGCAGGCCTGCGACGGCCTCGCCGCCGCGCATCAGGCCGGCGTCGTCCATCGCGACCTCAAGCCCAACAACATCGTGCTCACGCGCGACGCCGATCGACGCGACGTGCTCAAGATCCTCGACTTCGGTGTCGCCAAGGTCACGGGCCTGCACAGCAGCCTCGCGATCTCGATGCACGGCACCGCCGGCACGCCCGACTACATGTCGCCCGAGCACTGCGCCGGCGATCCCGTCGACCACCGCTCGGACATCTACAGCCTCGGCATCGTCGCCTTCGAGCTGCTCGTCGGCCGCCCGCCCTTCACCGGTGGTCTGACCGCCAAGCTCAGCGCCCACGTGATCCAGAAGCCGCCGGTGCCCTCGATCGCGTCGGGCCGGCAGGACATCAACAACGACGTCGACCAGCTGATCCTGCGCTGCCTCGCCAAGCACCCCGAAGAGCGGCCGCAGACAGCGACCGCGCTGGCGAAGGAGCTTCGCGTGCTGCACGCGCAGCTGATGGGCACCGGCCCGGGCCACCCGGCGATCCGCGACGACTCGCCGACCATGCCGCCGATCAGCCGCTCGGAGGCGCTCGAGGAGCTCACGCGCGAGGTGCGCCGCGCCGGCGCCGGCACCGCCGAGATCATCGAGCTGCTCGCCGAGCGCGTCGACGCCGAGGACGACCTGATGGCCGCCGTCTCCAACGTCACGCGCCTCGAAGCCGAGCGCGACGCGCTGATCTCGGCCACCAACTCGCGTCTGGCCCGCCTCGGCGAGGTCTCCAAGCTGCTCAAGCTCGAGCGCGCGTCGGCGACGGCTGGCGGCGACCTCGAGTCGACCCTGCGCGGCGGCTACGGCAAGCCGCAGGCCGACAGCCTGCTGCGCCGGCTGCGCCGCAAGATCGATCACCTCCCCGACTGGCTCGGCTCGCGTGTCGCCGAGCTCGACGCGCACATCCTCTCGGCGCGCACGGCGCTCGGCTCGGCGCGCAAGCGCGTCGACGACCACGAAGAGCGCCTGCTCGTGCAGCTGCAAGACATCGTGCAGGCAAATCCGAGTATCCTTACCCGTCATATCGGCACGCTCTGCATGCAGGCCGGTATCGAGATGCCGATTCCCGAGGAAACCCTCGCCGACTAGAGCCCACAGACTCTCTCTCCTCGTCGCCGTCGTGACCCTGTCGCTCGCAGCGCCCGCGCGTGCCTACCGGCCCTTCGAGACCACCGACGCCTCGGTGAGCTACCTCTGGCAGCTCACTATCGAGGCCGCGCCGGCGTCGTTTCTCTACAACACGCTCGGCGATACCTCGTCGCTGGCGCCAACGCTGGTGCTGTCATTCGGGCTGCCGCTCAACTTCGAGCTTGGCGCTGGCAGCCGGCTTCTGATCTCGCTGCCCGATGCCGACGGCGAGCGCACCGCCAGCTTCGTCACCAACACGCTGACGCTGAAGAAGATCTTCATCGAAGGATCCATGCAGGACCTCAAGCGACGCCGCATCTCGCTCGGCGCGGAGATGAACCTGCTGCTGCCGTCGACCAACACGTCCGAGCAGGTCGGCTTCGAAGCGGTGCTCACCATGTCGCACGTGTGGCCCGACGTGCTGTGCTTTCACCTCAACGCGGCCGGCGGCATCGCGCGCGCCGGCGGCGCCGGATCGTTCTTCGCCGGCCTCGCGCTCGAAGGCGGTTGGAGCTGGCCGATGCGCCCGGTGCTCGAGCTGTCGTGGCGCTACGTCGACGGCCAGGGCAGCATCCCGACGGTGCTGGGCGGGATGATCATGCCGCTCAACATCGACACATGGTTCGACGTCGCGGCCCGCTGGGCACGCAACCCTGCCGGCGACTCGGTCGTCGAGATCACGGCCGGCATCAACTGGGCGCTGCCAGCGACGCCCCAGTCGCCCTGAGCGAGCTGGAAGCCGCCGCAGCTAGAGCAGCGTCAGCACCCAGCTGAGCCCGATCCACGCGCCGAGCGCCGAGCCGATGGTCGACGCCACCGCCACTAACAGCACCCGTGTGAACGGGTTGCGATAGATGCCGCGCACCGACTGCACGTCGCGGTTGATGTTCTCGGCGTCCTCGACGGTCGGCCGCCGCGCCCAGGCTTCCACCAAACCGACCACCATGCCGGCGCCGAGCAGCGGGTTGAGCGACGTGATCGGCGAGGCCACGAAGGCGGTGAAGATCGACAGCAGCTTACCGCCGGCGATGGCCGTCAGCAGGCCCGCCACCACGGCGTTGGGCAGCGTCCAGGCGAGCAGCATCTGCTCGAGCGTGCGCCCTTCGTTCTTGCGCCAGCCGAAGTAGAAGGCGCACAGGATCAGCGCGGGGATGACCCACTTGAGCGCGCTGACCCACTTCTTTTTCTTGGGCAGCACCTCGAGCGCGGCGCGATCGATAGGCTCGCCGAAGTAGGTCTGCATGCCCTCGACGTGCCCGGCGCCGACCACCGCGACGACGCGCTTGCCGGCGGCGTCCTCGATGTTGGACATCATGTACTGGTCGCGCTCGTCGATCAGCGGGCCCTTGACCTCGGGCAGCGCCTCGGCGAACTCGCGCATCATCTCCGACAGCTGACCGCGCTCCTTGAGCTCTTCGATCTTCTCGGAGGTGATCTCCTCGCCGCCCTTGGCGAAGAGGCTGCCCATCACGGCGCCGAGCAGCGCCACCTTCTGGCGAAACGAGAGGTTGCCCCAGGTGCGCTTGAGGGTGATGTGGATGTCGCGGTCGACCAGCGCGATCTTGGCGCCGAGGGCCTTGGCCTTCTCGGCGGCGGCGAGCATCTCGGCCCCTGGCTTGACGCCGAGCTTGGCGCCGAGCCGGCGCTGGTAGGCACCGATGGCGAGGTTGGCGAGCAGAAAGAGCGTCTTGCCCTCGCGGATGACCTTGAAGATGTCGAGGTTCTTCCAGCGGTTCTCGTCGGTGAGCGCCGCGTAGCGCGCCTGGCAGAGCTCGATGCAGACCGTGTCGGGCTTTACCGCCTCGATGACGCGCGCCACTTCCTCGACGCTGTGCTGCGAGACGTGCGCCGTGCCGACGATATAGAACGTGCGATCGCCGCGCCGCAGCACGGTGACATTGCTGCCCAGATCCAGCGTGGACAGATCCTCGGGCGGCTGTTCGGTGGCGCCCTCGGGCGCTGCGGGTTCGTCGGTCATCTAGTGCTCGGTGGTGTATATCATAGCGTCCGTGAAGGCGCTGGTTGCAGCCGACTGGGCAGTGGTCGGGCTCTATCTCTGCTTTACGTTGGCAGTGGGCTTTTTCTGGCGGCGCCGCGCTGGAAAAGACCTCGGCGAGTTCTTCCTGTCCGGCCGCAGCCTGCCTTGGTGGCTCGCCGGCACCTCGATGGTGGCGACGACCTTCGGCTCGGACACGCCGCTGTTGGTGGCCGGCATCATCGGCCAGCGCGGCATCGCTGGCAACTGGTGGTGGTGGTCGTTCGTGCTCTCCAACGTGCTGACGGTGTTCTTCTTCAGCAAGCTGTGGCGCCGCACGGGCATCACCACCGACGTCGAGCTGTCGGAGCTGCGCTACGGCGGCAGCGGCGGCCGCTGGCTGCGCGGCGTGCGCGCCGTCTACTTCGGCGGGCTTATCAACACCATCGTGCTGGGCATGATCATGCTCGGCGGCCAGGGCATCGTCTCGACGCTGCTCGGCGTGGCGCCCGACACGCGCATCGGCCTGCTCGGCCTCTCGATGCCGCTGTCTCTGGCCGTGATCCTCGTGCTGGTCTCGTTCGTCGCGCTCTACTCGACGCTCGCCGGCCTGTGGGGCGTCGTCTCCACCGACCTGGTGCAGTTCGCGATGGCGACCCTCGGCTGCCTGGCGCTCGCCTACTACACCGTGAGCAGCCCCGAGGTGGGCGGCCTGATCGGGCTGCGCCAAGGCGTCGCCACGCACCATCCGCTCGGCCCGTCCGCGCTCGACCTGTTTCCGAGCATCGGCAACGCCAAAGACGCCACCGGCGTGTCGATCTTCTGGTTCGTCACGATGATGGCCGCGCAGTGGTGGGCGAGCTGGTATCCCGGCTCCGAGCCGGGCGGCGGCGGCTACATCGTGCAGCGCGTGCTGGCCAGCAAGGACGAGCGCGCCGCGCAGCTGTCGACGCTGTGGTTCACCGTGGCGCACTACGCGGTGCGCCCCTGGCCGTGGATCCTCGTCGCGTTGGCCGGCTTCGTCGCGTGGCCCGACACGAGCTCGCTCTTTCCGGCGTCGTGGCAGCTCGACGCCGGCCGCGCGCGCGAGCTGACGTTCGTCGCCGCCATCCCGCGCTTTCTTCCCGCCGGCCTGGCCGGCCTGATGGTCGCTTCGCTCATCGCCGCGCTGATGTCCACCGTCGACACGCACATGAACTGGGGCGCCTCCTACATCGTCAACGACTTCTACCGCCGCTTCCTGCGCCCCGACCGCGACGAGCGCCACTACGTGCGCGTCTCGCGCGTCGTCATCATCGTCACCATCGTCTGCTCGGCGCTGCTCGCCTCGCTCTTTCTGGACAACATCAAGGGCGCCAACGAGCTGATCGTCTCGGTGGGCGCCGGCGCCGGCCTGGTCTACATCCTGCGCTGGTTCTGGCCGCGCATCAGCGCGTGGTCGGAGATCGCCTCGATGATCGGCGCGCTGGTGATCAGCCAGCTGGTGGGCTGGGCGGCACGCGCGCACCCCGAGTGGATGGGCGGCGCCAGCGGCGACGACCTGGTGGCGATCAAGCTGCTGCTCACCATCGCGCTGACCACGCTGGTGTGGCTGGTCGTCACCTTCATCACACCGCGCGAGCAGCCCGAGACGCTCGAGCGCTTCTACCGCACCGTGCGTCCGCCAGGGCCGCTGTGGCGCGCCGTCGCCGAGAAGCTCGGCATGGCAGCCGACCATCCGCGCCTCGGGCTGACGCCCCTCGACTGGGTCGCCGGCTGCCTGATGGTGTGGGCCTATCTGCTGTTTGTCGGCCAGCTGCTGGTCGGCATGGGCAGCGCCCTGCCCTATGCCGCCGTCGCCGGGGTGACGACGTTCTATCTCGCCTGGCGTCTGCGTGCGTAGCCTGCGCCGCGCGATGGCGCTCGGCTGCGCCGCCGCGAGCTGCCTCGTCGCGTCCGTCTGCCACGGGCACGCGGGCGCCCACGGCGCGAGCGCCGGCCTGCCGCGCCTCGTCGGCAAGCGCGGCACCGCCTTCGCGCTCGAGACGTCGCGCTTCGATCTCGACGGCGTGCGCGGCACCAACGTGGCGCTGGTGATCAGCGCCTGGTGGACGTTGCGCGGCGCGTGGCTGGCGAGCCTTTCAGGGCCGCTGGCGCTGACCAAGATCGAGGGCACGGCGACGCGTGTCGGCACCGGCGAGATCTCGGGCAGCATCGCCTATCGCCTGCTCTACGACGATCTGAAGCGCCTCTCGCTGATGCTGAGCTACCGCACGCCGCCGACGCTGCAGAGCAGCGAGGGCTGGAGCGCCGGCACGCTCGTCGGCCGCGCGATCCTCGCGCTCGACGACGGGCGCTGGGCGATGACGGTCTTCGCCGGGTTTCTCGGCGTGATCGGCACCGGCGGCGTGCCGCGCTTTCTGCAGCCGCACTCCACCGCCGAGCTGCTCGGCGGCTTGCGCCTGCGCGCACCGCTGCCGCTCGGCCTGTTCGTTGGCCTCGGCAGCGAGCTGCGCGTGGTCGTCGCCACGTCGGCGCGCGGCAGGATGCTCGCGACGCTCTCGCCGCGCGTGGGCTGGCGCCCGGCGCCCGGCCTGCAGATCGAGCTCGTCGGCGCCGCGCCCGTGACCCCCGCACGCCGCCAGGACTGGGGCGCGCGCGCGCGCGTCATCGCGAGCTACTAGCGCGTGCGCAGCCCGTCGATCAGGCGCGACTTTGCCGCCGTCGTCGTCGCCGCCGCGGCGCTGCGGCTTCTGACCTTCGCCGCGCTGCAGATGTGGACCTGCGAGGCGCCTTCCGGACACTGCGGCCTCTTTCACAGCTGGGACGACGCCCTGCAGTACCACGACATCGCCAAGGGCTTGCTCGCCAGCGGCACCTTCGTCGCGGCACCGGGCGTCTACGAGTTCGTGCCGCGCCAGACCGGCCGCCAGATCTCGGCCAAGCGCCCGCCAGCCTATCCGCTCTTTCTCGCCGCGCTCTACAGCGCGTTCGGCGAGCGCACGTGGGTCGTCTTCTACGCACAAGCGCTGCTCGACGCGCTCACCTGCGGCTTGGTGCTGCTACTCGCCGCGCGCCTGACACGCCATCGACAGATCGCCCTGCTGGCGGCGGCGCTCTACGCCATCAGCCCGATCAATATCCACTACACGCAGCGGCTGCTCAGCGAGACACTCTTCACGGCGCTCTTCATCGCGGGCCTCTACGCCTTCAGCTGCGCGCGCGCGCGCCACGGCAGCCTCGGCCGCTTCGCGCTGTGCGGCGCGCTGCTCGGCGCCGCCGCGCTGACGCGCCCCATCGGCATCTTCGTGCCGCTGGTGCTGGCCGCGATCATCGCCGGCTCGCGCGCCAGCGCCAGCGGGCGCGAGCGCGTGCTGGCAGCCGGCACGCTGCTCGTCAGCAGCGCGCTGGTGATGTCGGTCTGGATGACGCGCAACCGCGCCGAGTTTGGACACTTCGCGTTGAGCAACGCCGGCGACATCAATCTCTGCTGGAACGCGGCGGCGCTCGATCGCGAGATGGCGGGCTTCGAGACGTTCAACGCGCGCGTGCAAACATGTCTCGGCGGCCGTCGCGGTGACTGGAGCGAGAGCGTCGACGACCCGTTCGCCGCCGCCAACGAGGCCAGGCGGCGCGCGATGCGCTACATCAGGGCGCATCTCGGCCGCTATCTCTACGAGCACCTGCGTGGGATGGTCTACGTCCACGGTGCGCCCGAGCCGTCGCAGTGGCGAACCGAAGAGCGCGCCTGGGTGCGCGACACGCGCCTCGCGCGCGCCCTACGCGCCATCGAGCCTGCACTGAGGCTGGTGCTGCAGCCGCTGCTCGTCGTCGCCGCCTTTGTCGGGCTCGTCGTCGCGTTGCGGCGACGCGAGCTGCGCGAAGTCGGCGTGTTCGCGCTCGTCACCTGCGGCTACTTCGTCGGCCTGGTCGGCATCATCGGCCTACTCGGCGACACGTCGCGTTTCATGACGCCCGTGATGCCGCTCTACTGCACCTGCGCCGCCATCGCCGTGCTGTACATCCCTCGTTACTTGCGAGACTGGCTCAGACGAGCCTGAAGGCGCCGCGCCCAGGCGTAGTCGGGCCGCCGAGCGAGCGCCTTGGCCAGCGCCGCGCGCGCGCCGGCGTTGTCGCGAAGCTCGCGCAGCACGAGCGCGTAGCCGTAGTACCGCTCGTGCGTCCACGGGTCGACGCGCCACAGCTGCGCGGCGAGCGCCGCGCGCGCCTTGCCCAGCAGCGTCTTGGCTTCGGCAGCGCGACCGAGCCGGCGCAGCGCCGCCGCACGAAAGGCAACGTGCGGGCTCGTCAGCTCGTGCGCCTGCGCCGCGCGCCGCCACGACGCCCGCGCCGCGTCGCGCCGGCCGAGGGCGCGCTCGAGCTCGCCGATAGCGAAGTGCACGTTGGCCTCGTCGGGCTGCTGCGGCCGGCCGGTGCCGAGGTTTTCCGGCCAGAGCAGCGCCTTCTTCATCGCCGCCAGCGCGGCGTCGTAGCGCTTCGACGCCGCCAGCGCCTCGGCCTTGCCAAACAGCGCCAGCAGATAGACGTCGCGCGCGCCGGTCCAGCCTTCCCACGGCGGGAAGCTGTGCGCGCCGAGGATCGCCAGCGCCTCGTCATGGCGGCCGCGCTGCGTGGCGAGCAGCGCGCGGCGCAAGCGCACGCTCGGGTTCGCACGCACGGCCCGCGGCGCGCGCGCGAGCAGCACCTCGCGCGCGCCGTGGCGCCCCAGCACGTCGAGGCTGTGGTCGAGCGCCACGTAGAGGCGAAAATCGGCGCTGTCGCCGGCGATGGCGCGCCTCAAAAGCGCCGCCGCGCGCGCGTGGTCCTTTTGGCGGCGCGCGATCTTGGCTTGCACCGCGTAGAGCGTGGCGAAGCGCGGACGGGCGCTCGCCGCACGGGCGAGCGCTGCGCGCGCGGCGTCGATGCGTCCACGCCACGCGTGCAGCACGCCGAGCAGATAGTCGAGCTTCCAGCGCAGCCCGCGCGAAGCCGCGTCGATGACGCCGGGACGCAGCAGCCGCTCGATCGCCGCGCGCGTCTCGTGACGGCTTGGAAAGACGAAGCGCAGCGGTGCGCGCAGCGCGCTGGCGAGCAGGCGGCGCGCCGAGCCGCGGCGCCCCAGCCGGCGCGCGATGTCGGCGGCGTGTAGCAGCACGATCAGGCGCGAACGCGGCGTTGCACGGCGCA
>JAGQIK010000329.1 GCA_020431405.1 Myxococcales bacterium
ATGCGCGCGCCGACGCCGGCGCCTTCGCCGAGGGCGCTGCCGCGCAGGCCGTGGATGCGCAGGCTCGTCTCGACGATGTAGTCCGCCGCCGAGATCGGTGCGGCGAAGCTGGCGCCGTTGACGTTGGTGTCGATCTGCACGGCGCGGCCGCCGGTGACGGTCCAGTTGCCGGCGATGCTGCTCAGGCCGCCGGTGCCGCTGGTGAACTGCGCGTTGACGTAGACCGGCGGGCCGCTGTCGACGCTGCTGTCGGGGGGCGGCGCCGTGTCGCGCGTGCTGTCGCCGGGCGCGACGGTGTCGCGCGTGCTGTCGGCCGGCGCGGTGGTGTCGCGCGTGCTGTCGGAGGTCGGCGAGCCGTCGCCGCTGTCGCGCGAGCTGTCGGTGGGCAGCGCGGCGTCATCGACGTCGCGTGCGCCGTCGACGCGCGTGATCGGGCCGTCGCCGGTCGTGTCGCCGCGTGGGGCGCCGTCGCCGTTCGACGCGACGGACGTACCGCCCTCGTCGAAACGACAGCTGCTGGCGGCCAGGACCAGCGGCAACAGCAACAGCGCGAGCGACCTCATCGATCGCTGATTGTCTCGCAGGGCTCCGCGATGCGCTAGCGGCGGGTGCCGTCGGTCTCCTTGAGCCGATCGAGCACGTCGTCGACGCCGCGCGTGTTGCTCGACTCTCCGCGATAGGCGATGCGCAGATCGCGATCGGTGACGAGCGTCTGCAGCGGCGCCAGGTCGAGCGCCGCGTGGGCGGACCTGGTGCCCTCGGTGTCGCGCACCACCTGGTGGTGGGCGCCGACGAGCTCGCTCCACGTGGCGCACGCGCTGCCGCTCTGCGGCGCCTGCGCCGTGGCGCCGAGCACCTCGATGACGCGGATGTCCGGCTGGGTGGCGGCGATCTCGGCGAGATAGCCGGCGCTGAACGCGCGACAGGCCTCGCAGGCCTCGTCCTTGGCCATCACCACGAGCACCGCGCGGTGCTTGCCGGCCAAGCTGTGAAGCTCGAGTTGTTGATCGGTGCAGTCGAGCACCGAGAAGTTGTTGGCGATGAGGCCGACGGTGCTGCCGTGAGCTTCGTCGCCGCCGGGCCCGGTCGCGCCGCCGCCGCAGGCGGTGAGGCCGGCGAGGGCGCCGAGCGCCAGCAGCAGATGAAAGGCAGGGGCGATGCGCATGCTGAGAACCTCCTCGCGGCTGCTGCGCAGCTGGAGAGCAAGGACAGTGCCGCCCTCGTCGTGACCAGAGTTCGCAGGTTTAGCGCGTGGCTAGCCCGGCCGGGCCGGGGGCCCAGCGCCCCCTCGTCACCGAAATGCAACGTCGCTGCGGCGATGGGCGCTGCAACCGATCCGCGCCTGCCTGCCTGACCGGGACATGAAGACCTCTACGACGCTCGCGCTCGCCCTCGCGCTCGCCCTCTCGCTCGCCGCCTGCGGCGACCGCACGCTCGCGCCTTCGGCCGACGACGGCGGCGCCACGCCCGACACCGAGCTCGCGCCCGACGCCACGGCGCCGGCACCGGACAGCGGGCCCGCTTCGCCCGACGCGCTCTCCGCGCCCGATCTGCCCGCCTTCACCGATGCCGGCGCGCCGACGCCCGACGTGGCGCAGATGCCGATGGTTCCGCCGCCCAAGACGGGCGACCTGAGCACGGCAAAGGCGATCACCGAGCTATCGCCCGAACAGGTGCTGTGGGCCCACGAAGGCATCGGCGGCGGCAAGTACCCCGAGGTCGTCGCCTGGATCAAGAGCGCGCGCGCCGGCCGGCTGGTGGCGCTCGTCGAGACGCAGGAGCCGCTCACCATCGCCGGCACGACGTTGGGAAGCGCCGGGTTGACCGCGCAGAACCTGCGCGAGGTGCACGCCGTCGAGATCGACAAGAGCGGCGTCACGCGCTGGGTCACGTTCCTGCGCGCGCGCTCGCCGCGCTGCCATCACGTGGTCGCGGTCGACGACGAGCTGCTCGTCTCGTGCGACAGCAGCGACACGTTCACGGTGCTGCCGCTGTCACCGGCCGCGCGCACCTTCACCGTCGCCAAGAACCAGAACGCGGGTGGGCTGGTGCGCTTCGGCTTCGACGGCACGCTGCGCTTCGCGCGGCTGGTGGAGGGCGTGCAGGTAAACGGCGTGCGTGCCGATCCGGGCCGCGACATCGCGCTGTTCGGCACCTTCTACGACCACGTCAGCCTCGCGGCGAGCGCCGCGCCACTGCTGACGCGCATCAAGCCGCCGTCCAAGGGCTTCTACACCGGCAGCGGCTTCATGCTGCGCTTCGATCGCAACACCGGCGCGATCCTGGCCGCGAGCCAGATCGACGGCGACGCAAGCAGCGCCATCGGCGACGTGCTGCTGCGCGCTGACGGCTCGGCGCTCGTCTGCGGCGCCGCCGGTGGCTACTCGTCGAACGGCCAGGCCATCGCGACCTTCAACCCAGGCCGCGCCTCCGAGCTGTCGTTTCTATCGTTCTCCGGCGGCGATCCGAGCGCCGTCGCCTTCCTCGCTCGCTTCGACCGCAAGGCCGATGGCCGCGACGAGGCGACCTGGGTGCGCGGCGGCTACGGCTATCTCGACACGCAGGGGCTCTGCCGGCTGGCAGCGATCTCGAGCAGCCACGTGGCGATCAACGTCGGCGGCGGCTCGACCCTCGCGTGGAGCGGCGGCCCGACGCTGCTCGGTACATCGGGCAGCCCGATCGTGATCTATCAAGACAACGGCGTGCCCGTCGGCGGCGCCAGCGTCGCCGTCACGCTCAGCGACAACAAGTACGTCTACGGCGCCGGCGCCAACCTCATCGGCCCGGGCAGCGCGCACATCACGATGGTCTCGGGGCGCGAGCTCTACTTCGACGCCTACAGCGCCGCGCCGCGCGTGCTGTCGTTTCCCGCGCCGCCTGCCACCGATCGCCACGGCTATCTCAACGTCGTCGCCGACATCGACTGGCAGGCACGTCTGCTCGCTGTGCGCTGGGGCCTGCAGCCAGTGGTGCTCTCGACACAAAGCGCCCCGACCTTCGTCCGCTTCGCGCGCACGTCAACCGACGAAGGCGCCCTGGCCGGCAGCTTCTACGGCGTGATGCGCTTCGGCGGCGCACAGGTGACGGTCGGAAGCGCGAA
>JAGQIK010000040.1 GCA_020431405.1 Myxococcales bacterium
GACGCCCGAAGACCAGGCGCTCGGCAACCAGGTGCAGCAGCTCATCGACGACATGATCAACCCGGCCATCGCGTCGCACGGCGGCTTCATCACGCTCGTCAACGTCAAGGGGCCGCAGGTGTTCATCACCATGGGCGGCGGCTGCCAAGGCTGCGCGGCGTCGAAGCTGACCCTCAAGGCCGGTGTCGAGCGCATGATCCGCGAGGAGCTGCCCGAGGTGTCGGAGGTCATCGACATCACCGACCACACCATGGGCGACAACCCCTACTACGCTCAGTAGGCTGCGCTTCGATGGCGCGAGCTGACGCGCCACGCCTTCTCGACGCCGATCCCCGCTCGACGCTGCGCGGGCCGCTGCTGCTGCTCGCCGCGGCGTTCTGCTTTTCGATCATGAGCGTGCTGGTCAAGCTGGCCGGCGCGCGCATCCCGCCGATGCAGGTCGTGCTGGCGCGCAGCGTGGTCACCCTGCTGCTCAGCTACGCGATGCTGCGCCGCGGAGGGCACGCGCTGCGCGGGCGCGAGCCGCGCCTGCTCGTACAGCGCGCGCTGCTCGGCTTCGTCGCGCTGAGCTTCTACTTCACCAGCTTGACGATGCTGCCCATCGCCGAGGCGACGGTGATCCAGTACACCAACCCGGTCTTCACGGCGATCCTGGCGGCGATCTTCCTGCGCGAGCGCACGTCGCTGCGCGTCGGCATCGGCATCGCGATCTGTCTCGGCGGCGTGCTGTTGGTCGCGCGCCCGCTGACGCTGCTCGGTCTCGCGCCCGCCGCCTCTGGCGCGCGCGTCATCACGCCGCTGGCGCTCGCCGTCGCGCTGGGCGGCGCGCTCTTTTCGGCCGGCGCCTACACCACCGTGCGCCGGCTGCGCGGCGAGCACCCGCTGCTGGTCGTGTTCTACGTGCCGCTGATCTCGACGCCGCTGTCTTTGCCCTTCGTCATCGCCAAGGCGGTGTGGCCGACGCCGCTCGAGTGGCTCGTGCTGCTCGGCGTCGGCGTCGCTACGCAGGTCAGCCAGATGCTCTTCACGCGCGGTCTGGCGCTGGTGCCCGCCGGTCGTGGCACCGCCATCGGCTACGCGCAGGTGGTCTTCTCGAGCGTCATCGGCGCCATCGCTTGGCACGAGGTGCCGGCCGCGACGACGCTCGCCGGCGGGCTGCTGATCGCCTTCGGCACCGCCGCGACGATCTGGGCGCGCTAGTGCGCGACGCGACGCCTGCGCGATCGCGCCAGCATCGCGCGCGCCGCTGCAGTACGATGATCGCCATGGCAACGCTCGAACGAGGCGCGACGATCATCGCCCTGGCCCTGCTCGTCGCGGCGCCCTGCGGCTGCGCCAAGCGAGGCGCCACGCTGGCGCTCGACAAGCGCCTGCTCGTGCGCGCGGGCAGCACCTACGCCGTGGCCGGCGTCTCGGTGAAGGTGCTTCACATCGCGATGGCCAGCGCGACGGACAAGCAAGGCCGCGACAACCACCACATCCTGATGGACCTCAGCGTGCGCGCCAAGGACGGCAAGATGTCCAAAGTCGCGCTCGTCGGCGCGACGCCGCGCGAGGCGGCGGGGCTCGTCTTCACGGCTGGCGCGCTCGGATTTCGCTGGGGCGCCAAGCCGGCGACCGCGTCGCTGACGATCAAGCGCCGCTAGCCACCACCACCGAACCGACGCCATGAGCACAGAACAATCCTCTGACCGCGCAGCGGTCGCCCACGATGACTTCGCGCCGCTGATGCCCCATGGGCCGATCACGAAGGCCTTCGACAACGTCTACGTCGTGCAGGGCACCGTCGACATGGCACCGCTCGTGCGCATCACGCGCCAGATGGCGATCGTCGTCGACGACGGGCAGCTGACGCTGGTCAACGCCGTGCGCCTCTCGCCGCAGGGCGAGGCGGAGCTCACCGCGCTGGGCGAGATCGCGCACGTCATGCACATCGGCACCCACGGCATGGACGACGCCTACTACGTCGCGCGTCACGGCGCGAAGCTCTGGGCGCCGGCGGGCGCGAAGCTCCCCGATGGGCTGAGCGCCGACGAGCTCATCGGCCCCGGCGCCACGCTGCCCGTCGCCGAGATGACGCCGTTTCTGTTCGAGCACACCGTCGACCCCGAGGCGGCGCTCTTGCTCGCGCGTGACGGCGGCATCCTGCTCACCTGCGACAGCGTGCAGAACTGGGAGAGCACAGAGGGCTGCTCGCTGATGGCCAAGGCCGCCGCGCGCGCGATGGGTTTTTTGCGGCCGGCGCAGATCGGGCCGCCGTGGCGAAAGCGCATGACGCCCGCCGGCGGCAGCCTGCGCGGCGACTTCGAACGCCTCGCCGCGCTCGACTTCGCGCACCTCGTCGGCGGCCACGGTGTGCCGCTACGCGACGTGGCCAAGCAGCGTTTCGCCGAGACGATTCGCCGCGTCTACGGCGCCTGATCGTCGACGACGTGCGGCAAACGCCGCGCTCGTCTGGTCTAGTTGTACGTAAACGACGCGAGCAACGCGGGTTGCACCATCGTGTAGCTCGCGTCGTTGGTGCGCATCACGCCGAGCAGCGCGCGCGCCACGACGCCGATGCTCCACTCGGGCGAGACCCAGAAATCGTATCCCACCGCCGTGCCAACCAACAGGCCCCTAGCGCTGGGGTAGTCGTCGAGCGCCCCGCCGATGACGTCGACGCGACCCCAGCCCACGCCGAGCTGCACGTGAAGACCATGCTCGCGCCACGGGTAGTAGTCGGCGATGGCCAGCGCGCCGCCGTTGAGCTCCGTCGTGCGGGCGTTGCTGGACAGGCCACGCAGCTGCGGAACGAGTGTCGTGTCGGCGACCAGCGCGGCGCCGAGAGCAAGCCCCGGCAGCACCGAGTATCCAAGCGCGATCTGCACCGGGACGGTGAAGCCGCCCAGACCGGCGCCAAGCTCGGCGTCGGGCGCGTGCGCGCGCTGATAGCCCGCGCCTATCGACAACTGCAGGTACAGTCCATCGTGCGTCCTTGGCGCCGCCGTGGCGCTGGCGGGCAACGCCACACACGCGATCACGATCACGAGCTTCATCGTTCACCGTCCGGTAGAGGGTGTGCTCTAGCTGAGCAACCGCCGTACCAGACGCGCGCGCCGAAAAACGCCAATCGGCGTCAACCGCTCGCAAAGGCCGGAGGCGCGCGTGTGACGCGCCACACTGACGGTGCTGTCGTGGGGTGTGTCGATGCGGCGACGGATCGACGTCGTCGCGCGCCGCGGGTCGCGCTCAGGGCGCGGGGCGACGCTTGTACGCTTCGCGCAGCTGCCCGCCGAGGTGATCGGCGTTGATGCCGCGGCCGGTGGGCGCGGGTCCGCGGCCTGGCGCGTTGTTGCCGGCCGGCGCGGGGCTGCCCGCCGCCGATGGTGTCGCTTCGCCGCCGGCGGCCCTGCAGGCCTGGTCGGCTTCGCGGCCCTTGGCCTTCATCTGCAGCGAGACGAGATCGCGCACGCCGTGCGCGACCAGACACCTGCAGTAGGCGTCGATCTTGCGCACGCTCGCCACCTGGCGGCAGCTCGACAGAAAGCGCGCCTTGTCCGCTTCGGACATGGGCGCCGCCTCGCGCTTGTACATGGTTTTGTAGGCGAGCGCGCCGAGGGCGGCGAGCAGCAGCAGCGCCAACAGTGACTTCATCGTTGGATCATGCGCGCGCCCTGCTCGGCGCGCAAGCAGCGCGGCCGTCGCACGTCGTCGCGCTCCGTCGCGCCCCGTGTCGCGCGGTGCGGCGTTCGACGGGCCCGCTGGGCGTTGCTCACGACGTGTTCACGATGGCTTGCACGCGCGCGCCTCGCTGGCACCGCCGTTGCTCTCTGCACGGTCAGCAAACGACTGATTGCACGAGGCTCATCATGAAAACGCTATCGATCGCCTGCGTCGCCATCGTCGCTGTCGCCTGCGGCGGCAACGAGGACGATACCCAGTTCATCGGCAGCGCCCAGCAGGGCGTCTACAATCTGCCTGGTGGCACTTGGCTGACGCCAAAGCTGCCCCCGCCGCCGAGCTACCCCACCCCGGGCACCGGCAGCGGCAGCTCGATCCCGCTGGTTACGACACAGCCCTACTGCGGAGACGGCACCTGCAACACGGGCGAGACGTGCAAGAGCTGCCCGCGCGATTGCGGCAGCTGCTGCGGCAACGGCACGTGCGACGCGGGCGAGAACTTCAGCACCTGCCCAGGCGACTGCCCCACGTGCGGCAATGGTGTCGTCGATCCGGGCGAGCAATGCGACGGACCGACCAGCGCCACCTGCGACCAGGCCGCGACGGCGCAGGTGCCGACGTGCGGCACGGCGACCGTCGGCTGCAAGAACTGCCGCTTCGACACCAGCGGGTGCCGCATGTGGTGGACGCAGATCCAGGTCTGCGTCAGTTGCTCGCCAGCGGAGCACTGTCTCGATCCCAAGAAGGGGCTGTGGGCGTGCAGAGAGCCCGACGGATCGTGCACGGCCTGGACCGGCCTGTAGTCGCCGCGCTCGGATCGACTAGCCTCCCGTGTCGCAAAGTCGGTCGCCCGAGCAGCCGGTGGCCGGCAGTGATCCCGGGACGTTGGCCTCGCTCGCCGCTGGCGCGCGGATTGCTCCACCAGCCGAGGCATGTCGCGTGTTGGTCGGATCGTCGTGGTGCTCGCCATCGTGCTGGCCGGGCTTTTTGCCCCAGCCAGCCGCGTCGAGGCGCGCACGACGAGCTCGCGCCGCTCGGTAGACCGCCTCGCCGACGACTACTTCTGGGCCTTCGACGCGCGCAGCGCACGCCCCGATCTGAGCCCGCGCGGAAACGCCACCTGGGTCAAAAAGCTCGAAGCCTTCGAGGCGCGCCTCGGCCGCATCCACAAGAGCAAGCTCGACCAGCAAGGCCGCATCACCTATCGCATGCTGCGCCACGACCTCGCGGTGCAGCGCAAGCACGTCACCGAGGGACACATCGAGCAGAACCTCGGCTCCATCGACTCGCTGATGCTGACGATCTACAGCACGGTGGACGGCGGCGGCGGCAGCAGCGTCACGCAGTGGCGCTGGATCATCGGCCAGCTGAAACGCAGCACCCGCTTCGTCGATCAATACATCGCGCTGCTCGAGCGCGGCTTGAAGAACGGCCGCGTGCGCGCGCGCGGCGTGGTCACCGCGTCGATCGACAGCACGGGCGTGCTATCGAGCAAGTCCACCAGCAAGAACGCCTTCCGCCAGCTCGAGGCGCTGCTCGTGCAGGGCCTTGCCGGCAAGAAACAGCTCGGCGCGCTTCGCCGCGAGCTGCGCGCCGCCGTCGAGGTCGCCTCCAGCGCGCACGGCAAGCTGCGACACTACCTGCAGACCAAGTACCTGCCGCACGCGCCCGAGCAGCCCGGCCGCACGCCCTCGGAGAAGCGCTTCTACCTGCACCAGATGTCGATGCACCTGGGCAAGCAGCACGACACCACCAAGATCGCCGCCATCGGCCGGCGCGCGATCCAGCGTCTGCGCCGCGAGATGGAAAAGACCGCGCGCGAGATCAACCCCAAGATGTCCTCGCTGCAGAGCTTCATGCACGGGCTCAATCGCCGCCGCGCGCTGTCGTTCAAGACCGGCCCCGAGCTGCTCGCGCAGGCGCGCGTCGAAGTCGAGCGCGCGCGCGCGCTAGCCAACAAGATGGCCTCGGTGGGCAAGACCAAGCTCGAGGTCACCTCGGTACCGCCCGCCGAAGACGCCGCGGTCGACGCCCAGTACATGGCGCTCAGCGACACCAAGGGGCAGATCCAGCTCAACACGGGCCGCCTGTTCGGCATGGTCAGCCGCCACGAGCTGGCCAACCTGGTGACCCACGAAGGCTACGGCGGCCACCATCTGCAGGCGATGTGGGCCGCCAAGCAGCACGACCTGCCCGAGTATCGGCGTTCGAGCGGCCTGACCATCTTCGACGAAGGCTGGGCGATGTACTCCGAGCGCTGGCGCAACGCGCAGAAGAAGGGCTACACGCCGCTCGAGCGCATCGGGCACCTGCAGCAGCAGCTGTGGGCCGCCGCGCTGCTCGTCGCGGACGTCGAGCTCAACAACGGCAAGATGAGCCTCGCGCAGGCCAAGCGCTTCATCGCCAAGCAGCTCTTCACGTCACCGAAGTCCGTCTCGTCGGAGGTCGAAAAGATCGTCAACTGGCCGGCGCAGGGCGCGACCTATCACCTCGGCAAGCGCGAGGTGCTCGCCGCGCGCGCCGAGGCTCGGCGTCTGCTCGGCGTGCACTTCGACGAGCGCGCCTTCCACCACAAGCTGCTCAGCATGGGCTCGATCCCCATCGCCGAGATGCGCTCGACCATGCGCAGCTGGGCCAACCGCCGCCTGGCGCAAAAGCGCCCGCGCTCGCGCCGCCTGCGGCCGCGCCGGCGATAGCGACCTCGCTGGCCGCGGAGCCGCTGTCCGCGGCGAATCTCCCTCGCTCGTCACCTCTTGTCAGAACAGGAGGACACGATGAGCAACGCACCGATCCTATCCGTTCGCGCCATGGCCGAGATGATCGACCTGCCCGCCTACCAGACCATGCGCGTGCTGCACGACCAGAAGTTTCCGCGCCGCGAGCCGCAGCTGTTTCGCGTCACCTACTACCAGCCGGTGTTGCGCGCCATCCGCGCCTACTACAGCAAGGACAACGACGAGGGCATGCTGCACAGCGCGCGCGAGCTGATTCAAGCCGGGCTGCCCAAGGGCTCGCGCCGGCGCCACAACCTGCGCGTGCTCGACGCGTTCGCGGCGAGCGAGCAGGCCAAGCGGCACCTCGAGATCACGCGCTCGGCGCGCGCGCGCGTGCCGGTGTCCACCGACGCCGACAACGAGGCGACGGCCAACACCATGCCCATCGACGGCGCCGTGCACCTGCGCGTCGCCTTCGATCTGGTGGCCATCGAGCGCGACGCCAACGGCGCGCCGGGGCAGACGCGGCGCATCTTCTACAACACGCGCGTGGTCGCGATGGAGCCCGAGATGGCGCGCGTGACCCTCGAGCTGACACACTGGGCGCTCGAGCGCGCTGGCCGCCCGACACCGATGTCCAACCTCGAGCTGGTCGACCTCACCGCCGACCGCGTCTATCACGTCACGCGCAGACGCGCGCGCACCATCGAGCGCACGCGCGCCACGGCCGCGATGATCGAGGCGCTCTGGCCCACGCTGTAGCGCTCGGCGCCGCCGCGCTTGTCAGCGCGTGCGGCTTCGCAGGGGCAGGTGCTCCATGCGGTTGAAGCCGCGCAGCGTGAAGACGTGCCCGTCCGAGATCTCGCAGCTGGCGATGCGCGTGATCGCCGCGTGCGCCGAGGCGAAGCGTTCCCAGGGCCACGGCACGTGATCGACGCCGAGCAGCTCGGCGATGATCACGCCGTTGGTCCCGGCGTGGCCGACCATCACCACGCGCTGCTCGGCCTCTTCGATGTCCCACAGCGGGCCGCCGTCGCGCTTGCGCGCGCCCACGCGCTCGAGCTGCTGATAGAGCGCTTCGCAGACGCGGTGGCGAAAGTCGTCGATGCGCTCGGCGCCGTGCAGCCCTTCGTTCCAGTCGTCGAGCGAGCTATAGCGCGCGCCGGTCATCTTCTTGACCACCTCGGGCGCGGGCAGCCCTTCCCAGCGCGGCGTGCGGTACTCCTCGAAGTTGTCGACGACGCGCGGCTCGCGTTCGAAGCACTTGATGTACGAGGCCGTCTCGCGCGTGCGCACCGTCGGCGAGACCCAGAAGTCGCGCACGTCGCGATAGCGCGCGCAGACGCCGTCGAGCGTGGCCGCCTGAGCGTGTCCGAGCTCGGTGAGGCCAGGGTTGTCGCGCGCGAGGCCGGTCGTGTCGATCCACGCGGGTTGCGCGTGGCGGATCAGGATGATGTCCATCAGTAGATAAAGGCCGTCAGTAGATAAACGGCAGCATGCGGAAGCGCGCGCGCTGGCAGTACTGGTCCCACAGCGGGCCGTACTTTTCGCGGCAGCGACAGTCGTCGCGCCAGGCGCGATGGGTCAGCAGGCTGATCAGCCACGCCGGAAGCAGCCACGGCCACGGCGACTGAAAGCCCGTTAGCAGCGTCCAGGAGAGATACACGGTGATCTCGCCGGTGTAGTTGAGGTGACGGCCGATGCCCCAGAAGCCCGAGACGAGCAGCTTGCCGCCGATGGTCTCGGCGGGCTTGCCCCAGATGCGCGCCTTGGGGTCGCGCTTGTAGCGGTGCTTCTGCTCGTTGGCGCCGCGAAACATCCACAGCCCACAGAGGAACATCACGCACAGGCCAACCGCGGCTGGCGCCGGCAGCGGCTCGAGGCGCGAGACCATCACCCAGCCGCCGATGCAGTAAAAGAACGGCACCAGCACGTAGTCGCCCCAGACCAGCATCCAGCCGAAGTTTTCGGCGATGATGTCCCAGGTAAAGAGCATGCCGTACTCGAACTGAAAGTAGTTGGTCAGGTAGATGAAGTAGAACGCCTGAAAGAGCAGCATCGGCTGCGAGACCGTGCCGTGTGTCTCGTACTGCAGGTAGGCGAACGAGGCGTTGATCACGCCGAGACCGATCAGCGACGGCTTGTAGCTGAACATCTTGAGGTCGACGCCCCACCAGGTGGGGTTGAGCTCGGCGCCGTAGAACATGCCGGCAAGGGCGCCGCGATCCTTGCCGAGCCCCTTGCGCCGCGCGAGCAGCCACAACAGCACCGTGCCGGAGAAGGCGAACACGTTGGCCACCACCAACAGCGGCCAGAAGTGGCGCGCCACCGGCGCCAGCGAAAAGCCGAAAGCGACCGTGGCGACGCCGATGCCGGCGGTGACCAAGAGCCAGATCGCGAGGCCGTTGAGCTTGTAGGTGCGCTTGGTGCCGTCGCGCAGCGTCGCGCCTTCGTGCTTGGGCCCGGGCACGATCTTGGTGAGCACGAAGAGCGTGGCGATGAAGCCGACGAGCATCAGCGTCGCGCGGCCGAGAGCGGCCGGCGTCAGCGTGGCGAGGATCGAGTCGAGCATGGCGAGCTAGTGTGCCGATGTCTCCATCACGCGGTGGTAGCGCGCGAGGGCCCACAGCGGAAAGATGTTGCGGTAGTTGTCGTAGTTGATCATGCAGGCTTTGTTGAACACGCCGCTGATCGCCTCTTGTGCCCAGGTGCCGTCGGCGCGCTGGCGCGAGGCGAGCAGGCGCGCGGCGGGCTCGAGCACCTCGCGCGAGGTGCAGCCGGCGGCCATCAGCGCGAGCATCGCCCAGGCGGTGTTGACCACCTGCGCGCGCTCGTGCTGCACGTAGCGAAGCTCCGTGCAGGAGCGATAGCTCTCGCCCCAGCCGCCGTCGTCGCGCTGCGTGGCGCGCAAGAAAGCCACCGCGCGGCGGATCGCGTCGTCGTGGCGCGAGGCGCCGGCGGCGAGCAGGCCTTCGATGCCGAACCAGGTGCCGTAGGTGAAACACACGCCCCAGCTGCCGTAGAAGCTGCCGTCGTCGCGTTGCAGCGCGCGGATGCAGCGCGCGCCGCGCGCGATGGCGTCCTGAACGGCGCCGCGCCGATAGCGCGGATCGTGGCGCGAAAACGCGCTCAGGCCCTTGACCGCGGCGGCGGTGCACTCGACGTAGGTCTGCGCGATCATGATGTCGCCGAACAGCTCGGCGGCGTTGAACAGCTCGAGCCACGCGGGGCCGCGGCGCCGCTCGTACTCCGACCAACCGCCGTCATCGTTCTGCTGCGAGAGCAGAAAGTCGGCCGCTTGGCGCAGGCGTGCGTCGCTTAGCGGCGACTCGACGCGCGGCGCGAGCAGCAGCGAGACCTTGAGCGCCTCGGCGGTGCAATCGGAGACCGGCCACGCCTGCTCGGCGGTGGAGAACGGCCACGCGCCGATGGTGGCGTCGCGGAAGTAGCGCGCGTGATCGGGGACGTTCTCGCGCACCTGATTGGCGTCGATGAAGGCGTGCGCGCGCTGCAGCGTGGCGTCTAGCTCGTCGGCCATGCCGCTCTCGAGGATCGCCTGCGCGGTGAAGGCCGTGTCCCACAGCTGCGAGCCGTTGTAGCCCTGCACCTTCATGCCGTCCTCGGCGTCCCACAGGTAGTCGCCGAGACGCTCGACGTGGCGGCGAAAGCGCGGCGAGTCGCCTTCGGCAAACCAGATCGCGAGCATGTTGAGCGGCTTGCTGACGGGGCCGATGTCGAGGTAGTTGGTGCTCTCGTCCTCGTGGCGGATGTGATCGAGCACGGCGGCGAGCGCGCGGCGGCGAAGCGCCCGCACGTGCACGCGGTCGTACTGCGCGAGCGCGCGGCCGGCGAATCTGAGCAGCGTCGAGTGCGGCGTGTAGACGTCGCCCGGCGCGACCTGCTCGCGCAGCGCGGACCAGCGGATCTCGTCGACGCGCTCGCAGAAGATCTCCTGGCGCAGCGCGCCGAGCAGCTGCGACTCGGGGCCGCGTGCGCGGCGGCCGTAGAGATAGCTCACCGGCAGATAGATCGCGCGCGTGTGACACCAGTAGTTGGCCGGGTGCAGCGGCACCGAGCGCGGCATCAGCCATAGCTCGGGCGGCACCGGCAGCACGCCGTCCCAGCTGTAGACGCCGAGCACGGCGAGCCAGAACTTGCCCCAGTTGGGCACGCCGGCGGCGCCGCCGTGTGCGAGCAGCCAGGCGCGGGCGCGCGCGGCGCGCGTGTCGTCGGGGCCCACGCCGAGCAGGCGCAGCGCCACGTAGTTGAGCGTGGTGCCGAAGACATAGGAGGGCGACTCGATGTGCAGGCCCCAGCCGCCGTCGTGGTTCTGCACGTGCTCGAGGTAGGCGATCATGCGGCGGCGCTGGTAGTCGGACAGCTCGACGCCGGTGACGTGGCAGGCGATGGCGAAGCCCGGCAGCAGAAACAGCGGACCGCCGTAGTCGCCGGCCCAGTGGCCGTCGGCGCGCTGGCGCCCGCAGAAGGCGCGCAGCCCATCTTCGAGGGCGGCGGCGAGCGGGTCGCGCGTGGCCGAGCGGGCGTCGCGCGCGGGCTCGAGCTCGGGAGCGGGTGGAGGCAGCGGGCGAACGTCGAGGCGTGGCGTGGTCGAGCTGAAGGGCACGGTGGAAACCTCCGGACGGCGCGGACCTTACCGGTCGGCGGCCGCTGTGGCCAGCCTGGCGAGATTGTAAAGTCTGAAGATACTATTGAATCAAAAACATAAAGAGGATTGCCACGGTTGGCGCGTCGTAAGCCTCTCTAGCCGCAAGGGACAACAGGAGACTCAAATCCCATGAAAACGCGCCACGCTCTGATCGCGCTCGCCAGCCTGCTTCTCTTCGCCGCCTGCGGCGGCATCGAGCCGAACGGCACCCAACCCGCCGCCGCCAGCTCGGGCAAGGCTGATCAGACCGATCAGACGGACCCGACGGATAATACCGATCAGACCCAACCCGCCAGCGGCGTCGAGGTCAAAGACCAGCTCGTACACAGCTCCGAGCATCAGGTCAGCATCAAGCTCGATCGCAGCACCGTGCTGTGCTCGGCCGCCGACTACGGCGCGACGTTTCTCAAGGTGCTGATCCCGCAGCTGGCCGCGCTCACGCTGCTCGACCACCAGAACACCGGCGCCGGCGCGCCGTGCGTGGCGGCGGGCATGTGCGCGCTGCTTCCCGACGGCCCGGGCCTGTCGCCCGAGCAGGTGCTCGACGACAAGAAGCTCACCGAGGACGTCACCATCGCCGTGCGCGCCTCGCGCGCCAACCGCATCGATCACGACGCCAAGACCTGCGCGACGACGCTCGTCGAGCAGGTGAAGGTCAACATCCGCGGCCTCGACTTCTTTCACGAGCGCCGCGCCCCGCTCGGCGAGCGCCCCTACAGCGACTGCCTGCTCTAAGCGCTCCCTGCTACAATTGAGCCTGCGACAGGGGGCGTGGGCATGTCGGCCGATCCGGCTGAACAATCGCAGCGGACGACGGCGGCGCGGCCAGCGAAGAGCGAGGAGCGCGCCGAACGATCTGGGCTTGGCGACCGCTTCGTCGACTACTTCGTCTCGGACAAGATCCGCGCGCTGGGCGACGAGCACGTGCGCGCCGCCCGCCTGCTGGCGCTGACCTGCGGCTCGCTGCTCTTCGCCGGCCCCATCTTCGCCGTCATCTACTTCGTGCTCGGCAGCCCGCTCGGCGCGCTGTTGACCACCATCGGCAGCGTCCTCGGCGTGCTCACCGTCTACGCGCTGCGCTGGAGCGGCTCGATGAAGCTCGCGGCGAACCTCGCCGTGGGCAACCTGGCGTGGCTGCTGACGGCGCTGTCGCTGATCACGGGCGGCGTCGATTCGCCGCCGATGCTGTGGCTGGTGACGATCCCGCTGCTGGTCACCGTGATGCACAACGCTCGCTCGGGCGCGCTGTGGACGGCGATCGTGCTGGTGCTGGTGATGGGGCTCTACGTCGTCGATCGCGCCGGGCTCGCCACGACGCAGCTGGGCGTGGTGGAGCTTCACACGCTGTGGCTGCTCGGTCTGATCGGCGTGGTGCTGATCTGCTACGTGGCGCTGTCGCTCTACGAGCGCACCAAGCGCGAGACGGTGGAGCTCGTGCACCAGCGCAACGTCGCGCTCGAGGAGGCCTGGGACAGCGCGCGCGCCGCCAGCCGCGCCAAGGACGAGTTCCTCGCCAACGTCAGCCACGAGATCCGCACGCCGATGAACGCGGTGATCGGCATGACGGATCTCTTGCGGCAGACGGACCTGACCACCGAGCAGTCCGAATACGCCGACACGATTCACCGCTCGAGCGAAAACCTGCTCGCGATCATCAACGACATCCTCGACTTCTCGAAAATGGAGGCGGGGCGGCTCGAGCTCCACGAGATGAGCTTCGACCTGCGCCAGGTCGTCGACGATGTCGTCGAGCTGTATCAGGGCCTGGTGCAGGAGCGCGGCTTGCACCTCGAGGTCAGCATCGACGACGACATCCCGCTGCATGTCGCCGGCGACGCGGGCCGTATCTGGCAGGTGCTTTCCAACCTCGTCAACAACGCGATCAAGTTCACGGAAGCCGGCGGACTGCACATCGACGCGCGCGCGCTCGACGACGTGCCGATGGTGCGCTTCGAGATCAGCGACAGCGGCATCGGCGTGCCCGACGAGCGGCGCGATCGGCTCTTCGAGCCATTCGCGCAGGTCGACGGATCGATGACACGCCGCTACGGCGGCACGGGGCTGGGTCTGGCGATCTGTCGCAGCCTCGTCGAGCAGATGGGCGGCAGCATCGGCCTTCTGCGCAGCAGCGACGAGGGCAGCACGTTCTGGTTCGAGGTGCCGCTGCCGCCGGCCACCTCGGCGGGCGATCGTCCGCAGCGCCGCTCGGCGCCGCTGCCGCGCGTCGACGTGGTCGCCGCCCGCAAGGTGCTCGTCGTCGAAGACAACCCGGTCAACCGCCAGGTCATGCACGCGATGCTCGACAAGCTCGGCCACCGCGTGCGGCTGACGCGCAACGGCGCCGAGGCGCTCGACGCGCTCGAAGCGGAACGCTTCGACGTGGTGTTGATGGACTGTCAGATGCCGGTGCTCGATGGCTACGCGGCGACGCGCGCGCTGCGCAGCAAGGAAGCCGACGGGCCGCACGTGCCGGTGGTGGCGATGACGGCGCACGCGCTGCCGGGCGAGCGCGAGCGTTGCCTCGCCGCGGGCATGGACGACTACGTCGCCAAGCCGATCGGCATCGAGCAGCTGCAGCGGCTGATCAACGGCTTTCCGCGCCGCTCGCGTCCGCCCACGCCGCAGGTCGCCATCGCGCGCGGCGAGGATGTCCGCGATGACTCGACGCCGGTGGCGATGCCGCCAACCATCGATCTGTCCAAGCTCGCGGCGCTGCGCGGCAACGATCCGAGCGGGCTCGAGCGGCTGATCGGGCTCTTCTTGGAGGACACGCCGCAGCGCATCCGCGACGTGGAGCAGGCACTTTCACGCGGCGACATGAAGGCCTGCGCCGAGGCGGCGCACACGCTCAAGGGCAGCACAGCCTATTTCGGTGCGGCGCGCATGAAGACGCTGTGCGCCAACGTCGAGGCGCGCGCGCGCGCCGACGACCCCGAAGGGGTGCGGACGAAGCTCGACGAGCTGGTGCGCGAGATGGCGGAGGTGGAGCGCGCGCTGGCCAAGGCGTCGAGCGAGGACCAGCACGGCGCGAGCGCGCTAGGTGTTAGCTAGCGTCAGCTCCGGGCGCGAGTTAGCGCCAGCTCCAGGCGGTGACGGGCAGGTTGTTGAGCTCGAAGAACTCGACGCGCGTCGCACATTTTTTCACGTTGGCCGCCGTCGAGCAGGTGCTCGAGTAGCCCGTGATGCGGCAGCCCTTCTTGCGGCACGACTTGCGCGTGCCGAAGCAGCGATAGCCCTTGGAGCAGGGCGCCTTGCTGCCGCTGCCGCAGGCGTAGCACTTGGGCCCTTCGGCCTGCGCCGTGCTGACGCCGGCGAGCGTGAAGGTCAGGGCGAACATCAGGGCGAGGCCGAGGTTAACGATGATGCGCTTCATTCGTTGGTCTCCTTTGTTGATCCGCGAATGCGAAGGAGCGCAACGGTAACAGCTCGCGCCGGCTCACCGAACCGCTTTCCTGAAACGCCTGTTTTGATTGACGCCTTGCTAGCGGGCTAGTCTAGATACTGAACGTAGCGCGAGAGCAACACGCGCGTTTCGCCGTCGTCGAAGCGAACGGCGAGCTTGCGGTGCTCGTCGCGCGTGGCGTCGCGGCCGCGCGGTGCGACGACGGTGCCGTCGCCGAAGGTGGCGTGGCGCACGCGGCGCTCGAGGCGGCGTGTCTCGTCGGCCGGCAGCTTGCGGATCAGTCGCGGGACGAAGCGCTGTGCGGCGAGCGGGATCACGCTCGGACCGGCGCGATGCGAGCCGCCGTTGACGGCGTGGTGCGACTCGACGAGCAGCCGCAGCTGATCGACCTCGTCGCGCACCACGTCGACGAGCGGGCGCTCGCGCTCGCTGCCCTCGCGCCACACCTTGAGCACGGTCGAATCGTCAGCCTGCGTGCGGCGCGGCATCAGCAGCAGCGTGCCGTCCCAGCGGCGGCCGAGGCAGAACGGACCGCGCGCGTAGAGCCACTCGCGGTCGCGGATCGGGCCGGTGGGGTATTGGCCGCGCTCGTAGGCGCGTGCGTCGTCGGCGTAGAGATCGCGCCAGGCTTGCTCGCAGTTGTCGGCCACGCGCTCGAGCGCGAGGTTCCAGGTCTTGAGCAGGTGCGTCGAACGCGCGGCGAGCAGCGCCAGCACGTCGTCGGGCAGGCTGATCTCGAAGATGCGCTCGAGCCCGTCGATCTGGTCGATGTCGAGCACCGCCGGCTCGCGCGCGCCCTCGAGCAGCCGCAGCTCGCCGAGCAGCGCCTCGGCGGTCTTGTCCACGCACAACGTCTTGGGTTGACGGAGCACCACGGTAGTCAGAGATACGAGCCGGCCCGAGGCGGCTTCCCAGCCGCTGAAACGCTTTCGCTCGCGCCGCGGGCGATGCGTGAGAGGGGATCGCTCAATTGTCTGTAATGTAGCGCTTTTTCCGGCGTCGCGGCAGCGGCTGAGCCCGGCATGACGCCGGTCATTGACCGCGTCGCGGCCGAAGTGATCCAGTGCCCGCGTAGGAGGCCCTCATGTCACAAGCGCAGGCAGCACAGTTCTTTGCCGAGCACGTCGCGGGCAAGGTCGACGCGGAAGCGCTCGATCTCGAGGCGCTCGAGCGCCGAGCGAACGAGCTCGGCTACACCGTAACCGCCGAAGAGCTGGTCCGCGCGGCGCAGCTGGCGCTCTCCGATCTCGCCGCGTCACGCACGGACATCGAGCTCGACGACGACATGCTGGCCACGGTCGCTGGCGGTCTCGACACGGCCGGCTCCTTTCAGAACATGGATCAGAAGAAGCACCAGCTCTACGACATCATGTCCAAGGTGATGAGGGCGATGCACGAGATGGGCATGGGCTCGCGACGCAACATGTTGTGAGCGAGCCTCGCCACGTGAACCGAAAAAGACTGCGCGCCAAGCTGATCACCATCCCCTGGGAGCTCGAGGTTCCGACGCTGTCGCTGGCGAGCCTCGCCGCGGTCACGCCGCCGCAGATCGAGGTCTGTATCGTCGACCTCTTGCGCGAGCGGCTGGTGCTCGACGAGCCGGTGGACCTGGTCGGCATCAGCGCCTCGACGCCGCGCATCAACGCCGCCTACGCGCTCGCGCGCCGCTACCGCGAGCGCGGCGTCACGGTCGTCATCGGCGGCCACCACGTCACGGCGCTGCCTGACGAGGGCCTCGAGCACGCCGACGCGGTGGTCTGCGGCGAAGGCGAGGCCACGTGGCGCCAGATCTGCGAGCAGATGCTCGTCGATCCGCAAAAGGTGCGCGGCGTCTATCGCGGCGAGCCCGACCTCGACGGGCTGCCCTTGCCGCGCACGGACCTGATGAAGCTGCGTCGCTACCAGGCCTACTACTACCCGGTGATCGCCACGCGCGGCTGCTCGGAGAGCTGCAGCTTCTGCTTCGCCAAGCGCATGACGCGCGGCTATCGCGCCCACCCGATCCGCTACGTCCTCGAGCAGATCCGCCGCCGGCCACGGTGGGTCAAGGCGATGTACTTCGTCGACGACAACCTCGCCGCCGACCTCGACTACACGCGCGCGCTGTTCAGCGAGCTTAGCAAAGACCCGTTCCCCTTCGGCATGCAGGTGCGCCACGAGTTCAGCCAGGACCCCGACAACATCGAGCTGGCGCGGCGCGCCGGGTGCATCTTGATCTCGTCGGGCTACGAGTCGCTCAACCAGCGCAGCCTCGACGGCACCGGCAAGCGCGCCACGGCGTCCTACTACCGCGAGATCGTCGAGCGCATCCAGTCAGCGGGCATCATCGCCTCGGGCAACTGGATGTTCGGTTTCGACTGGGACGAGCCCGAGCTTTTCGAGGCGACCTGGGAGTTTCTGCGCGACTCGGCGATGATGCACAGCAGCTTCACCGTCGAGATCCCGTTCCCCGGCACGCCTGGCCATCGCCGCTACCGCCGCGAGGGGCGACTGCTCACCGAGGACTACGATCGCTACACGGGGCGCGACAGCGTGGTGCACCGGCCTGCGCGCATGACGCCAGAGCAGCTCGCCGACGGCGTGCGCTGGTTGACGCTCCAGTACCACTCGATGCGCCATCGCACGCGGCTGGCGCGCGCGGCGTGGCGCAACCCACGGATGTTCGCCGAGCTGCCGCCGCACAAACGCGCGCTCTACATCGGCGTGCTCAACTACTTTCAAGTCTGGCAGTGGCGCTACCGCATGACGCCCTCGATCGCCTCGCTCTACGGTCGTCTCGCGCCGCTCTACAAGTACCGCTACGCCGGCGACCTCCTGCGCGGCACCAACTTCTGGTCGCAGCGCGAGCAGCTCGCCGACGAGCGCGCCGTGGCGCTGTCGACGAGCTCGCCGTTCGCCGAGCGCGCCGGCGCGATGGGCCCCGGCCGCGGCAAGCGCCTGCAGCCGAGCGCGTGATCGTGCGCCAGCGGTAAGGAGGGGCGATCAGCTCGGCGGCTGCAACGGGCGCACCGGGAAGAGCGCGGCGAGCAGCGCGCCCGCCGCGGGCGTGTCGAGCGCGCGCGCCACTTGCTCGGCGACGACGGCGCATCCGCAGGCGCCGCAGTTGGCGCGCGCGCCGAAAGTACAGGGTCGCTTTCGCTCGAGGGCCGAGTCGAAGGCCATCGCGCCGCGCCGATAGATGCACGAACGCGCCAGCTCGCGTGCATTTTCGGCGCGCAGGCGATCGAGCCCGGCAGGCGTGTTGAGCACGACGCCCGGCCGCTTCGCCTGCAGCGCATGCAGGCGATCGACGGCCCAGTTGCGATCGCCGCGCCTGACGGACAACGGATCGCCGGGCGGTCCGACATAGAAGCCGACCAGCACGCCAAGCGCGCGCGTCTCGTCGACCAGCTCGCCGAGGGCGTCGATCGCCGCCAGCGTCGGTGCGGTTAGCGTCGTCGACAGCGCGAACGAGCCGGGCTCGAGCTCGCCGATGTTGGCGAGCACGTCGTCGAAGGTGCCGCGCCCGCGCAGCAGCTCGTGCTCGTCGCGCGGGCCCTCGACGGAGACCAAAAGGCCCGCGCCGAGGTCCGGCGGTACCGGCAGGGCAGCCGACGTCGAGACGGCATTGCGAGCGAATAGCGACGTGGCGCGCCGCAGCAGCGGCAAGCGCAGCAACGGCTCGCCACCGACCCAGAGCGCCGAGCGTAGCTGATGCGCGTCGCGCAGCGCCACGAGGCGCGCGATGTATGTATCGTCGTCGAGGTCCTCGACGAGATCTTCGCGCACGTAGCAGTGGCGGCAGCGCAGCGGGCAGCGGCTGGTCAGATCAAACGTGGCGATGGTGCTGGCGTTCGTCTGGCGCATTCTCACGATCGAGACCTGTCGCGCGGTCAGACGCAATGACAGCTGTCGGATCGGTCGGGCGTGATCAGCGCGCGGCGATCGGCGACAATTGCAGGAGATGGCCTCGACCCGCGAGCAGCTGTACACGACAGCGTCGCGCGCGCTGTGGGCCGGCCTCGTGCTCAACGCGCTGCTCGGCGCGACGAAGCTCGGCGGCGGCCTGCACGGAAACTCGTTCGCGCTGATCGCCGACGCGATCAACTCGCTCGGCGACGTGCTGACGTCCATCGCGGCGCTGGTCGCGGTGCGTATCGCGCGCAGGCCCGCCGACGCGAGACACCCCTACGGCTATTCGCGCGCCGAGGCGGCGGTGGCCACCAACATCGCGCTGGTGGTGCTGCTGTCGGCGGGCTGGCTCGCGGTCGAGTCGGTGCGGCGCCTGACGGTGCTGCACAGCCCGCCGCCGCTGTGGGCGCTCGGCATCGCCGCGGCCAACGTGGTGCTCAAGGAGGCGATCTACCAGTACAAGGCGCGCGTGGCGCGCCGCATCGGCTCGCGCCTCGTCGCGGCGGCGGCCTGGGATCACCGAAGCGACGCGCTGTCGGCGGCGGCCGTGTTGGTCGGCCTCGGCGCCGTGCGCTGGATCGGGCCGCGCGCCATCTTCGCCGACGAGATCGCCGCGCTGGTGGTGGTGGGTTTCATCTCCTTCGCGAGCGCGGGTCTGATGTGGCGCTCTTTTGTCGAGCTGCTCGATCGGCAGGCGCCCGACGAGATCACCGACGCCATTCGCGAGACGGCCGCCGGCTGCGCGGGCGTGTCGGCGATCGAGAAGCTGCGCGTGCGAAAGTCGGGCGTCGAGCACTTCGTCGACATCCATGTACAGGTCGACCCAGCGCAGTCGGTGCGGCTCGCGCACGAGACGGCGCATCGAGTCAAAGACCGCGTGCTCGCCGAGCACGCCTCGGTGCGCGACGTGCTCGTGCACATCGAGCCACACGAAGGCGCCGCGAGCTAGCTAGATGACGAGCAGCGCGAGCCCACAAACGGCGTAGAAGGCGACGGTGGCGAGCGCTGCGATGACGAAGGAGCGCGAGTTGCTGACCGCGTGTTGCCCGCCCTGCGAGGCGCGGCTCGCGGCGCGCGCCAGCAGCAGGAACAGCAGGCCGACGCCGAGAAACAGCGGCGGGAAGAGGGCTATGAAGTAGGCGCTGTAGGTGGCGCCGCGTACGACGACCGCCTGCGAAGGCCGCTCTGGGTCGTAGAAGACCGTGAGCGCTTGTCCAGGCAGGTAGTTCTGACGCCAGCGCTCGGCCTTGGCGCGGGTGCTCGCGCTGTGCCAGCTGCTGGCGCCGTAGGCGTAGCGCGACCAGACGTGGACGTGACGGCCAACGCGGTACGTGTACGTCGCCTCGACGTGGTAGCGCGTGGTCGTGCGCCGCGAGCTGCCGCTGCCGCTCGTCGACGTGCGCTTGACGACGCCCGAGCGCGTGATGGTCGCCTGCGCTCGCTGCCAGTCGCGAGAGACACGGCCCAGGTGAACTGTCACCAGCCCGTAGACGGTGACGCTCACGCTGGCGACCATGATCATCGGACCGATGATCACGCCGATCTCGCGCTTGCCCTCGCGGTTGCCCATCAAGGCGAATCTACCCTACGGGGCTCGGGCGGCTGCAAGAGCGCGCAGCAGTCGCTGCCCGACGTCGCGCGATCTCGCGCGTTACTTGCGGCGTGCCAGCAGTTGAAAAAGTCGTTGGCGCGCGGCGAGCCAGCGCTCGCCGTCCTCGGGCCACGAGACGGCCTGGCCGGCGCGCGTCTGGTCGAGCACGCGCGGCAGCAGCTTGGCGAGCAGGCGCTTGACGGCGGCGCCGTGGCCGCGGCGCGTGGCGAGCACGAGGTACTCGACGTCTTGGATGCCGCGGCGCCAGGCCTTGAGGCGGATGCTCGGCAGCGGCATGTCGAAGCCGCGGTCGTGTTTCTTGAAGACGAGATCGCGCCCTGGATACATCAAGAGCCCGTCGCCGTTCATGCGGTCGCCGTGGCGGTTGGTGAAGTTGATCGGCTCGCGCCAGACGTCGATGTTGCCGCGCTTGCCCTGGAAGTCTTTGTAGTAGACCGACTCCCAGTAGAACCAGCGCTCGATGCGGTGTTTGTACTGGATCCACGGATTGACGCGCGGCGAGATGGCGACGTCGTCGATGGCGAAGGTGCCGCTGAAGGGGCGCACGCCGTTGTAGATCCACTGGTGTTTGCGGACGGCGCGCGCGCGGCGGGCGTCGGCGCGGCGGTAGCTTTCGGCGAGCGCGCAGAAGATGCTGATCGCGGGGAGCTTGGGCGAAAAGCTCGTCGTCACGAAGGCCGGCACGGGGCGCGCCGCGCGCGCGATGGCGTCGACCTCGCGGTACTGGCCCGGCGACGGCTCGTCGGTGGTGTACAGGAAGTACGTCACGTGCGGGCCGCGGTGCGCGAAGTAGTGCGACCACACGCGTGCCTGCTTGTGCGTCAGCTTGCCGCCGAAGGTGTGGATCGAGTAGACGTCCTGACCGATGCGGGCGCCGGGGCCTTCGTAGCCGGCCGCGCGCGTGAAGGCGCGGCCCGAGATGCGTTGGCCGAGCGAGCGGTCGGGCGTCTTGCGCTTGCCGAGGATCAGCGTGACGCGGTGGCGGCGCGCGAGCTTGTAGTGGCGCGCGCGTAGGGCGTCGGCTTGCTTGGCCGAGGCCTTCCAGGGGTCTTTGAAGTAGCGCGCCATCATGTAGTCGCGGTCGTCGTCGCCGCCGCCGAAGTAGAGCATCGTCTTGGCGCTGGGCTTGTCGGGCAGCGTGGCGTCGAGCACGTCGAGGGTGACGGGCAGCGTGCAGGTCGACAGCGCGCACGGCTTGCCGCCGACCTCGACCACCAGCGTGCCGCGCTGGCGCCCGGCGCGCGTGCCCTTGGGGATGTAGACGTCGATCCAGACACCTTGGTTTTGGCGCGCCGGCACGGAGAAGCGGTCCGTGCGCCGCAGCGGGATCAGCGCGTCAGGGATGTCGCCTTTCATGCCGCGCGGCATCGCGCGCGAGCGCTTTTTCCAGGTCAGATCGTGCGAGCGCTCGCGCACGGTGAGGTAGTGCTGGCGAAAGCGCGCGATCGGGCGGCCGATAAACCAGCGATCGGCGCTGTCACCGCGTCCGCTGGCGAGCTTCGCGGCGTTGCGGATCGACCCCAGGGCCTCGAAGCGCACGCGCACGCCGCGGGTGGCGCGCTTGCCGCCGACGAGCATCAGCTGGAAGGCGACGATCTCGTTGCGCGCGCCAAACAGGTGCACCGCTTTGCCGTCGAAGACGCCGTTTCGACGCGCGAGCCGGTGCTTGATGGCGGAGCGCTTGACCTTTGTGCCGTCGTCGAGCGCCCAGACCTTGCCGAGCTCGGCGCGCGCGCTGGTCGGGACGGCGATCGCCGCGATGACACAGGTGATGGTGAGCGTTGAAAGTCGCATCGGGTCCTCGGTAAGCCTAGAGCACCTAGCGCTCGAGCAGCACGACGAGCGACTGCATCAGCGCGAAGAGCTTCTTTTCGCGCAGCGGCTTGTTCGCGTCGTTGAACCCCGCCGACAGCGCCCACCAGCGCTGCTTGTGGTCTTGCAGCAGCCACGTCAGGTTGAGCACGCCGGGTTCGGCGCCGCCCTTGTAGCCGATGAAACGCCAGCGGTCGCGGCGAAAGGCCAGGCCGTGGTTGACCGCGAGCAGGCGGCGGCCGAGCGTCGCCTTGCCGCGCGCGTGGTGCCGGATCCAATCCATCGCGCGGCAAAGCTCCTTGGCCGAGGCGAACCACTCGATGCGATCGATGGCGGTGGGTTTGGCGCGCGACAGGCCGCGAAAGGCGCGTCGCGGCAGCTTGGCGAGGCGGGCCAGCTGGCGGCGTTTGGCGGCGACGCTCGCTTTGAGGTACGCGGCGCGGCGGCGGCGGCCAGCGGCCGAGTCGTCTTTGAGCAGAAACATCTCGCGCGTCGAGAGCAACGGCACGTTGCGCGCATCGTTGCGCGCGAGCGCGCTCATCGCGGGCAGCATCGCTTCGACGCGTTCGCGGCCGAGCAAATGCAGCAGCACGTCGGTGGCCGTGTTGTCGCTGATCGAGATCATCTGCGTCGCTAGCGTGGCGAGGCTTAGCGGCATGCCGGTTGGCCAACGGTGCAGCACGCCCGATGGGTAGGAGCGCTGCGCCTTCGGCAGGCGCACCGTGTCGGCCCAGCGGCGCCGCCCGCGCGCGATGTCGTCGACGAGCGCGCCGAGCAGGTAGAGCTTGAACGTCGAGCCGATGGCCAGCCGGCGATGGGCGCCGAGCTGCGCGCGCAGGCGCGGCGTCTTGCCGCCCAGCTCGCAGAGCGCGAACGACACCGCGCCCGGCAGCGCGCGCAGGCGCTTGACGAGCTCGCCGAGCGAGCGCAGGTTGCCGACGACGTTGCCGATCCACAGCGCCGAGATACGATGTGGCGGGCGGGGCTCGACGCCGAGGCGCAGCGGGAAGCTGCCCTTGCTGCCGAAGACGCGGAAGCGGCCGCGGTGTGCGCCGCGACGCTCGAGGGTGGCGATGGAGACGGCGCGACCGGCCTTGGCGAAGACGCCGGTCAAGAAGCGCTTCATCTTGGCGGGCGGCACGGCGGCGAGCAACGCTGGTGAAAAGAGCGTCGCGTCGATCTTCGGCTTGGCCACGATCATCGCCTTGATCGCGGCGAGGCGCTCGTCGAGCGGGCCGCGCGCCAGAGCGGGCGCGGCGAGCGCGGCGAGCGCGAGCGCGGCGACCGACAGCGCGAGGCCGAAGGGGCGCGGTTTCGGAAGGCTGATCATGCGGCGCCAACTATAGTATCGGGCATGTGCCGAGGACAGGCGGTGGTACTGATGCTCGTGTCTCTGCTGGCGTCGAGCGCCAGCGGGTGCAACTGGCTCGCGCGCTACAGCTCGGGACCGGCCGCCGAGGCGGGCCTGTCACGCGACGCCACGCGCGACGCGCCGGTGGACGCGCCGGGTGACGCGCGCGCGGACGCACGCGACGCAGCGGACCTCGCGCTCGACATGCAGGGCTCCGCCGACGGCGCCAGCGACTCGGTTTGCGGCCTCGGCAGCGAAGGTGTGTTCGCGCACTATCGCTTCGACGACCCCACCGATGGCGGGCTGCTCAACAGCACGCCGCAGATGATCAACGGTGGGATCATCAAACCGTTCGACGGCGGGCTGGTGCGAACCGTCGACGGCCGCTGCGGCGGCGCGCTGGCGTTCGACCCCACCGACGCCGGGTACGCCTTTGGCTACCTGGCGCCGGCCGCAGTGTGGCGGCTCAAGCGCGGCTCGATCGACTTCTGGATCCGCATCCCGCCAGCGTTCGCCGACCGCGAGCTGGGCATCCTCTCGCGCGACGAGTTTGGCCAGGTGCAGGGCGGCCACCTGACGGTGCGCCACTATCGGCCGACCGATGCGGGCCCGCGCATGACGATGCGCCTGCAGGTGGGCAACACGACACAAGCCCATACGAGCTGCGGCCCGTCCATCGCCGACGGCGCCTGGCACCATGTCGGCATCAACTTCGGCGACAGCGCCACCGAGCTGACCATCGATGGTGTGCTGCAGCCGAGCAACACGCAAAACTGCGCCGGCACGCTGCCGGCCAAGATCCTCGGCATCGACGACAACAACCTGCCATGGGTCATCGGCGCACACACGGTGCAGCTGCAGGACGGCGGCTTCATGCCGCGCGCGCCGCTGCACGGCGTGATCGACGAGCTGCGCTTCTCGAACGTGCGGCGCGACTTTAGCGGCTTCGCCGGCGGGCGGTAGCTGCTAGCGCGGCGAGCGCTGCCCGCGGTAGGTTCGCTGGATGCGTAGCGCATCTCTCTGGCCGCGGAGCAGTCGTCCGCGGCGAATTTGCTGGCCGCGGAGCAGTCGTCCGCGGCGAATTTGCTGGCCGCCGAGTACTCGTTCGCGGCAAAGCCTTCGAGCGTTGCTGCTGGCGAGCCTGGTGCTCCTCGCCGGCGGCTGCAGTGACAGCAGCCCGAGCCCTGATGGCAGCGACGGCGCCGCGCGCGACGGCGGCGGCGACGCGGTCGTCGAGGGCGGCGGCGGCGACGGTGGCGGCGTGGCGCCGAGCATCGCCATCGACGGGCTCTTCGACGACTGGGCCGCGCTGCCCGAGTTGGCGAGCGACGCCTCGGGCGACCAGCAGAGCGGCGGCTTCGATGTCGTGTCGCTGCGCGCGACGAGCCGCGGAAGCGTGCTGTACCTCTCGCTCGCCGGCGCCGCGGCATTGAACCTGTTTTCGGGCCCCGCCGGCGCGCCGGCGCTGCGCGTGGAGCTGTCGCTGCCGGCCGGCAAGCGGCTGACCATCGATCTGCTCGCCCACGCGATCTACCAGGACGGCGACCCGGCGCGCACGCTGACCTGGGGCGATATCGCCTTTCTGATCGCGCCGACCTACGCCGCCGAGCGCTACGAGATGCGCGTCGACCTCGCCCGGCTCGGCGTCAAGCGCGGTGATCGCATCGGCATCGACGTGGCGGGCGCCGATGCGCTCGCCGCGCCGGTCGAGCTCGATCTCAGCTACGACGCCGAGCCCACCGCCACGCCGCGCGACAGCGGGCGCGCCGCCGACACCACGGTGCGCGTGGTCTCGCTCAACACGCAGTTCGACGGGCTTCACGACAGCGCGCGCCGCGACGCCATCGGCCGGCTGCTGCACGCCGCCGCCGGCGACATCTACGTGCTGCAAGAGATCACCAACGTCACGAGCAGCGAGTCGAGCATCGCAGCGCGGCTGAAGGCCATCGATCCGCACGGAGACGGCGCGAGCTGGAACGTGCATCTCGATCCCGACGGTCGCGGTCGCGCCATCGCGTCGCGCTCGGCGCTGCTGCCGCTGCCCAAGCCGGGACAGAGCGGCGGCTACGCGGCGGTGGCGCTGACGTTGCCGGGCGGCCAGCGCCTGGTGATCTTCGATATTCACCCGGTGTGCTGCGGCTACGCCGGCTCGTCGGCGGACAAGACGCGCAACGCGCAGCTCGAGGAGGCCGCGCAGCTGGTCAAGAACCTGCGCGGCGGCACGCTCGGCGCGTCCTTTGCCGACTACCAGAGCGCGCCGATCATCGCCATCGGCGACTGGAACCTCGTCGCCTCCCGTACGCCGCTCGACGTGATGACCGATCCTAACGGTCCGGCGCTCGAGCGCTGGCCGCTGCGCAATCTGGTGGGCGACGACTCGTATACCTGGGTCGCGCCGCCGGCGGCCGACGCGTTTCCGCCCGGCACCCTCGATCACGTCACGCATACGCCGGCGCCCGCGCTCGAGCGGCGCAACGGCTTCGTGCTCGACAGCGGCCTGCTCGACGCGCCGACGCTCTCGGCGTTGGGCCTGCAAAAGGGTGACAGCGCGGCGACGGATCACCGCATGCTGGTCGCCGACTTCAAGCTCTAGCCCAGGGACTCGCGTGATGCGCCAAAGAAAGGAGCGACGATGGCCAGCGTGATGGCGATCGTGAGCAAGGCAGTGTTCGACAAGCAGGCGCGTGCCGCTGGCAAACCCGTGGGGCTGGGCGACGTGTGGCCGGTGGACGCGTACAACAGCGCGCACAAGGCGCTGGCGCCGCTCGGCGAAGGCGGCGCGTTGTTTCTCGTCACCGTGCGCCCGGGCGACGTGTTGTGGTTGGTAGGCGTGCTCGAGTCACCGCGCTTCGACGGCGCGCGCTGGACGGCGGCGCCCAACGTCGTGGCGGCGCGCGACGTCAGCGGCGCGCGCGAAGGGTTGCGCTTCAGCACGGGCAAGGGCATCACCGCCAAGGCGGGGGCGCTGGGCATGTCGCTGCAGACGCCGCGCGTGCTCACCGAGGCGGACGTGGCGCTGCTGCGTGGCGGCGCGTCTGCGTCGGCGCCTGCGGAGAAGACGAGCGCGGCGCCTGCACCCGCGAAGAAGAAAGCGCCGGCGGAGGCGAAGGCCGCGGCGCCGGCGAAGAAGAAAGCCCCCGCGAAGCCGAAGGCCGCGACGCCGGCGAAGCCGAAGGCCGCGGCGGTCGCGAAGAAGCAGCAGGGCGCGGCGCCGCCCAAAGGCGCCTCGCGTCCGCTCGCCGCGGCGCTCGACGCGCTGCGCGCCGACAACCTCGTGCAGGCCCTCGACCAGCTGCTCGACGCGTGGGCGGCGCAGCGTGCCGCGGCCACCGCCGAGCTTGTCGAGCGCCTCGGCGCGCTCGTCGATCGCAGCCTCGCGCCCATCGAGGGCAAGGCCAAGAGCGCCGCGCTCGACGAGGCCTGGCTCGACGTGGCCGCCAAGCGCCGCGCGGCCGACGTGCCGCGCCTCGCCGCCTGCTTCGAAAACGGCAGCACGCCGATGCTCAAGCGCTGGTTCGCCCAGCTGCTCGACTTCAAGCCCGACCCGCGGCTGCCCACGGCCGCCGTCGACAGCGCGGTGCGCTATCACTCCACCGGCGACGCCACGCCGCGCACGGCGGCCTTCAAGCTGGCGACCTACGTCGCCGACGGGCGCCAGCTGGCCACGCTCGACAGCGTCGTGCAGCGCAACGACACGCTCGAGGGCAACGTGGCGCGCCTGCGCAAGAAGCTCGTCGAGCCGCCGGTGCTTTCGGCCGAGGACGGCGAGGTCATCGCGCTGTGCAGCGCCGAGCTCGACCGCCTCGCCAAGCAGCCGCCGCCCGACGCGGAGGCGATGTTCGCCGCCGCGCGCGACGAGACCGACAGCACCGAGGAGAGCCTCGTCGCGGCCGTGCTGGCGGACCCGGATGACGACGTGCCGCGCATGGTCTACGCCGACTGGCTCGCGCAGCGCGGCGATCCGCGCGCCGAGCTCCTGGCGCTGCAGCTCAAGGACAAGCTCACCGGCAACGAGCAGAAGCGCGTGCGCGAGCTGTGCAAGGCGCACGGCGCGCGCTGGATCTTCCCGCTCGACGCCGTCGTCGAAAAGCCGCGCTTCGAGCGCGGGTTTCTCGCCGGCTGCGGCGCGGTGAGCTTCACCACCGACAAGCAGCGCGACGAGCTTTGCGAGCACCCGCTGTGGGCCACGGTGCGCGAGATCGACGCCTGCAACGAGTCACGCCTGCTTCGCGGCGACGCGCTGCGCGCGCTGCGGGTGGTGCGCTGTGACGCCGAGACGCTGGCGGCCATCGCGCAGAAACCCGATCCCGTGCCGCTCGAGGAGGTCTCGGCGGCCTACTTCGACGCCGAGCGCTTCTTGCACCTCGCCACCTCGCCCGAGCATCGGCGGCGCTGGTACTTCAGCCCCGATCAGCGCGACCCCGAACAGCTCGCGGCGCGCGGCGACAACCTCTCGCACTGGCACAAGGTCGGCACCGTCGGCGCGCTGGTGAACCTCAAGCGCCTGCGCCTGGCGCCTGGACACGCGATCCTCGAGAGCGACCACGGCGCGCTCTCGCGCTTCGAGTGGCTCACCGCCTCGCCGCTGGCCAAGCAGCTCGAAGAGCTGACCATCGATCACGGCGACAACGGCGTGTTTCTCGACGGCTGGCTGGCGCGCCTCGACACGCTCGCGCGGCTTCGGCGCCTCGAGATCATCTCGTCGCCCAAGGACCACTACAACTCGCCCAACTGGGGCGGCCCGACGCACCCCTGCTACCTTCGCTTCGTCATCACGCGCGAAGGCGA
>JAGQIK010000330.1 GCA_020431405.1 Myxococcales bacterium
GCCGCGCCGGGCGGCGCCTCACGCCGAGTCTCGCCGTGCTGGTCGCGTGCAGCGAGCCGCTCGATCAGTTCGTCGCCGGCGATCCGAGCTACCTGCTCGGCCGGCGCCCCGAGCACGCGCGCGTCGAGCCCGACAACCCGTCGATCCTCGTGCCACACCTCAAGTGCGCCGCCTACGAGCTGCCGTTCGACGAAAACGAGCGCTACGGAGAGCTCGCCGAGGACGAGACGCGCGAGGTGCTCGACGCGCTCGCCGACGCGCGGCTGCTACATCGCGGCGAGCGCGGCTATCACCACGTCAGCGACGCCTACCCGGCGGCGCAGGTCAGCCTGCGCGGTCCGGTGGACGAGAACTTCCTCGTGGTGGAGGAGCCGCGGGCGAGCGGTGTGGGCGCGGCGGGCGCAGCGCCCGCGCCGCGCATCATCGCCGAGGTCGACTACGACGACGCACCGCAGGACCTGCACGACCACGCCATCTACCAACTCGAGGGCCGCCAGTACCAGGTGCTGCGCCTCGACCACGACAACCACAAGGCCTACGTCGAGGCGGTGGAGGTCGACTACTACACCACGGCGCTGCTGCAGACACGCGTGCGCGTGCTCGAGCGCGCCAGCGGCACCGGCTGCGCCAGCCATGGCGAGGTGCACGTGCTCGATCGCGTGGTGGGCTTCAAGAAGATCAAGCTGCACACCCACGAGAACATCGGCTACGGCGATGTCAGCGAGCCCGATCGCGAGATGCACACCACGGCGCTGTGGCTGACGCTCGAGCCGCGCGACGTGCTCGCGCTCGGCTGGACCGCAGCCGAGGTCACCGGCGCGACGATGGCGCTCTCGCGCGCGCTGCACAGCGCGGCCGCGCTGCTGCTGATGAGCGAGCGGCGTGACCTCGGGCGCGCCATGGGCGACGCGCGCTCGAGCTGGTTTCCGGTGGCGGGGCGCGGTGCCAAAGGCCTCGGCGGCGGCGACGCCCCGCCCGATCCGCGCGCGCCGTTCTCGCCGACGGTGTTTCTGTTCGATCGCTACCGCGGCGGCATCGGCCTCGCCGAGCGCCTCTTCGACGAGCGCCACGATCTGCTGGCCCGCACGCGCGCGATGCTCGAGCGCTGCGAGTGCGACGAAGGCTGCCCCGGCTGCGTCGGCCCCGGCCAAGGCGTGCTGATCAAACGTCGTGCCGCCAAGCTGGCCGAGCGATTCGAGCAGGCCCTCGGACGCGAGCTCCTGGCCCAGCGCGCGCTCGAGGCACAGCCGCTGTTCGGCGACGCGCGCGTGCAGCCGCACGCCAGCAGCGCTGACGCACCTCGCGAGGCGCCGTGAGGCTCGTCGACCGCGTACGGCGCGAGCTGACCGGGGGGCGCGACGCGCGCGAGCCGGCAGCGTCGTCGTCGTTGGCGTCGTCGTCAGCCTCGGCCTCGGCGACGGCGGCGCACGAGCGACCCACGGCGCACCAGCGCCGCATCGCGCAGCTGCGGCGTGCCATCGAGCGCATGGAGAGCCGCGACCGCTCGCCGCTGCCGCAGCCACTGGAGCCGATGGAGGTGGCGCCGCCCAAGCCCTCGGCCGCTGCGCTGGCGCAGCGTTTGACCCGCATCCTCGGCGTCGACGGCGCGCGGGGCGCGGCGCGATCACCCGACACGCCATCGCCCGACACGATGGCGCCGCGCGCCGCGGTCGTGCTGCCCGGCTCGATGACGCCGCCCGAGGCCGAGCCGCCGCCCGAGGACGAGCTTCCCAGCGAGCCGATGCCGGCCAGCGTCGACGCGCGCGGCCTGCGCTACCTCGCGCGCTTCGAGCCGGCGCCGGCGTCGCGCCGCGCGCTCGGCGTCGAGCTTCCAGGCGCCGAAGCGCTCGCGGCGCTGCAGGCGCTGCTGGCGATCAACCGCGCCTGGCGACGGCAGCGCGGCGATGACCCGACGGCGCTAACGCGCGACGAGGGTGCTGCTGGCGCGGCGATCTCGCCCGACGAGATCCTCTTCATCGACACCGAGACCACCGGCCTGTCGCGATCTGCGGGGACGCTGGCGTTTCTCATCGGCGTGGGGCGTTTCGAGCGCGACGCGCTGGTCGTCGAGCAGCTGCTGTTGCGCGACCCGGGAGACGAGCCGCGCGCCCTGGGGCGCCTCGCCGAGCTGCTGGCGCGCGCGCGGCTGGTGGTCAGCTACAACGGGCGCAGCTTTGACCTGCCGCTGCTCGCGACGCGCGCCATGCTCTCCCGTACGCCGCTGCCGCTGGGCTACGAGCACGTCGACCTGCTGCACTACTGCCGGCGCCTCTTCTCGGCGCGCACCACCAACCGCCGCCTCAAGACCATGGAGCTCGAGGTGCTCGGCTTCGATCGCGGCGCCGACATCGACGGCGCGCTGGCGCCCGCCATCTACAGCGCTTTTCTGGCGGCCCAGCGCGAGGCGCGCGGCGGCGGCGCGCCGCTCGGCCCGAGCCCGATGGGCGCGGTGATGCGCCACAACTGCGTCGACGTGGCGAGCATGGCGCCGCTGCTGTGGCGCGTGGCTCGCGCGGTGGCGCAGCCGCGACGCTTCGCCGAGGACGCCGAGGAGCTCTACGCCATCGGCACGCTGCACGAGCAAATGTCTTCCAAGGCCAGACGGAGCCTTCCGCAATTCGCCGCGGACGACCGCTCCGCGGCCAGCGAAATGTCTTCCAACGCCAGCCTGAGCCTGCGTGCCGGCGACGCCTACCGCCGCGGGCTGGAGCTGAGCACGCGCGCGGGCACGCGGCGCGCGTTGCTGGTGGCGCTGGCGCGCCTTCATCGGCGCAGCGGTGATCGCCGCGCGGCGCGCGAGGTCTGGGAGCGCTTCCGGCGCGAGTTCCCCGACGCCAACATGGCGTGGGTCGAGCTCGCCAAGCACCACGAGCACCACGAGAAGTCGCTCCACGAGGCGTTGGCCTGCGCCGAGGCCGCTCCGTCGCGCAGCCCCGAGGTGCAGCACCGCATCGCGCGGCTGCGCCGCCGCATCGATTCGGCCCCATAAACTCGCTATCATCTCGCGATGCTCGCCCGGGCGATGATCGCTGCGGCAACACTCTTGACGCTCGCTTCGCCGGCGCGCGCCGAGCGCGTGGTGTGGGCGTTGCGCACCTTTGCCGCCGCCGACGGGCTGTCGCACGACATCGTGCGCGACGTGCTCGTCGCGCGAGACGGCACGGTGTGGTTCGCGACCATGGCGGGCGTCACGCGCTACCACCCGCGCGTGGGGCGCTACGAGCAGCTGCGCGGACTGCGCGGCAAGCGCGTGATGGCGCTCGCCGAGGACAGCAAGGGGACCGTGTGGGCGGCGACGCAGGGCGCGGGCATCGCCTCGTTCGTCGGCGCCAAGCTGGCGCGTCGCTTTCGCGCCGCCCCCAACGCGCTGCCGTCCGACGAGATCACGGACCTGATGATCGACCACCGCGGCGCGCTGTGGGTCGTGCCCACTACCGGCGGCGTCGCGCGCTACGGAGGCGGTCGCTGGCGCGTGTTCGGCGCCTCCGACGGGCTGCCCGCCGGCGAGCTGGCGCAGTGCATCGAGCTGCGCTCGCGCGACGTGCTGTGCGGCACCTACGAAGGCCCGGAGCTGCTGCGCTACCAGCGCGGCCGTGACCGCTTCGTGCGCGTCGAGGTGCGCGCGCGTGTTCGCCGCCACTTCTACGTGCACGGCTTGGCCGAGGCGCGCGACGGAACGCTGTGGCTCGCCACCAAGGGCGCCGGCGCCATCGAGGGGCGGCCCGCGAGCGGCGGCAAAGCGAGCGGCGGCGCGGCGAGCGACGGCGCCGACGACGCGGTCAGCGGCGGCTACCGCTGGGTCGTGCACCGCGGCCACGGCAAGCTGCCCAGCGACCGCGCGGGCGCGATCCACATCGCGCGCGACGGGCGCGTCTGGATCGCGCACGCCGCCGGCGTCACCGTCTACGACGGCAAACGCTTCGAGACGCTCGATCGGCGCGACGGCCTGCGCGCCAACCTCGTCTTTCGCGTGCGGCCGGGCGTAAACGGCGCGCTGTGGTTTCCCACGCTCGGCGGCGGCGCCGCGCGCTACGCGCCGTCGGGCTGGCGCACGCTGGGGCTCGACGACGGGCTGCCGAGCGCCGACATCAGCGGCGGTCTGCTGCTCGCGAGCGACGGCACGCTGTGGGCAGGCACCGACCGCGGGCCCGCGCGACGTCTGCCCGGAACAAGACGCTTCGCGGCGGTCGAGATCCCGCAGCCCGCGTCGCAACCCGTGGCACCCAACGCGCGCCTGCTGCGCGCTCGCCAGCAGGTCAGCGACCTGCTCGAGCACCCGGCCGGCGTCATCTGGGTCGCTACCCGCGCCGGCATCGTTCGGCGCGCCAAGGATGGCGTTTGGCGTTGGCTCGGCGCGGGGCGCCGGCTCGCCGCCGCCCGGCTGTGCGCGGGCAAAGGCGCCGAGGTGCTGGTCGCGACGCGCCATGGCGTGGCGCGCTGGGACGGCACCACGCTCCACGCGGCCCCGCGCGAACAAGGGCTGCCCTCGCGCCAGGTGTATGACGTGCACGTCGACCAGAGCGGCGCGCAATGGGTCGCCACCGCGCGCGGCCTGGCCCGGCGCGCCCCGGGCGCCGCCCGCTTCAGCCTCGAGATGGGCCCGCAGCGCACTTCGCGCACGGCGCGCATCTACCGCGTGGTCTCGCTGGCGCCGGGCACACTATGGGCGTCGGGGCTCGACGGCGTCAGCCGCCGCGACAGCCAAGGGCGCTGGCAGGCGGTCAGCCTCGGACCATGGCTTCCGGCCGGCATCTACTCGCGCTTCGTGCTCGCCACGCCCGACCGTTCGCTGTGGTTCACCGTGCGCTGCCTCGGCGTATGGCGCGCCCTCGACCTCGACCAGGGCGACGCGCGCCGCCCGGCGCAGCCCACGCGCGCGCGCTGGGCGCACTACGACAGCCGGCGCGGCCTCGCCGCCGACACCGTCACGGACGTGCGTCAGCAGCGCGACGGCCAGCTGCTGTTCGCCACCCTCGGCGGCGGCATCAGCCGCTACCGCCCTGACCGCCGCCCGCCCGAGACTTGGGTCGGCGCCGCGCGCCGCGCTGCCACCGTGCGCGTCGTGCAGGGCGAGCGGCTGACGCTCGCCTTCGGCGGCCAGGACGCGCTGCAGGACACACCCAGCGAGCAGCTGCTGTTCTCCTACCGTCTCGACAGCGGCGCCTGGTCGCCCTTCGCGCACGGGCACGTGGCGCGCCTCGACAGCCTCGCGCCGGGCAAGCACCGCTTCGAAGTGCGCGCCATGGACGGCGACCTCAACGTCGACCCCACGCCAGCGGTGCATGTCTTTCGCGTCGTGCGCCCCTGGTGGAGCCAGCCGTGGGTGCTGGCGCTGCTGGTCGGCAGCGCGCTGCTGCTGATCTACGCCAGCGCCCGCACCCTGCGCGCCGCGCGCCGCGAGCGTGCCGCCGTCTCGCGCGAGCGCCTCGCCGTCAGCCGCGAGCAGGCCCTCGTCGAGCAGCGCAAACGCTTCGTGCGCCTGGCCAGCCACGAGCTGCGCAAGCCGATCACGCGCATGTCGCACCGCGCCGAGATGCTCGCGCTGTCCGACACGCACAGCAAGCCGGAGCGGCTCGTCGAGTACAGCGAGGCGATCACGCGCGACAGCGCGCACCTGGCGCAGCTGGTCGAGGCGCTGCTTTCGCAGGCGCGCCTCGAAGGCCTGGCCATCGACACCAGCTCGCGCGACCTGCGCGAGATCGTCGAGGCCGCCACGCGGCCGTTCCTCGCCGAGCCGGCCAGCTGGCTCACGGTGAAGCTGCCCGACGCGCCGGTGCGCGTGCAGTGCGACCCACTCTATCTGGGCCAGGCGATCTCCAATCTGCTGGACAACGCCCACAAGTACGGCCGACCGACCACCGAAGGCGGCGACGAAGGGCCGCCACGCGCCACCCTCACGCTCGCTGTCGACCAGGCGACCGGAGTCGCGCGCGTGACCGTGCGCGACGAGGGCCCAGGCATCGCGGCTGATCAGCGCGATCGCATCTTCGAGGAGTTTCATCGCGGCCGCACGCGACCCGAGCACGGCGGGCTGGGGCTGGGGCTGCCATTCGCGCGCGAGATCGCGCGCGCCCACGCTGGCGAGCTGCGCCTGGAAGAAGGGCCGAGCTCGCTGGCCGCGCAGCCGTCGTCCGCGGCGAATCCAGGCGCCACGTTCGTGCTCGAGCTGCCGCTCGAGGCGTAATCTCCGCCCCTTCCGCGGCGAATTTTTTTCCGAAGTTTTTGGGAACCTCACGTAGGACCAGATGTCCAAGCGGGGTCACGCCGGTTTGTATCCACCCAGACAGCCGAAGATGAAGAAGGAGAAGCGATGCGCAGCCGAGCGACGGGCGAGCGGGACCACGTCGAACAACTCACTGCAAATACAGGGCTTCTCGAAATCCCCGCGGCGGACAGAAAAGGCCTCAGCCCCGAGGCCATCGGCACTCTGGCCACCGCCCTCGCCTTCACACCGCTCGTAGCGCACCGCCTCTTCGAGCTGCTGGCTGGACAGGTCGACGGCCGCAGCACCGCGATGGTCCTGCTGCACACCCTGCCACCGCTGGCCATGCTCGGCGCCGCGCTGGCGATCTGGCGCCGCGTCGGGCCGCTCCCCGACGCCACGCGCCGAGCCGCGGGGCGCGCAGGTCTGGCGGTCGCTGCGGGCCTTCTGCTCGGCTCGGGCGCCGCGCTGGCCAACCTGCTCACGGTGCTGGCGCAGAGCCCGCACCACGCCGTGGTCGCCACCACCAGCCAGGTGCTCGACTCGCTGATCCCCTGGTTCGCCGGACCCGCTGGATACGCCGCCAGCCTCGACGCCGGCGCCGCCGCGCTGATCCTGCACATCGCGCTGCTCGCACCCATCGCCGAGGAAGCGGCGTTTCGCGGGCTGATCTATCGCCAGCTGCGCCAGCGCATCTCGCCGGTGTGGGCGACCGTCATCTCGGCGACGATCTTCGCCGTGATGCACGGCAACCTGCACCAGGCGCTGTGGGCCTTCGGCCTCGGCGTCGTGACGGCCATCGCCTACGAGCGCACGGGCTCGCTGTTGGCGCCGATCCTCGTGCACGCGCTGTTCAACGCGGTGCCTGTCGCCGTGGTGGTGGCGCGCAGCAAGCCTGACGACACGGGGCCGATCTGGCTGGTGCTCTCGGTGGTGGCCTTCATCTTCACCCTCGCCGCGCAGCGCGTGGCGCGCGAGGGCGACGAACGCGAACGGCTCGCCGCGGCCTGAGCTAGACGATCTTGTAGCCGAAGCCGTGCACGGTGATGATCAGCGCCGGCTTCTTCGGATCGTCCTCGAGCTGCTTGCGCAGGTTGTAGATGTGCGACGTCAGGCGTGACTCGCTCGCCTCGAGGTCGTCGTCGTAGAGCAGATCGAGCAGGTCGGCCTTGGCCTGCGGCTCGCCGCGGTGGGCGCAGAGGAAGGCCATCAGCTTGTATTCCGTCTGCGTGATGTGCATGACGTCGCCGCGCTTGCGCACCTCGCGCTGGCGCGTGTCGACCTCGACCTCGCCGTCATTGCCGACGCGATAGACGCGGTGACCGAAGGTCTTGATCTGCGCCCGCACCCAGCCCTCGATCTCGCGCAGGCTGACCGTCTTTTCGAGGTAGCCGGTGGCGCCGAACTCGAGGCCCTGGACCTTGTCCAGCGGGTCGACCTTGTAGGCCGAGAGCATGATGATCGGCTCGTTGTAGAACTCGCGCAGCGCCTTGCAGGCGTAGTAGCCCGCCTCGTCGCCTTCCTGGTCGAAGCGCACGTCGAGTAGGATGCACCCCGGCCGGCGCGAGCGCGCCAACTCGATGCCCGACGCGGTGTCGTTGGCGACAAACACCTGGTAGCCGCGATGCTCGAAGTAGTCGCGCCAGATGCGGGTCGTCTCGGCGTCGTCGTCGATGATCAGCAGGCGGTCCATATCGGGCTAGTCTGCGCCAAGCGGCGCGCCCTGTCCAAAGGCGGCGCTCGAGAGCCGCTCAAGCCGCCTTGATAAGCGCGCGTGTCGGGCCGCTCAGCCGAGGGCGGCCTTGGCCAGCGCCGCCAGCTGATCGGCGACCAGCTCGGGGGTAGAGACGTGACGCAGCGTGGCCGCGGCGAGGTAGTAGGCGCTGCTCACGCCTGCGGTTTCGGCGGCTGCCGCCTCGCGCCAGGTGCTGCTCTTGGGGTTGAGGCGCCACTGCTGTCCATCGTGCTTGACCAGGGCGCCGCGCGCGCCGCCGTCTGGAGCTAGGCCGAGCGAGTTGACCAGCGGCAGCGTCAGCCCGTGGCGACCGCCGCTGGCCTGCACGCCCTCGCGCAGCGCCACCTGCAGCCCCCACATCAACCGCTCGTTGGCCGAGACGCGCTCCGCGGCGGCGCGACGGACTTTGGCCGCACGCGTCTGCTCCCGCTCCCAGCTGCCGAGCGACATCACGCGCTCGTCGCCGTGCACGAGCACCAGCAGCATGTGCAGGATCGCCGCGCCGTAGGTGCGCAGCAGCAGCGCGTTGCCGCGGTCGGCGCCGCGCTCCTCCGCGTCTGGTGCGCAGCAGACAAACGTCGCGTCGCGCGCAGCGAGCTGGCTCAGCGAATGGAAGCGCCCGTCCACGTCCTCGATGATCGGCGCTTCGAGCAGACGCCGCGTCAGGTCGTCGAAGTGCGGCGACACGCCGCTGAGCACCGCCTCGCGACAGGCGTGGCGCGCCATGCCGGCCAGCGGCGTGAGCACGTGGTGGGCGCTGTGGGCTGCCAGCGTGCGGTAGCGCGCGTGGCTGCGCGGCTTCTCGTCGAGGCAGCTGCGTACCGCGGCCTGGCAGCGCTCGAGGTAGAGCTCGGAGATGGCGCCCCGCAGCGACTCGTCGACCAGCACGCGCGTGAACCGCTCGTCGGTCTCGAAGGGGCCATCGAGCCAGCCGACGAATCCCGTCGCGCCCTCGGGCTGGATCGTCTCGACCACGCGCCCACGCGACATCAGCGTCAGCGCCGTACGCCCGTACGGAATGCCGAGGCCCAGCTCGCCGCGCAGATCGCCGTGAAGGTCTCCGCGCCCGATCTTCGCGCGCACCACCGTGGCCCGCCAGTCGACCTCGGCTCGGTCCGGCGCCGACTCGCGCCGCCGGCGTGCCTGCACCAGCTGGTTGTAGAGCGGCTCCACATCGCGCGCGCCGATCAGCGCGCGCAGAGCGCTCGCCTGCACGCGGTCGACCACCACCACCGAGCCCTGCAGCCAGGGCTCAGGTCCCTGATCGGCCTCGGGTGGGATGATGCCGACGGGCTCGCCGCTATCGCACAGCGCATCGAGGCTGAGCCATTGCTCGTCGATGCCCTTGACCAGCGGCAGCGCGCGCAGCGTGCCGACGATCTCGGCGTCGCGTTCGGCCAGCCGCGACGTGTCGATGCGCAGCGTGTGGTCGTCGTCGGTGTCGCTCGACTTGCCCTTGCCTTTGCGCTTGCTCGCGCGCTTGCTCTTGCGCTTGCCATCGGGCTCGCTGTCGAGCTGCTGCTGTTGCTCGCGCTGGATCGTCTCGAGCAGCAGCAGCCCGGCGCGGCGCCCGGCGTCGAGATCGGCGGGTGACGCCTTCTGCTCGCGCAGCACCTGCAGCAACAGCTCCTCGGCGCGGTGGCGCAGATCCCGCAGCATCGCGCTCCAGCGCTCGCCGCGCACCAGCAGCGCGTGCGCGTCGAGGGCCACGCAGGGCCCCTGCACCACGGCCGCCGCCGAGACGCGCGACGGAATGGTCTGCTCGCCGGCGCGGCGGTTCTCGACGAAGGCGGTGACGCGCAGGTTGTTGCTGCGCCCGTAATCTAGGGCGATCTCGCCCTCGTGCGCGACGCCGTCGAGCTCTCCGAGCGGCCCGCGCGCGAAGAGGCCAACGCCCA
>JAGQIK010000331.1 GCA_020431405.1 Myxococcales bacterium
AAGGCGGGCAAGCCGGCCTGGGTGCACGCGCTGTGGATCACGCTGCTGGTGGTCGGCCTCGCAGGCGCCGTGACCCTGCGCTTCGCGCTCAAGCAATCGCGTCAGTCCGACGCTGACGCGGCCGCGCTGCGCAGCAGCATTCGCGACAGCATTCGAAGCTCGCTCAAGAAGGCGGGCCTTGGCGACAACAGCGCCGCGAGCAAGACCAAGTCCGCCGCGGCCGACGTGCCGGCAGCGCCGCCGCCACCCAAGCCCAAGGCCAGCGCCAGCGCCGGCGGCGGCGAGCGCGACCGCGTGGTGGGCAATCCCGACGAGTGGTAGCGGTGGACGCTGGCGCGCTAGCCGAAGATCGTGCGCAGCAGCAGAAACAGCAGCGCGCTAAGCAGCATCGCCGCGGGCAGGGTCAGCACCCAGGCCAGCCCGATGCTGGCGACCGTCTTCTTCTGCAGGCCGGCCTTGTGCGCGACCATCGTCCCGGCGATGGCCGACGAGAGCACGTGCGTGGTGCTTACCGGCAGCCCCAAAAATGACGAGGCCCCGATGGTGCTCATGGCGACGATCTGGGCCGAGGCGCCCTGCGCGTAGGTCAAGCCGGTCTTGCCGATCTTCTCGCCGACGGTGACGACGATACGTTTCCAGCCGACCATCGTGCCCACGCCGAGCGCCAACGCGATCATGATGATCACCCACGATGGCGCGTAGTCGGTGATCTCCCGCATCTGCTTGCGCGCCTCGTGGATGCTGGCGGCCTCTTGGCTGGACAGCTTCTTCGACGCTTGGTTCAGCATGCTCGACACCAACAGCACCTGCTTGCGAACCTCCCAGCGCTGCGCTTTGGCCAGCTCGCCGACGCTCTTGATGCGATGCAGCTCGCTTCTCAGCGCGGCTAGCTCGGCACGCAGTGTCTTGCCGCTGACGTCCTTGTGCGCCAGCGCTTCGGGGTTGCCCTGCTGCAGGGTGCGGTCGATCGAGCGCACCGCGGCACGGACGTTTTCGAGCCCGCGCCCCGTGAGGTCTCTGTTGACGGCGTAGTCGGCGGGCAACAGCCCGATCAGGATCAGCATCACCAGGCCGACGCCTTTCTGTCCGTCGTTGCTGCCGTGCGCGAAGCTGACGCCGGCGCAGGTGCCGATGAGCACGCCGCGCACCCACGTCGGCGGAGCCTGCATCACCGGCTCGTGCAGGCGTCGATCACTGAGCGCGCGCTTGGAGGCCCACAAGAGGACCATGCCGAGCGTGAAGCCGAACAGCGGAGAGCAGAGCAGCGCGAGACCGACGTGACTGGCGGCGTGCCAGTTGATGCCTGCTGCGATGCCCTTTCCGGTCACCAAGGCGTTGATCAGGCCCACGCCGAGGATCGCGCCGATGAGCGTGTGCGAGCTCGAGGCCGGCAAGCCGAAGTACCAGGTGCCGACGTTCCAGATCACCGCGGCCAGCAGCAGCGCCAGCACCATCGCCAGCCCGGAGCTGGCCCCGCTCGATACGAGCAGCTCCACCGGCAGCAGCTTGATGATCTTCATCGCCACCGAGATGCCGCCGAGGAACACACCGGCGAAGTTGAGCGCCGCGCTGAGCACCACCGCGCGCGTCGGCTGCATCGAGTTGGTGTAGATGACGGTGGCCACCGCGTTGGCGGTGTCGTGAAAGCCGTTGGCGAACTCGAACGCGAACGCGACGAGCAGGCAGACGGCGAGCAGCACGAGATTGCCCGTGCTGATAGCGGTGTCGAATTGGAACACGGCCGGATGGTACGTAGCTGAATCTATCCGGCGTGAGTGACAGCACGGTGACAGCGGGCTGTTTTTTTTGCGGGGAGATCAGCTCAGCAGGCGCCCACTCTGATGGTCGCGCAGAAGCTTTTCGGCGCTTCGTGTCGCCAGCGTCATCACCGTCTCCATCGGGTTGACGCCGATGGGCGAGGGGAACACCGACGCGTCGGCCAGATAGACGCCGCGCGCGCCGTAGAGCTGGCCGCGCGGATCGCAGACGTGTCGGCGCGGATCATCGCCCATGCGCGCCGTGCCCATCATGTGCACGGTGAGAAGCTCCATCGACTCGCGGCCGATGTGCTGATTGCGCAGCCAGCGCACGTCATCGATGCTCGTCAGCTCGGGCACGCCCTCGAAGGGCAGGATGATGCGCTTGGCGCCGGCGGTGAACATCAGCTCCGAGAGCAGGCTCATCGCGCGCACCGCTTGCTGGGCGTCGCGGCGCGCGAGCTGATAGGTGCACACGGGCTTGCCGCCAGGCGTGACGCGCACGCGCCCGGTGACAGAGTCCTCGATCAGACAGCCCGCGATGACCATGCGCTGGTAGTCGCGCATCAGCGCGCCGAGGCGCTCGCCGTACATCGGCATCGACATGGCGATGATGCCGGGCGGCACGTTGATCGCCGTCAGCACGCCGATGCCCTGCTCCTGAAACTCGCGCACCTGATAGAACTGGTGCGCCCCCTTGTAGGCCTCGACGTCCTCGTCGAAGAGCGCGACGAGCTTGGCGTTGGGGTGCAGGGCGAGGTTGTGGCCGAGCTGTCCCGAAGGGCTCTTCAGGCCAGAGCGCGCGAGCAGCGCCGGCGTCTGCACGGATCCGCAGCAGACCACGACCACGGGCGCGTGTGCGACGAAGCGGTGGCTCGGCTGGCCGTTGCTCTCGATCACGCGGCCGCTGACGCCGCGGGCGCGGTTTTCGCGCTCGTCGAGCAACAGCTTGTCGACGCGGCAGTCGGCGTAGACGCGCGCGCCGAAGCGCAGGGCGCGCGGCAGGTAGCTCACCAGCGTCGACTGCTTGGCGCCGGTCGGGCAGCCGAAGGCGCAGTTGTTCGACCCCGCGCAGTGCACCGTGTTGCGGATGTTCTGGATGATGCGCCAGCCCTTCTTGTCGGCGCCTTGCTTGAGCAGCTCGTTGTCGCGCCCGAGCGTCTCGGGGTCGTTGAGGCGCGCCGAGATGAATGACTCGACGCGCTCGAAGTAGCGCGCCATCTTGTCCGGCGTGGCGTCGCTGATGCCGTCTTCACGCCGCCAGCGCTCGAGGATCATGTCCGGCGTGCGCCACGACATGCCGCCGTTGATCGTCGTCGAGCCGCCGACGCAGCGCCCCTCGGAGAACATCACCGGCGGCGTGCCCAGCGCGAACGTCAGGCCGCCGTCGCGGTAGAGCTTGCGCGCCATGGCGGCGCCGTCGGCGGTGAACTCCTCGGTGCCGTGATAGCCGCCTTCCTCGAGCACCAGCACGTCGAGCCCGCCTTCGGCCAGCTCGGCGGCCATCACGCCGCCTCCGGCGCCCGAGCCGATGATGATCACGTCGGCCCGCAGCTCGACCTCGTAGCCGCCCCACCAGCGCTTGCGCAGACCACCTGCCGTGCCGCCCACCGCCGGCCAGTGATCGCGCGTGTAGACGCCCTGCGGAATGCTAGCCATGGTTGTGCCTCCGCTCGTCGCTGGCGCTCGCGCTCGCGCCAACGCTCGCGTGGTCGTCGTCGCCCACCGCGTCGAGCAGCGGCGCCGGCGCGGCGAGCCGCTCGGCGTGTGCGGCGATCTCGTCGCTGAAGCGCGCCAGGCGCTCGCGCGCGACCTTGTTGATCCACGCGTCGGGGTGGTAGCGCAGCTCTTGGCGCACCGAGGGCAGCTCGTAGTAGGTCATCGCCAGCATCGACTTCACGCCCTTGGCGAAGTTGTGCAGCGCGGGGTTCTTGCTGTGCCACCAGCTGTCGAAGTAGGCACGCGCCTGCTCGCGCGGCAGTCGGCTGAAGGTCCGCCCCAGCGAGCTCGGGCGCAGCGCCGCGGCCATCTCGAAGCCGATGGTGCCGACGACGATCGCCGCTCGTCCGGCGGGCGCGAGCGAGCGCAGGAACAGCTCGGCGTTGTCGACCATCGTCTCGGCGAGGTCTTCGGCGTCGATGCGCTCCTCGGGCAGCGCGATGGGGCACAGCGCGAGCAGCGCGCGCCGCATCACCTGGGGCATGGAAAAGTCGCTCAGGGTGGCCATCAGGCTTCTCCTCGCAGGGGCTCGAGCGCCGCGAGCAGGTCGGCGTCGGTGCGCTCGAGATAGGCGCCGAGCAAGCGGCGCGCGCTGTCGATGTCGCCCGCTTCGATGGCGTCGAAGACGGCGCGGTAGACGTCGAGATAGTCGGGGGCGGTCTCGGTGGCTTCGGCGACCAGCTGCGCCAGCTCGAGGTAGACGTCGCCGAGGTCGTTGAGCAGCCAGACGGCGGGCATGAAGTCGCCCGCCTCGAGCACGCGACGCAGCACCGCGAAGTCGAGCAGCAGAAAGCGCTGTCGGTCGTCGCGCGCAGCCCAAGCGCGCTGGCAGATCGCCCAGGCGTCGTCGATCAGCGCCAGCGATCCCGCGGCACGCCCCGCCGGCGCGGCGGCGCGGGCGGCAGCGGCGACGAGCAGGTCGAGCGTCAGCGCGCGGCGCACGGCCATCAGATCGACGATCAGCTGGCGCGCGCGTGCGCCGGAGACACCGAGGCGCAGGTAGGCTGGCAGCACGTTGAACGACCAGTCGCGCTGCGGGCGCACGACGACGCCCGAGCCGCGGCGCGCCTCGACCAGCCGCCACTCGGAGAGGCGCCGCAGCGCCTCGCGCAGCGTCGCGCGGCTCGCCCCGAGCACCTGCGCCAGCTCGCGTTCGGCCGGCAGACGCGCCCCCGAGGAGTAGTGGCCCGAGACGATCTGGGCTACCAATGTTTCGAAAACATTGGAAAAAGCTGGCGTCGCGCTCGAAGTGGCCGGTTGCATGGGTGGCTGCAGGTGGTCTGACCAGTTGGTAAGACCAATTGTGGTGGGCGCCGCGACGCTTTGCAAGGGGTACTCTGCGTTCAGCCCATGTTCGTTTGTCCCGAGTGCGGCGAGAGCGCGCCGAGCGCCGCCACCTGCAGTGAGCACGCGATCCCGCTCGTCGACCGCGGCGGCGACTCGCTGCTCGGCGAGACGCTCGGCAGCTACCGCGTCGCCAGGCAGGTGGGCTCGGGCGGCATGGGCACGGTCTACCTCGCGGTGCAGCCCGCCATCGGCAGCCGCGTGGCGCTCAAGGTGCTCGACGGGCCGGCGAGCCTCACCGCGCACTCGCGCATGGTCGACCGCTTCTTCACCGAGGCGCGTGCGGTCAACCTGATCCGCCACGACAACATCGTCAACGTGCTCGACCTGGCGCGCCTGCCCGATGGGCGGCCGTACATGGTGATGGAGTACCTCGACGGCGCGCCGCTCTCCGAGATCTTCGATCGCCGCAGCCAGCTGCCCCTCGGCAACCTGGCGCAGGTCATCGAAGAGACGCTCGCCGCGCTGCGCGCCGCGCACCGCAAGGACGTCGTGCATCGCGACCTCAAGCCGGAGAACATCTTCATCACGCGCGGCGGACGCACCAAGGTGCTCGACTTCGGCGTCGCCAAGCTGCTCGGCTCGATCAAGGTCACGCCGGGCGGCATCCAGACCGAGAGCGGCATCATGCTCGGCACGCCGCAGTACATGGCGCCCGAGTACGTGCTCGGCGAGGCGCTCGACGCGCGCTCCGATCTCTACTCGGTGGGCGCGGTGCTGTTCGAAGGCGCCACCGGCCGCCGGCCCTTCGACGGCCAGAGCCTCTTCGATCTGTGCCAGCGCATCGTCGACCGCGCGCCGCCGCTGCCGAGCGCGCTGCGCCCCGACATGCCGCCAGCCTACGAAGCGGTGATCCTGCGCGCCCTCGCCAAGCGCCCCGAGCAGCGCTTCAGCGACGCCAAGCAGATGGCCCTCGCCCTGCGCGAAGCCTCGCGCGGGCTGCCCCGCCAGACCTTCAGCACCACCGGCGGTCACGCCGACGAGCTCGACGCCAGCGCCCTCTCGCCGCTGCGCAGCGACGCGGGCTCGGACAGCGCGCCGCCCGCCGCGGCTGCCGAGACGCGCGCCGGCAAGCGCAGCGCCTCTCACGAGATCGCCTTCGCCGAGACGCGCGTCAGCCCGAGCGCCTCGTCGCTCGCCGCGCAAGAGCGCTCGCAGGCCGAGGCGCGCGCGCAGCGCAAACGGATGATGATGGTCGTCGGCATCTCGCTCGGCGTCGCGCTCGCCTGCGTCGCCGCGCTGGTCGTAGCGCTGCTGTCTCGCTAGCTGTCATGCCTCACATTCGCATCGCATCCCTCCGGAATGTGGTTGCGGGGCTGTCACGGGGTCACGGACGCACCATGAGAGCGGTCAGTCGCTTCGCGCCAGCACTCCACAAAACGTGAGGCGCGCGGTCTAATGCGCGCATGACACCTCCGCGCCGCCTGCTCATCACCTTTCTGTCTCTTTCGCTCGTGCTCTGTGCAGCAAACAACGCACACGCCAAGCGCGCAGCGCCGCGCTACAAGGTCGACGCCGTCACCGACAGCGCGGTCACTGCATCTGCGGCGCTGATCGCGCTCTTCTCGCAGCTGGCGATCTCGTCGGGCGAGCTCACGGCGCAGACACCCGGGCCTACCGAGAACCTCTCGTTCATCGATCGCTGGGTCGCCGAGCGCGACGACTTCGAGGAGGGCAGCCGACTCTCGAGCAACATCCTGCTCGGCGTGGCGGCCGGCTTCGTCGCAGTCGACTCGGTGATCTCGGGCTGGCTCGGCGGCGTTCGCGCTGGGCTCACCGACGCGCTGTTCTACACGCAGTCGATCTTGATCAACATCGCGCTAGTCAACATCGTCAAGCTCACCGTGCGCAGGCCACGCCCCGAGGCCTACTGGCAGGTGCGAAACTCGGGCACCGCCGGCAACGAAAAGACCGACCTCGCGCTGTCGTTCTACTCGGGACACGCCGCCTTCACTGCCGGCGTAACCGCCACCGCGAGCTATCTCGCTTTTCGCCGCTATGGCGTCGGCTGGCGCAGCTTCCTCACGCTCGGCGTCGGCATCGCCCTCACAGCCGCCGTCTCCATCGAGCGGGTGCGCAGCCTGGCGCACTTTCCCTCGGACGTGATCACGGGTGCCATCGTCGGCGCTGCCGTCGGATTGCTGGTGCCGCACTTTCACTTCCAGGGCTACGAGGTGCAGCCCACCGCGGCGCCGGTCAGCGGAGGCGGCGCAGTGGTCGGCTTCGCCGGCAAGCTCTGATCGACTAGCGCGCGGCGATCGCGCCGCGTGCCGCCTTCTCGGGCACGCGCCACAGCCACAGCAGCGGCTCGGGATCGAGCCAGCGCATGCCGTGCCGGCCGCGCGGCACTTGCACGGCGAAGTGAAGGTGCGGCTTGGCCAGCCGCACGCCGGTCTGGCCGAGGGTGCCGAGCAGCTCGCCGGCGCGCACGCGCGAGCCGACGCGGATGTCGTCGCGCAGCGTGTCGAGGTGCACGTACGCAGTGACGATGCCGCCCTCGTGGCGGATCTTGACGTGGCGCCCCGAGATCGGGCGCCAGCTGGGGTCGTGCGCGGCGCGGATCACCACGCCGTCGCCCGCGGCCACCACCGGCGTGCCCTTGGGCGCCAGCAGGTCCACGCCGCAGTGGCCGCGCAGACACTCGCGCGGGTTGCTGCCCAGCCGCGGCGCGCCGAAGCGACGAAACGCGTTGGGCGGCAGCCAGCGCTTGGCCCCGGGCAGTGGATGAACCCAGGCATCGACGCGGGCGATCGCCGCCGGCAGCGGGCCGTCGTCGGCGCCGGGTGGCACGATGCCGGTGGGCGAGCGGTCGATACGCACGACGCGCTTTTCGCCGAAGCCGCCTTCGAGCCAGCGGCCGAAGCCGTTGACGATGTTGCGGTAGCGTCGCGGCAGCCAGCCCTCGGTCTGCCCGATCAGCCAGTCGCCGCGCCTGCGCAGCGACTGTCCCGTCAGCTGCGGCAGGCCGAGACAGAGGACCGCGACCAGCGCGATGTTCCAGCCGCTGAAAAACCAGCTGCCGAGCCGCGGCAGCTGCGCCTTCCGCTTGCGCGCCCAGCGGCGCAGCACCCAGCGCAGCAGCAGCGGAAGCAGCAGCGCCACGGCGAGCGCGATGTAGAGGCGCGTCCAGGCCGCGCTGCTGTAGCGGCCAGCGATGGCGCCGAGGGTGATCACTGCGGCCGCGCTGGCGGCGAGCAGCACCAACGCGCGCAAGATCAACGCGGCGGCGGCCAGACGCGCGCCGATGGCGCCGGCGCCCGCACGGCGAGGCTTGTCTGCGTTTTCGCGGGCTTTTTGTGCGGAGCTGCCAGGCGAGACGCTGGGCATGTGGGCCTCTAACGCACGGCGACGCCCGAGGATCTACGAGCGCGGTTTCGCGCGGCGCCTCTGGTATACTCGGAGGCTGCCATGCTGGGTGAAAGTCTGAAGCAGTTCGCCGAGTTGCTGATCGACAGCTACTTTGTCGTCGACCTCGACCGCAACATCGTCGACTTCAACCGTGCCTTCTATTCGATGCTGCCACGCTCTGTGGCGCGCAAGCTCAAGACCAAGAAGTGCTACGAGGTCCTGGCGCTGAGCATCTGCAAGGACCGCTGTATCGCCGAGCAGTGCTGGAAGGCCAAGAGCCACGTGCGCCTCGACGAGATCACAGGCAGCGTCGAAGGCATCGAAGGTCAGCGTCGCTACATCCTCAGCGCCATCCCGTTGCGCGACGAGGCGGGCAACATCGTCGGCGCCATCGAGATGCAGCGCGACGTCACCGACGAAGCGATCGTGCAGAGCAAGTACCAGCAGCAGCTGGACACGTCTTCCAAGCAGCTCGAAGACCGCGAGAACGAGCTCGAGCGGCGCACCAAGCGCCTGCTCGAGGTGAGCCGCAAGCTGGCCAGCGCTCAGCGCGAGCTGGTGCGCGCCAAGACGGAGCTGCTCGGCTAGCCAACGGCGCCGCCAGCGGGAGTGATGGTCAAGCTTCCTGACAGCTTTCCGGCACCCGAGCCGGTGCCTTTCGGCAAGTACGAGCTGCTCGGCCGCGCAGGCCGCGGCGGCATGGCCGACGTCTACCTCGCGCGCCCGCTCGGGCAGCGCCGCTTCGTCGCGATCAAGTGCATCAAGGCCAAGCTCGCCGACAAGCAGCAGTTCGTCGACATGTTCATCCAGGAGGGCAACCTCGCCGTCCAGCTCAAGCACGACGCGATCGTCAAGACGTTCGAGGTCGGCCGCATTCAAGGCCTCTACTTCATCTGCATGGAGTACATCTCGGGCGTCGACCTGTCGGGCATCCTCAAGGCCTGCGCGTCGAGCAACTCGCGGCGGCTGCCGGTGCCGCACGCGCTGTTTATCGCCGTGCGCATCCTCGAGGGGCTGCACTACGCACACGAGCTGACCGACAAGAACGGCCGCTCGCTCAACCTCGTCAACCGCGACGTGAGCCCGTCCAACGTGCGCGTGGCGTTCGACGGCGAGGTCAAGATGCTCGACTTTGGCATCGCCAAGGCCGCATCGGGCCTGTCGAGCGAGATCGGCGTGCTCAAGGGCAAGATCTCGCACATGTCGCCGGAGCAGGTGCGCGGCCTGCCGCTCGATCGCCGCTCGGACATCTTCTCTACCGCCGTGGTGATCCACGAGATGCTCACCGGCGAGAAGCTCTTTCGCGGCGACAGCGAGTTTCAGGTGATGGACCTCGTGCGCAAGGCCGAGGTGCGGGCGCCGTCGCAGGCCAATCCGCGCGTCACGTCGGATCTCGATAAGATCGTGCTGCGCGGCCTGCAGAAGCTGCCAGAGCATCGCTATCAGACCGCCGAAGAGATGGCCACGGATCTGCGGCCGATACTGGCGAACTACAACTTCAACCGCTCCGAGCTGCGCGATCTGGTGCGCGACCTGTGCCCCGACGCGTGGGAGCGCGATCAGCAGATCTCGCAGCTCGGCAAGAAGAGCTCGCCCAAGCTGGAAGCCGAGGCGAAAAAATCCAAGCGCACCGACGAGGAGGACTACGGCGAGCTTTTTGTCGACCTCTCCATCGAGGAGGAGCTGTCGACGATGAGCGGCGGCGCGTCCGCCAAGGCGAACGGGCAGCCATGGTGGATCTGGCTCATGCTGATCGCCTCCGGTGCGCTGCTCGTGTTGGCCACGGTGCTGGTGCTGGCGCTGTGACGCTATGACGACGGGACGCCACACGGTCTCCGCGCGATTGCCGAAGCGCCCGAGCCTCGACGAGATCCGCCACCACCTGACGTGGCGCGGCATCGTCGAGCAGCTCGACCTCGGCGAGCAGTCCATCGAGGACCAGCTGATGCTGGCGGTGCTCTCGCTGGAGGTCTTCGGCGACGAGGAGCGCACGATCAGCTCGCTCGGCGGCCTCTCGTCGGATGCGCTGGCGCGCTGGCTGCTCTTTCAGGTCGCCGTGCTCAGCTCTGACGACGAGCCGATGGCCGAGTGGGTCGAGGCGCAGTCGAAGCAGCTCGAGTCGGAGGACGCCGCGCGCGTGCGCGCCGAGGTCGAGCTTCTGCGTGAGCTGAGCCGCGGCCTCAAGACAGCCGGCGACACGTTGGTGCACAAGCGCGATGTCGGCCCGGCCGAGCGGCTGGCGCGCGAGCTGATGTTGGTCGTCTCGGAGGGGTGGTCGTCGCTGGTCTCTGCGGTCGATCAGCGCGACCCGGTCAGCAAGCTCGTCGCGGCGCACGTGCTCGGCGATCATCTCGCCGACCACGAAGGGCACGTCGAGCGGCTGCAGGAGGCGCGCCGCAACGCGCCGCTGTTTGCGGTCGAGGTGATGCTCGAGCGGGCTTTCGCAGCGGCGACCTCGGGGCTGCTCGACGACGTGCTCGAGACGGTCGCCGACGCCCTCGGCAAGTCTTCGCTCGAGCCACAGCGCGAGGCGGTCGCGCTCTTCGCGCTGCTGCGCTCGGGCAACGCGGGCGCGGGCGATGCCAGCAAGGCGCTGCGCAAGCTGCAGTCCGATCAGGACGCGGCGGCGGCGTGGCGCTATCTCACGCTGCTGGCCAGCCGGCAGGCGGCTGCAGGCGATCGCAAGGCGATGATCGCCGCCTATCTCGACACCGCCACCGAGGTGCCCGCGCCGCTCAGCAGCGTGCTGCGTTTACGCGCCGCGGAGCTGATGATGGCGAGCAGCGACTGGCGCGGTGCGCTGACCGTGCTGCCCGCGCCAGGCGACGCGGGCGAGGTGCTCGACCTGCTCTCCGATCGCTACCGTATCTACTGCCAGGCGCGCCTCGACGGCTGGAGCGCCATCGGTCAGGCGGTAGTGCAGGCCGAGCCGGGCAGCGCGCGCGGTCTCGAGCTCGCCATCGCGCTCGGCTCGCGCCAACCCGAGCAGGCGACGCCGCTGCTCGAGCACGTGCTGTCGAACCTGCCCGCGGACACGACGCTCGACGAGGCGCGCGTTCACTCGATGGTGCTGGCCTTCACGCGCCGACTCGGTGATCGCGGGCGTCTCGCCAGCCAGTGGCTGGTCATCGGCGAGAAGCTCAGCGACGGTCGCGCCGCGGGGCTTTGCGCCTTTGCCGGCGGTGCGCTGCTGCTCGAGATGGGGCACGCCGAGCGCGCGCTGGTCGCCTTCAACATGGCCGAGCGCCATCTTCCGGGCAGCGCGCTGCTCGCGGCGGGGCGTACCGTGGCGGCCGTGGGCGTGGGCGAGTGGGCGCGCGGCGCCGCGTCGCTCGGCGACCTCGCGTCGCGTGCGGGCTCGGCTGGCGATCAGATGCGCCGCGCGGCGGCCCAGCTTCTGTGGTACGGCGGCGACTTCAACGGCGCCGCCACGCTGCTCGAGGAGGTCGCGCGCGGCGCCAACGGCGGCAACGCTGGCGGCCGCGCGGCGCGCAGCGACGGCGTCACGCTGTGCAAGCAGCTGGCGAACATCCACCTCGAGCAAGGCAACGTCGCCGGCGCTGCCGACGCGCTCGAGCGCGCAGCCGCGCTGCTGCACGCCGGCGGTGACGGCGCCACCGACGGCACTTCAGAGGCCGCCGAGCTCTACTACGACGTCGGCATGCTGCTGCTCGGCGAACAGCAGCAAGGCGAGCGCGCCGAGAAGGCGCTGCGCGAGTCGCTGGCGCTCGATCCGCTGCATCAGGGCGCGCTCGACGGCCTGCGCGAGCTGCTCGCGCGCGCCGAACGTTGGGCCGAGCTGCTGTCGGTGCTCGAGAGCCTCATCGCCCTCGCTGGCGTCGACGACGAACGACTTCAGCTTCACCTCGAGTACGCCTCGGTATCGCGGCGCCTGCTGGTGCGTGCTGGCCTCGACAGCGGCGTCGCCGCCGCCGGCGTCGAGCACTGCGACCACGCGTTGGCCATCGACTCCGAGAACGCGCGCGCTGTCGACAATCTGATCTACATCTGCTCCAAGCTCAAATGGTGGGACCGCCTCGCCGCGCGCGAGGAGACACTCTCGCGCTCGGCCGCCGGCCTGCGCGGCCTGCGTCGCACGTTCGAGGCGCTCGAAAACTACGAAGCGCTCGCGCGCGTGTGCCGCGCGATCTCGGAGAGCACGCCGGTTCGCCGCGAGGCCTCTGCCGCGGCTATGCAGGCCGGCGACATCCACCTGCGCCAAATGAACGACGCGGCGAGCGCCGAGTGGTACTACCGGCGCGCGGCGGAGCTCGACAACGACAACGCGCAGCCGCTGCGCCGGCTGGCCAACGTGCTGCGCGAGCTCGAGCAGTGGGAGCGCCTCGCCGAGGTGCTCGAGCAGCTCATCGCGCGCGCCCCCAACGACGAGCCGATGCTGCGGCTCGAGCTGTCGGCGCTCTACGTCGAGTCGCTCGACCGGCCCTCGCTGGCGCAGCCGCACCTCGAGCGCCTGCTCGAACAAAAGCCCGAGCACCTGCAAGCGCTGCGGCTGCTCGACCGCGTGCTGGCGAGCTCCGGCGGCGCCGCCGATCGCGCGCGCGTGCTCGAGCAGCTGCTCGAGCAGACCACCGAGCTCGATCAGCGGCGCGCGATCCTGCTCGAGCTCGCCGGCCAGTACGTGCAGCTTCACGACGAGCGCTCGCTGGTGCGCATCGCGACGCACCTCGAGCGTTACGCCGAGGCGGCCGACGCGCAGGCGATGGTCGAGTCGATCTACCGCGACCTCTCCTACGACCGCGAGCTGTGCGATTTCTACGGACGTCGCATCGACGAGCTGGTCAAGGCCAACGACACTTCCGGCGCGGCGGAGCTTCTGCGGCGCAAGGCCGAGCGGGAGCTGGCCACGCCCGCGCTCGCCGCCGATGCAGTCGACACGCTGCTGCAGCTGCACAAGCTCTCGCCCGACGAAGCGGTGCTCGGGCAGCTCGAGAACATTCTGACCAACGCCGGCGACTGGCAGCGCTTGGTCTCGCTGTTCGAGGCGCACGCCGAGACGCTCGACACCAGCGACGAGAAGGTGCGTTGGCTGCACCGCGCCGCCGACGTGGCGCGTCTCAACCTCAACGACGAGGCCGAGCTGGTGCGCATCAACGAGCGCATCTATCACCTCTCGCCCAGCGATTCGCGCGCCTTCTCGGTGCTCGAGAAGAAGCACGAGCGCACCAACGACCACCGCAAGCTGGTCGAGCTGCTGCTCGCGCAGGCCGACACGGTCAACGATCACGAGGAAGAGCTGCGGCTGATCATCCGTGCCGGCACGATCAGCGAGAAGCTCGGGCAGGTCGATCGCGCGGCGAAGCTCTACCAGCGCGCGCTGACGCTCGACGGAGCCAGCAGCGACGCGCTCGAGGCGCTCTCGCGCATCTACGAGTCGCTCGAGCGCTGGGACGACCTGCTCAAGGTCACGCGCCGTCAGATCAAGCTCGGCGGCAAGAAGTCGTGGGTCGCGCTTTTGCACTTCAAGTGCGGCTCGATCATGGAGACGCAGTTCCGCGACGACGACGCCGCCTTCCGTTGCTACATGGAGGCGATCAAGGTCTCGCGCACCTGCCTGCCGGCGCTGCACGGACTGCGCGATCTGCACGCGCGCCACGGGCGCTGGCTCAAGGTCGCACACACGCTCGAAGCCGAGGCCGCGGTGTGGGCCGAAGCGAAGGGCAAAGCCGACGTGCTCGCCCAGGCGGCCGAGGTGCACGCCACCAAGCTCGGTGACCAAGAGAAGGCCTTCGAGTTCTACGAGCGCGCGATCAAGGTCAACCCCGAGTGCATGCCGGCGGCGCTGGCGCTGTTCGAGTACAACGCCGACCTCGGTCGCTACGAAGAGGCGGCGCAGTGGGGCCACGTCTGCGCGCGGCGCAAGAGCCGCTGGAGCACCGAGAAGCGCGCGCGCTTCCTGGTGCGCTGGGGCGACGTGCTCTCCAAGCTCGGCCGCATCGGCGACGCCGCCGAAGTGTTCGTCAAGGCGCTCACGCTGCGTCCGGGCGAGCCGCGCGCGCTATACGGGCTTCTGGCGCTATGCCGTGCGGACGCCGACGCCTACGACTTCACGACAGCGTTTCGCGACCTGCTCGACGACGCGCGCGAGCGCGACGACACGGTGGCGGCCGCCATTCTCGCCTCTTCTGCCGGCGTGCTCGCCGAGCAGCGCGGCAACGTCGACGAGGCGCTGAGCCTCTACCGCCAAGCGGTGCGCATCGTTGGCGAGCAGGTGCAGGTGGTGCTGCCGCTCGCCGATCTGCTGGTGCGCATCGGCGAAGGCGACGAAGCGTGCCAGCTCGTGGCGCGCTGCGCCACCGACGACGACGACTTCGAGCGCTGGCTCGAGGCGATGCTCTGGCTGGCGCGCAACTACGGTCTCGATCGCGGCGACCACGCGCGCGCCATCGCGACCTACGAGGAGATCCTCGGCAAGCAGCCCAACCTCGACGAGGTGCGCGTCGAGCTGGCCAGCATCCACAGCCTCGCCGGCAACTACGAGCGCGCGCGCAAGCTGCTCGAGTCAGCGGCCAGCCAGTTGGCCTCACGCGGCGGCGGCGACGTCAAGAAGCTCGCCAAGCGCTACCACGCGCTGGGCATCGCCTCGTTCAAGGCGGGCAACCGCAAGGCCGCCGAGTCGAATTGGCGCCGCGCGTGCTCGCTCTTCGAAGACTGGCCCTATCCGTATCTGACGCTGAGCCGCCTCAAAGAGGTGCAGCACGAGCTCAACGACGCCGAGCGCGAGCTCAAGCTCGCCGAGCAGGGCCTCGACGTCAGAAACGCCGACGTGATGCGCCTTCAAGCCGAGTTCTACGCGCGCAACGGTCACGTCGGGCGAGCCGTCACGCTCTACCGAAAAGCGGTCGGGCTCGCCGACCCGCTGATCAACGATCGCGTCAACCAGGCGCGCTACATGCTGCGCACGCAGGAGGCGCCGGACGCGATCCGCGTGCTGCGCAAGACGGCGAGGGAGCAGCCCGACTACGTGCCGACCTACGAGCAGCTCGGCAACGGGCTGATCAGCCTCGGCCAGCGCGAGGCGGCCAACCGCGCGCTGCAGATCGTGCAGGTCGCGTGCGGCAGCGACGTCACCGGCGGTGCGCCGCCGCCGATGCCCAACGCGCTCGCCGGCGGGGGCTTGCTGCCGCTCAAGGAGGCGCTAGACGCGCACCCGCTGTCGCAGGCCTGGGCGCTGCTCGACACGTCGGCGCGCGGCGCGATGCTGGCGGCGCCCGACACGCTGCCGGTCGATCGCGACGAGCTGGTGCGCGTGGCGGGGCAGATGTCGCAGCTGTTCGGCGTCGAGACGGGGATCGCGCGCGCGCCCGGGCAGCAGGCGCCCGTGGCGCTCTACGGCACGTTCATGCTGTTTTCTGACGAGGCGATGACGCTGCCCGCCGCCGACCTGCGCGCGCTGATGGCGTACGCGCTGTGCGGGCTGGCATTCGGCGTGGGCGAGCTGGTGGGCATGCCGCAAGCGCAGCGCGCCACCGTCGAGGGGCTGCTCACAGAGCTGGTCGGATCGCAGCGCCAATGGAGCGCCGAGGCGGAGGCGCTGCTGGCGGGCTCCACCGGCCGCGCGCGCCGCCAGCTCGTCAAGAAGCTGGCCGAGATCTCGGCGCCGACCGGCAAGACGCAGAGCTGGTGCGACCTCGTCGACGATCTGTGCTTGCGCGCGGCGCTGCTTGTGCTGGGCGATTTCGGCGCAGTGGCTCGCATCATCGGCATGCGGCACGGGATCCCGGCGAGCTGGGCGGCCGGCGGTGGCCTGCTGCACTCGCTGCCGCAGGTGCAGCAATACGCCCTCTACTTCATCTCCGAGGAGTTCGGCGGGCTGCGCGAGCGGCTCGTGATCGGCCGCTAGCGCGCCGGTCAGCGGACTGGACAACATCCGTTAGCGACGCTACGATTTCGAGCATGGGCGGCCGGTTAAACATCGAAATCAATGATGTTGATGGTGTCTCCTCGGTCAAGCTCGCGGGAGTGATCGACGAAGATAACGACCTGTCGTCGATCCCTGATCGCATCAAACACCAGACCGTGTTGATCCACGCGGCGGACGTCGAGCGCATCAACTCGTGCGGCGTGCGCGACTGGGTTACCTGGCTCGGAGAGCTCGATAAGAAGGGCTGCAGCCTGTTCTTCATCGAGTGCTCGCCGGCGATCATGACCCAGGTCAACTTGGTAAATAACTTCCTCGGTACGGGGCAAATCGTCAGCTTCTACGCACCGTACTTCCGCGAGTGCTCCGAGCCGTCCTGCCAGTCCGACAAGATGTTGCTCATCAACGTCGAGGACGCGGTCAAGGACAAGCCGTTCCGCGCGCCGACCTGTCGTTGCGACCGCTGCGATCACACGATGGAGTTCGACGACATCGAGAGCAGCTACTTCGCGTTTCTCAACAACGTCCACGCGCCGCAGATCCAGACGACGCTGGCGACGACGATCAAGAAGGTCAGCGACGGCGCCTCGGGCAGCTTGCGGCAGCGCACCAGCTCGATGCCGATGCCGAGCCTCGCCGCGCTCAACAGCACGCCGAGCGTGCCGTCGATGCCGACCACGCCGAGCTCGCGCGAGCTCAAGGGGTTGCTCACCGACGCGACGGGTATCCAGACGCACGCAGGTCCCGAGACGGCCAAGCCGTCGGGTGCGAGCAGCAAGCTGCTCTACATCATCGTCGGGCTGCTTGCCGTCGCCATCGGCCTGCTGACCTACGTCGTCCTCAAACGTTCCTAACGTTCCTAGCCAGCAAGCGCGGGCGCTACCACCCGGGCTCGAGCGCTGGCTCGAGCGGCGGTGCCGGGCGTGGCCGGTGCGCCGTGAACGAGAACAGCCGCATGCCGCTCGGCTCGCCCGCCTGCGGCGGCTCGAACGTGCAGATAAACTCGCTGACGCTGCCCGGCAGCAGGTTGATCACCATGCGGTTGACCGTCGACGCGATGAGGTAGAGGCCGAGGCCCGCGCCGAGCTTCTTCTCTTCGATCTGCACCTGCTCGGTAACGCAGCGGGTCAGGTAGCGCACGAGGTCGTCGCGCCGAAAGCTGCCGAAGCGGTCGCGAACCGATAGGTAGAGGTGGCGGTCGTGCACCGCGTAGCGGATCGACACCGGGCGCGGCGTGCGCTGGCTTACGCGCGCGTGCGGGTCGACGTTGGCGAAGATGCGCTCTCCCTGCGAGTCCACCGGCGCCTGATACATCGCGTTCATCAGCAGCTCTTCGGCGACGCGAACGGCGTTGCGGCGGATCAGGCTGCGCAGCCGTCGCTTGCGCGCGTAGGCCTCGAGATCGTCGATGGCGTCGCAGCGCTCGGCGAACGTCGAGAGGCGCCTGTAGACCACCTCGCACTGCGGTGGCAGGTGGCGTTCGAGGCCGAAGATGCTGCCGCTGCCGAGCTTGTCGGCGATGAGCTGCAAGTCGCCGATGTCGAGCGGGCGCAGCAGCAGGTGGTTGACGCGTGGGTCCTGCATGTAGTGCACGACCGTGCGCACGTCGAGGCGCGGCGGCGAGACGGCGACGTGCGCCTTGAGCGAGAGCTTGTCGAGCTTGCCATCGAGCGTCGGCAGCTTGCGGCCGAGCTCGAAGACCGCCAGCCGGTAGCCGCGCCAGTCGGTAGGCTCGACATCGCCTACGAAGGCATCCACGCCGCGGTCGAGGAACTCCATCGACTTACGCAACGCTCGGGCGCGCGCCTTCGACGACGCCGCTACGAGGACTTTGGCCTGTCCCACGGTGTGCTCATCCAGTCCGCCAGCAGGGCTGGCTCAGTTCGCCGCGGACGACAGCTCCGCATCAGCGAATAGTACGCTCGTGCTTCAGGTTACCGAAGGCTTGCCCTATCATAAAGTGAGTCGTCGCCGAGGATTTCGTCGCCCGAAGGGCCCTCTGCGAGCGACCAGAAGGTGGTCCCAGCGGCCACCTCGCGCACAACCGCCGTGGGAGAAGAACGCTTCGGTCGTTACACGCTGCAACACCGCCTTGGTAGCGGTGGGATGGCCGAAGTGTATCTGGCGCTCGACCACCACGGCCATCCCGTGGCGATCAAGCGGCTGCTCGCGTCGCACAGCGCCAACGCCGATTTCAAGGCGATGTTTGTCGACGAGGCGCGCATCGGCACGCTCTTGTCGCATCCCAACATCGCGCGCGTGCTCGAGCAGGGCGAGCACGAGGGTCAGCTCTACCTCGTGATGGAGCACATCGAGGGGCACGACCTGATGCAGCCGCCGTTCGGCATCGGCTTGCATCCCGACCAGCCGGGCAGCGGGCTTTCGCTGGGCATCGTCGTGCACATCGTCAGCGGCATCGCGGCGGGCCTCGGATACGCCCACGCGCTGCGCGACGAGCGCGGCCACCTGCGCGGCATCGTGCATCGCGACGTCAGCCCGAGTAACGTGCTCGTGGGCTTCGACGGCATCCCGCGGCTGATCGACTTCGGCATCGCCAAAGCGCGCGACCGTTTGGCGCAGACCATGGGTGACGTGGTCAAAGGCAAGTTCGCCTATATGTCGCCCGAGCAGATCAACGGGCAGCCGGTGGATGGGCGCAGCGACATCTTCGCGCTGGGTGCGGTGCTCTACGCGCTGCTCACCGGGCGCGAGGCCTTCCAAGGCGAAAACCAGCTGGTGACGATCCAGCGCGTGAGCCTCGCGCAGGTCAGGCCGCCATCGTCGCTGGTCGCGACGCTGCCGCCGGAGATCGACGACATCGTGGCGCGTGCGCTCGCGCGCGACCCCGCCGAGCGCTACCAGAGCGCCGAAGCGCTGCGGCGCGACCTGCTCGCGCTGGCGGCCAAGCATGGCGCGCGATTCGGCGCGATGGCGATGAGCGCCTGGATGTACCAACAGTTCGCCGAGGACGACAGCTCGCTGGGCGGCGACTTCGAAGAGGAGAGCCTCAGCGAGGCGCAGCGCGCGCTTTCGGCCTCGGCGCAGCTGGCGTCGGTGCAGCCGCTGCCCGCGCTGATCACCGGCGAGCTCGACGTCGAGGAGGCCGAGCGCACGCGCCTGGCGCAGGACGCTGTAGCGCCCACGCAAGAGGCGACGATGCTGGCAGCGCCCGAGCACACCGTGCTCGACCGCGACGCGGCCGCGAAGATCCGCGCCAAGCTGAATGCCCTCGCGCCGGCGTCGGACGCGCCGCCGCTGGACGAGCGCGAAGAGACGAGCCCGTTCGCCGAGGAACACGACACCTTCGACGGGCAGTCCAGTGGAGCCGGCGACGACGAAGGCACGCACCCGCAGGGATTCGTCGCAGCGGCGACCGAGCAGCACGCGCTCGAGATGCCCGACGAGGATCTGTGGGACGGTGACTCGCAGACGCGCGCCAGCTTGGACGTCGGTGCCTTTGTCGACGAGCCGACGCGTCCGGCGCAGCGCACCGGTGCGCTCGACGACGAGGATCCGATCGAGCTGTTGCGGCGCGAGGCAGACGACGAGCTGTCGGGACGTATCGCGTGGAGCCCCTCCGTCGTCGCGCACGAGAGCTCCGAGCGGACCGTGGCGCACCTCGAAGATGGCGACTTCTCCGCGCGCGAGCCGTCGGCGCCGGCGGCGGTGGGTGAGGAGACGGTGGCGCGGCTCTCTGACGAGCGAGACACCGCCGGCGGCGACAAGGGCCCGGCGGGCCTGCGCGACTTCGACGACGAGACCGTCGAGCTCGACGAAACCGCGACGCTCGACGCGGTTGGCACTGTCGGGAGTGGCCGCGCCATCCCGGCACAGGCCTATCGCGACGACGATCCACGCGCGCTGGCAGACGACGAAGACGAGGACCTGCTCGGCGAAGTGCGCGACTCCGAGACGCTCACCGGCGGCCGCTTGGCGTCGCTGCTCGATGACGACGATGATGACGACGACGACGGGATCTCGACGCGCCCCCATCACGCGTTGACGCCCGCGGATGCCGCCGCCGCCGCCGCCGCCAGCGGCGATCAGCTCGCGGCGGCGCCGCCTACCGAAGCGATCCGCGCCCCAGCATCGCGCGGCAGCTCGGGGCTGTGGGTGGCGCTGATCCTGCTGCTGGGTGTGGCGGGCGCTGTCGCGGCGATCTACCTGCTGCGCTAGTGGCGCTGGCCCCGCGACCGCGGCGCTGCCACAGCCCTGCCACATTTTCTCCATCGCGGCGCGCCGAGCTGGCAATGGGTGGCGTTCAGAGTGTTCTTCATGGACAGAGCGCTGCTGGACTTCTTCAATCGCTCGCTGGCCCGATCGTGGTTAGACGGCCCGATGGTCGTGCTCACCGTGTTCGGCCTGCTGCTCGTGCCCGTTATCGCGTGGTGGCCGAGGCGTCGCCGCACGGCCGATGCGCGCGCGCTGAGCAACGCCGCGCTGCTGGCGATGCTGATCGGCGTGGTGGCTGCGGTCGTCGTGCAGCTGTTTGTCGACCGCGCGCGTCCAGCCGATGTGCGGCTGGTGCTCGCGCAGCCGGCGCTGTTTCCGTCCTTCCCCAGCGGCCACGTCGCCGCGGCGATGGCCGTCGCGCTGGTGTTGCTGCTCGGCCGCGCGACGCGACGGTTGGGCGTCGCGGCGAGTCTGCTCGCCGGGCTGCTCGGCCTCAGCCGCGTCTATTTGGGCCACCACTTCCCGAGCGACGTGCTCGGCGGCGCGATGCTCGGCGCGGGCATCGGTGCCAGCTGCCACGGGCTCTTCGCGCGCGCCGGCGAGCCAGCGCGCTGGCGCTGGCTGCTCTTCGGTCACCTCGCGGCCATGGCGGTGGTGACGCAGATGGCATACCTCGGGCTGGTGCCGTCGCTGCCGTCGATCGTGTACATCGACAAGATCGGTCACCTGCTGTTCTTCGGCATCGCCACGTTCCTGCTCGATCCGTGGTTCGCGCCGCAGCGCCGCTGGCTCTACGTGCCGCCCGCCATCGCGCTGCCCTTCTGCGCGGGCTTTGTCGAAGAGATGCTGCAGATGCTGTCGCCCTACCGCACCTGCGACGTGCTCGATCTGACCGCCGACCTGGTGGGCATGCTCGCCTTCTTCGCGCTGTCGCGGCTGCTTCGCGCGCGCCTTTGGCGCGGCAGCGGCAGCCAGAGTGATCAGTCGCCGGCGCAGCAGCCACCGAGCATCGCGGCCTGACAAACGCTGCAGCCGGTGGCGAGCGGCACGCTGTTGCAGGACTCGGCCTGGCCGTTCTTCACGCACGAGCACTGGCCGGCGCTGTTGCAGGTGATCTGGCGGCTGCTGGTGTCGGTGCAGCTGGCGCTGCACGGAAAGAAGGCGCCGGCGGTGCACTGCCACGCTGGCCAGTCGACGCAGCCAGGTCCGCCTTTGCCGTCGACGCTGCTGTCGCCGGCGGGCGGCGCATCGAGCTTGGGTTTCTGCATGTCGAGGGGCAGGTTGCCGTCGGCGTCGGAGCGCGCGGCGTCGCGCGTGGTGTCGGAGGAGAGGTCGGGTGCGGGGAGGTCGGGGCCGCCGATGTCGCGGAAGGTGATGGTGCCGTCCTGTCCGGCGGGTGTGGTGTCGCCCGCGGGCGTGTCGCCGGGATTGCAGCCGGTGACGGCGAGCACGACGAGCGATGCGGCGACGCGGAGCATGCAGCTAGACGGTAGCAGGTCCGCGAGGCTTCAGATCTGCAGGCCATCGCGGCGCAGCGCCTGGCGGTAGCGATCGATGTCGGCGCGCGGCGGCTGAGCCGGGCGATAGCGCTGCGGTGCGTGGCGGCGCGGCGGACGCGCCGTGCGCGGCGACGGGTCGAAGAAGCCGTCGAAGCTGCCGAAGCGCGGGTGACGGCGCTGCGGCGTGCCGTAGCTCGGCGGCGGGAGCGGCTCGTAGCGCGGCGCACTCGGCGCGCGGCCGTAGTAGGGCGTGCGACCGTAATAGGGCGCGCGTGGTGCTTGGGCGTAGCGCGGCGCGGAGCCGTGGCGCGCGGCGACGGCGGCGCGCAGCCCCTGGCGCTTGACGGCGGCGAGCATCGAGCGCGCGGCGGCCACGGGGCGCGCGAGGCCGAGCACCACGCGTTCGTTGCGTCGCCAGCGCTGCAGGGTAGGCACGCCGACGAGCTCGCCGTGCTGGTTGAAAGCGCCGCCGCCGGAGACGCCCTTGCCGATCATGGCGGTGGTCTTGATCCAGCGTCCCTTGACGTTGCGGGTGAAGCCGCTGACCTCGCCGCTGGTGAACGTGATCTCGCCGCCGCCGATGGTCGGGTAGCCGACCACGAACAGCGAGTCACCAGGGGTCAGCGCCGTCGAGCGACCAATGCGCACCGGCGACCAGGCGATGCGGCGGCGCAGCGGGCGCCCAGTCATGGTTGCCTCGCAGCGGAGCAGCGCCAGGTCGAGGCGGCTATCGCGCAGCGCGCGCGAGGGGAAGGCCAGACACACCGGCTTGGGGCTGTGCTGAAAGGATGTGGTCGGCGCGACGGCGACCGCGTCCCAGAGGCCGCCGCCGCGGCGCGCCACCACGTGGTTGTTGGTGAGGATCAGGCCGCTGCTATTGATGACCGTGCCCGAGCCGTGGCCGACGCGGCGATAGCCGTAAGCCGTTCGCTGCATGACGATCAGCTTGACGACGCCGCGCATGACCGACAGGCGCGTCTTGCGTGGCATCTCGGCGGCGTGCGCCGCGGAGGGCGCGCCGACGGCGATGGCGAGGAGAAGGGCGAGGGCGATTCGGCTCGGCTTCGTCATAGGCGACCTCCGCTGAGGGTACGCTTCGTTATACAGCAACGCAGAGGCCAACCTTGCCGTATGTGATTTCAGGGGGTTCAGTCGGCTGTGAACAACCATCGTTCACGGCGGCTCGGTCTCGGCCGTGAACCGCCGTCGTGAACGTCGGTTGACATCTGCCGTGTGAGCGCGCGTCGACGCAGCTTGCCGAGCGTGAGGTAGTGCAGCACGGCGACGGGCTCGCGCAGGGCGCCGTGAGCACGATTGTGAAGCGGCGAGCGGCTCGCTACGCCGTCGACAAATTCGAAATAAAAGCGGAAAACGTCAATCGTGCGCGGCAGATGGTAGGTGTCGGTGACCACCAAGATCGCCGCCTCGCGGCCGAGGGCGCGGGCCGCGAAATAGGCGTTCTCCTCGGTGGAGGTGGACAGCTCCTCGAGGTCGGCGGCCTCGGCGGGCAGCCCGAGGCGCAGTGCCCACTGCAGCGCCGAGCGCGCCTCGGTGGTGTCGTAGCGCTCCGAGCCGGTGAAGAACACGAGCGGGGCGGCGCCGGCGCGCCACAGCTGCACCGCCACGCGGGTGCGCGCGCGCAGCGCCAGACCTGGCGTGCCATCGGGCTCGACGCTGCTGCCGGCGACGACGATGGCGTCGAACGCGCGACCGTTCGGGTGAGGGCGACGGGCGCCGAGCTGGTCGAGGGCCAGCGCCGCCAAGGGCCAGAGCAACATGCGCCGCAGCTTGCAGCGCGCTGGCCCGCCGTGGCAAGCATCACGCGATGCCCACGCTCGATCTGCTGCACAAGCCGCGTCACGGAGAGTTGCTCGAGGTCGAGATCGATCGCCTCGCCACCGACGGCTGCGGCGAGGCGCAGCTCGAGGCGCGGCTCGGACCGCAGAAGCTGGCGCGCGTCTACACCGTGCGCGTGCGTCACGCGCTGCCCGGCGAGCGCGTGCGGGTGCGCGTCGAGCGCACGCGGCGGCGCGAGGTGGAGGCCACGCTGCAGACGCTGCTGCGCGCGGCGCCCACGCGCGTCGAGCCGCGCTGCGTGCACTTCGGTGCGCGCGAAGTGGCGGGCAAGGGCTGCGGCGGCTGCACGCTGCAGAGCTGGGATCTCGGCGAGCAGCGGCGCGCCAAGCGCGAGATGGTGGCGCGCGCGCTGGGCGAGGCGGCGGGCGGTGTCGAGATCGCGCCCGTCGTGGGCGTCGAAGGTTGGCACTATCGCAACAAGATGGAGCTCAGCTTTGGCGACGACCGCGCCCGCGAGGCAGCGCTGGGGCTGCATCCGTGGGGCTATCGCTGGGAGGTTTTCGCGCTCGAGGCGTGCTACCTGCTTTCGCCCGCGCTGGCTCCCATCGCGCAGGCCGTCACGCGCTGGGTGCGCGAACGTGGTGTGGCGCCGTATCGCCACCGCGACGACAGCGGCTTTCTGCGCACGCTGACCGTGCGCGAAGGCAAGCGCACCGGCGAGCGGCTGGTGGTGCTGACCACCAGCGCGAAGGCGCGGGTGGCGTTTGGTGGTGGCGGCGGTGGCGACGGTCGCGGCGGCGGCGCTGGCGAGCGGCTGGCGCGCGAGGTGGTAGGCGACTTCGCCGAGCGCCTCGAGGCGTGCGCGCGGCGCGAGGACATCACGCTCAGCGGCGTGGTCTGGACCCAGCACATCGCGCGGCGCGGAGCGCCCACGCGCTACGTCGACGAGGTGCTCGCCGGCTCGGGCGTGCTCGCCGAGCGCCTCGAGCTGCCCGGCGGCAAGTCGCTGACCTTCGAGATCCACCCGCGCGCGTTCTTTCAGCCCAACACGCTGGGCGCCGAGCGGCTCTACGCCGAGGTGCTCTTGGCAGCGGGCGTCCGCGGCGAGCTCGCTGGCCGCGGAGCGGTCGTCCGCGGCGAGCTCGCTGGCCGCGGAGCGGTCGTCCGCGGCGAGCTCTCCGCGCTGCGCGTGCTCGATCTCTACTGCGGCACGGGCACCATCTCGTTGTGCCTAGCGCCCTACGTGGGCGCGGTCTGCGGCGTCGAGTTGTCGGACGTGGCCGTCGCCAACGCTGCCGCCAACGCGGCGCGCAACGCGCTCGAGCACAAGGCGCGCTTCGTCTGCGGCGACGTGGCGAAGGTGCTGCGCGCGCAGCCAGAGCTGGGCGCCAACTCCGACGTTGTCATCGTCGACCCGCCGCGCTCGGGGCTCACCGCGCGCGCGCTCGAGCTGGTGGCGAGCGTCGGTGCGCCGCGGCTGGTCTACGTCTCGTGTAATCCGACGGCGCTGGGGCGTGATCTCGCGGCGCTCGCAGGCCGCTATCGGCCGCTGTCGATCCAGCCGGTGGACATGTTTCCGCAGACAGCGCACGTCGAGACGGTGGTGGCGCTCGAGCGCGTGGACGGCGCTGTCTGAAGCTAGGCGCCTACCGGCGTGCGCATGGTGACGAACTCTTCGGCGGTGCTCGGGTGCAGCGCGATGGTGCGATCGAAGTCCGCCTTGGTTGCGCCCGCGGCCAGCGCCACGCCGAGCGACTGGATGATCTCGGCGGCGTCGGGACCGAGCATGTGACAGCCGAGCACGCGGTCGCTGCGCTTGTCGACGATCAGCTTGAGCAACGTACGCTCCTCGCGCCCGCCGAGCGTGTTCTTCATGGCGCGAAACTGCGCGCGGTAGACGTCGATGTCGTGCGCGTCGCGCGCCTGCTCTTCGGTGAGGCCCACCGAGGCGAGCGGCGGTTGGCTGAACACCGCCGTGGGGAGCACGCTGTAGTCCATGCGACGATCGGCGCCGCGGTAGACGTTGTCGACAAAGACCATCGCCTCGGCGATGGCGACCGGCGTCAGCGGCGCGCGGTCGATCACGTCGCCGAGGGCGTAGATGCTCGGCACGCTGCTCTGCAGCGCGTCGTTGACGACCACGGCGCCGTTCGGTGCGAGCTTCACGCCGGCCTGCTCGAGGCCGAGGTTCTTGGTGTTGGGGTTGCGGCCGATCGCGCACAGCGCCACGTCGACGTCGACGTGCGTGCCGTCGGTGATCGTCGCGCGCAGCGAGCCGTCGGCGTTGCGCTCGAAACGTTCGACGAGGCTGTTGAAGCGCAGGTCGACGCCGCGGCGGCGCATCTCGACGGCGAGGTTTTCGCGCAGGTCGTGATCGAAACCGCGCAGAAAGGGCTCGCCGCGGTGCACCAGCGTGACCTCGGCGCCGAGGCCGCGCATGATGCCGGCGAACTCGACGCTGATGTAGCCGCCGCCCACGGCGAGGAAGCGGCGCGGCAGCTCGTCGAGAAAGAACATCTCGTTGGACGTCACCACGTGCTCGGTGCCAGGCCCGTCGGGAACTACCGGCCAGCTGCCGGTGGCGACGAGGATGCGCTCCGCGGTGACGGTCTCGCCGTCGACCTCGATCGTGTGCGGGTCGATCACCACCGCACGCGCGTCGTAGATCGTCGCTCCGGCGCCTTCGATCAGCCGCCTGTAGACGCCGTTTAGTCGCTCGATCTCGGCATTCTTGTTGGCGATCAGCGTGCGCCAGTCGAACGTCGGCCGCTCGCTTTGCCAGCCGAAGCCGCGCGCGTCCGCGAACTCGTCGGCGAAGTGCGAGGCATAGACCATCAGCTTCTTGGGGACGCAGCCGACGTTGACGCACGTGCCGCCGAGGTAGCGCTCCTCGGCAACCGCGACGCGCGCGCCGGCTGCGGCCGCCATGCGTGCTGCACGTGTGCCGCCCGAGCCGGCGCCGATGGTGAAGAGATCGTAATCGAAGCGCGTTTCTGCCATGGCCGCACCATAGCAAGGCCGCTGCGTCTTGGCCTATGATGCGCGCCTCCCACCGAAAACCACCACTCGAGACCCTCTACAAGGAACGACGATGGCCGACTACTACAAGAGCGAGCACCTGCCCAAGTTCCCCTCGATCAGCGAAGGCGCCAAGGAGCTCGGTCAGAAGTTTTTCGACTACTACGGCTCAGTGTTCGCCGACGGCGCGCTCACAGTGCGCGAGAAGTCACTGATCGCGCTCGCCGTCGCGCACGCCGTCCAGTGTCCCTACTGCATCGACGCCTACACCACCGGCTCACTCGAGGCCGGCGCTGACATCGAGCAAATGACCGAGGCAGTGCACGTCGCCTGCGCGATTCGCGGCGGCGCGTCGCTGGTGCACGGCATGCAGATGATGGAGCACGCCAAGAAGTCGGGCATGTAGCGGTAGGCTGCGCCACTGAACGCCTCACCTTGCAGCACGTGGTCCGTCTGCGCGCGTCGAGCGCCCGCGTAGCGGCCGCCCGCCGCTCGCGACGGGACGAGAACGCTTCGCTTCCGGCGGAGGTCCCTCGGCTGCGGCGGGGGCCCTCCTGCTGCTCGTTTCACGGGCACCGTGCGCTATCGCGCACGATGCCAGCTCACGACCGCATTCCTCCCCGATCTCCGCCGAGCGACCTCCGCCTCCGCTACGCTTGGCAACAGTGCCACGCTCGTTGCGCCGACCCAGCACGATAAGGACGTGCTGCTGCGCGCTGCGAAGCGCGAAGCGCGAGCCTACGGCTCGACCTGAAGCCTGAAGCCTGAAGCCTGACGCCCTCTCCTGTGGCCTGTGGCCTTGAGCCTAACTAGTCTGCTGAACGCCGGGGCGCGCAGGAGCGCGGGGCGCGGGGGGGGGGCGCGAGCGTGGGAGGACGCCTCGTGCGTTGGTGATTGGGGCGCGTTCGGGCGCGGCTGGGCTGCGAGGGGATGGGAGGCTGGCGGCCTGAGGGCGTTTGGCGCGGTTGGCGGGGCGTGGGAGGCGCTGCGGGCGTGCCTTTCGCGGGCCGTGGCGAGACGCCTCGGGGCGCTGTGCGTGCGCAGGCGTTGGGGGCGCGGCGCTG
>JAGQIK010000332.1 GCA_020431405.1 Myxococcales bacterium
AAATGAATGCTACTAGGAATCAATAGCAGCGCAGCGAAATTTTCCCGCACCAAACGAAAGTGCAGGTAATGCCGAACGCGCGTAGAGCTGCGCGCGCCCATGGACCAGCCGGCACGAACGCAAATCTGCTCGGCCGCGACACCCTTGAGCTCGAGCGCCTGGTTGGCGGCGGCACGCAGAGAGTGGGCCGTGAACGCCGCGTGCAGGCCGGCGCGCCGGAGCAGTGATGTGATGATGCTCGACAAGGTCGCGCGCGCCAAGGGCTCGCCAAACTTGGTGGTGAACAACGCGTCATGGTCGCCGGCCAAGGGGGTGGCGGCGACCCAGGCGCACAAACGCAGCAGCAGACAAGCGGGGCAGGTGTCAGCGGACCCGGCCAACTGGTCGCAGCAGTGCGAGACGTAATTGGTGTCGGTCGCGATTTGGGCCGCGTTGGAGCCTTTGGACGAGTAGTGGAAGGTCACCACGCGCCGACCGAGTAGGTCGACGCGAGGGACCACGGAAGAACGACGGATCGAGGCTGGCTCGCCGGGACGCATCAGCGTCTCGACGCGCAAGCAATAGAGTGCGCGCTCACGCAGGCCATCAAACGTGTCGACCGGCGACAAGAACGGCAACACGTCGACGGGCGCGTACAGCGGCGGCGCGGCGGCGTACTTGGAGAGCTTTGGCCGCTGACGCCGAAAAGCGCGCAAAAGCAGCTCGACGTTGGGTTTGCCGCGCAACGGTGACAGGCCGAGGCGTCGTCGTGCGTTGTCAAAGGCCGTGACGTCAGACTGCACGGTCGAGGCAGCAAGGCCCTGGTCGAAGCGGTGCTGAAGGTAGTCGAGCAAGAGTGGCGACGAAACATGACGCCAGCTGATCGGAGAAGCGAGCGGCGCGCGCCGCTCAGCGATGAAGCCGAACAGGCGGTCGGTGGCTGCCGCCTGACGGTCTCGATACGACGAGGAGTAGGCAAAGTCGTGGATCGAGTTGGCAACGCGCGCGCTCAGACCAGAAGCGCCACCAGGGGGGGCGCCGACTGGTCGCGCAAAGGGTGGCGGCCTTGTGGCGCGGGGACCATCGCCGAGTACGGCAATAGAATCTGGCGCCGCGCCAAAGCCGTCACCTGAGCCCACCACGGTCGGCTCGGCCACGCCGGCACCACCAACACGCCGTGCGCGTCGTCGCTGATGATCCGTTGGACTACGCGCGGAATGAGATTGATCGGCGGCACCCACAGGCCAAACTCGTTGCTCCAGCTCGTCGAGAACGCGTCGATAAAGGTCGCGTTGAGATCGACTCGGCGAGCTGCGTACCGGGGCAGCAGCGCGTTGCGATGAGCGGCGAACCAGTCGATAGTCGGTCGACCGAATTCGTCGCAGATCAGATCGAATGCACTCTTCGACAGCGACCACTCGTTCGAGGGAGGGTCGATGCGAGAGAGGCGATCGGCAATCAAGTTGTCGACGCCTGGCAAGTGCACTGGCTGGAGCTGGACGTTCCAACGCAGCGCAGCGCGCAGAAGCGGCTCCAGCGCGAGACCGAGGTGTCGGTGGCGCGAGCCGAAGCGACGCAGAATCGATACTGCAGTCATGTTGTCCGATTCCACGCGCAAATGACGAAAACGACGGATGCGCGAGGCGAAAGCGAACCAACCTCGCGTCAGAGCCGTCGCCTCTCGCCAGTTTGACGATCGAGCCGCCTCGTGACGGCGCCAAAACCCGTGCACGGTGAGCGACCGACCGTCGCGCAGGTGCAGCACGGCGCCATACCCCGTCTCGCTCGCGTCGGTGCAAAGTCGCGTCGGCCTTGGGCAAGTGCAGCGCGACGCCGTTGAAGCCGAGCGGTGCCCATGTCGTCCACCACCGCAGATCGCGAATGGCCGAACGACTGAGCTGGACCTTGAAATCCCAATCGCCGCGTGACGCCCGCAACGCGTAATGGGCGCAACGCTGAATAGAGTGGCGACGGAAATCGGCGGCTTGGCGCAGACCGGGCGCGGCCGCACTGATCTTGCCCGCGACCCCGGCGAGTTGACGAGCTGTGGCGCCGGCGCCGCTCTCGTGCGCCGTTAGCAGGCGCTTGGCGTCCTTGAGGATAGCGCGCAGCTTGTCGCGCGGCACGCTCAGCGTCATGTTGGCGGAGTCGAACACCATGCCGAGGTGTAGCAAACGTCGAGTCGGCACGGTGTTTGACTTGTCGTAGTTCACGGGCAGGCCAAGCCACTCGAGCAGGTTGATCACGGTGTGGACTGCCTCGAGCGCGGCGCGACGGTCTTTGGCGATCACGATGAGGTCGTCCAGGTAGGCCGACACGCGTATGCCGAGTCGGTGCAGATGAGCGAGCACCGGCTTGAGCAGGCGCGTGAACGTGAACGGCGCGACGCTCGTGCCGAAGCTCATTCGGCAAAAGCGGTAGCGCTGACCGAACGCCTCGAACGCGAGAAATCGCCGATGCTGTCGGTGGACGGGCACTTGGAGAAAGGCGTCCTGCAAGTCGACGCTGCACATCCAGTCGCCCGGTTGGATCAGGTGGCGGATGTGCGCGATGCCCTCCATCTTGAAGCGCTGGCGTCGAAGGTGGTCGTTGAAGCGGCTGCTGTCGAGGACCCAGCGTGCCTTGGTCGAGTGCGCCTTGGCGACCGGGAAGAGGAGTGCCGGCAGGTCGCGCGGGTCGTTGGACGGCTCGATGATCGCGTTGCGCAGCCACTGGTCGAGCTGCTCGCGCAACTGGATCATCTGGTCGGGTGAGCCGCGAAAGATGGGCGCTGCCCGGCGCGGCATAGCCGGTGCGCCACAACGAAAAACGAAGCGCAAGCCGTGTCTCGCCAACGCCAAAACGTCGGGGTCGTTGGTGATCGACCGCCAGCGGCGGTAACGGATTTGGATGGCCGCGCGCCGGACCGGTGCTGTCGGCGCGCGGTGTGTGCGCAAGCCGGCGTACGAGCGGCGTCGGTTTGCTGAATGGACGAGTAGCGGGGTTGGGGGAGGGGGAGGGGCGGGTGACGGTGCGCGCACGTCGACAGAGCGCGCGAATGGCGTGTGTGGCATTAAATACCATTATTGCTGGTCGCGAGCGCCCGACTGACGGCGCCGTTGAGCGCTGCCCGGTGTATCGTTGCCCCGCCCCCGAGACGTTGAACGCGACGAAGCGCGGCGACCCCCACCGCCACGCTCTGCCGAGCGACCGCGGTTCGCTCCACCGCTGTCGCCGTCCGCGCCGCCTTGTGCCGCCGGCCGCGCGTTGTCGTTGTTGTTGGCGCGCCCACGCCCACGGCGGCGGCGCTGTCGTTTGCCGCCGCCGCCGCCGTTGCCATTGCCGCTGTCGTCGCTCTCGGCCTTGCCTTTGGCCGGAGAACGCAACTCGGCTGCGCGCTTGGCCGCTGTCGCCGCTGCGGCAAAGGCCTGCTGCAGCGACTCCTGCTTGGCGATGTGGTTGCGCGGGTGCTTGATGAAGCGCGCGACGTCGGCGTCGACGCAAAGCAAGGCACGTTGCCAATTGACGTCGACGACGGCCTGCTCCAAGTATTCGAGCAGCACGTACTTGACCGACGTCGCGAGACGTTTGCCGTCGTTGCCGCCGATAGCCGGGTCGCGCACCAGGTCCACGAGGCGCAACAGTGCAAGCGCCGTGAGCGCGATGGAGCCTTGTCGGTGGAGCGCGGCTTGAGCGGGCTCGGTGCCACGGCGCAGCGCGTCGGCGGTAGACGGCAGCGTGACGCCGTGCTCGCGCAGCGCAGCGAGCATGCGCGCGGCGACCGGTGTCAACTTGGGCGGCGCTGCGGTCGGAAAATTGAGCAAACCGCGATCGGCGAGAGACGAGTCAATTAGCTCGTCGACCAAGCTGGCCGGCAAGAGCGATTGGGATTGCCGCTCGTGCCGCCGTACCAGCGACATCGACCACAGCGGGCCGCCGCCAGGCTCGTCCGAATCCCAA
>JAGQIK010000333.1 GCA_020431405.1 Myxococcales bacterium
CGCCTAAACACGCTGCGAAGTCCCCCGACGCATCGAACACTGCAACTCGGCCCGCCGCGCCAACACGACAGTCCATCAGCGCCGCGCCCCCACGTCCGCGCGCGCCCCACGTCGCGAGGCGTCTCGCCACGGCCCGCGAAAGGCACGCCCGCGCACCCTCCACGCCCCGCCCACGCGCGCCAAACGCCCGCAGGCCGCCAGCCTCCCATCCCGTCGTTAGCCAGCCGCGCCCGAACGCGCCCGAACCACCAACGCACGAGGCGTCCTCCGACGCTCGCGCTGCGCCCCGCTCCGCCCCCCCGTCCGCGGCCGGCGTTCAGTGCTGGGGACGCTGCACGCCTTTGCGTCGACGTCGTCGGCTGCCAAGCGGCCGCTACGGTACGCGCAGCCGCAGGCGTCTACCCGCGCCATTCGCCTGGTCTGCGGCTCGCGCGAGGGACTGGTAGCTGGCTGCTAGGTCCAGCGTCGTGCCGCGCGCGGCGCCGTCGACGAGATCGACGGCCACCGCCAGATCGCGCTGGGCGCGGATCTCGCCGAGGACTGCGCTGTGGGTCAGCTCTGGTCTAAACGTCATCAAGTGCACGCGCCGGTAGCCGGTCGTCTTGGCGCTCGCGAGCAGGTGTGCGAGGGCGCGGTTGGGCGTACGGAGGTCGGCGAAGAGCGCGAGCTCGCCGGGGAAGGGCGTCTTGGGGTGGGTGACCTTCCAGTTGTGCGCGTGCTGGCGCAGCTGTGTGACGAGCTTGGGCACCGGTGCCCAGGGCGGCGTGTCGTCGCCGACGAGGTCGCGCACGACGGCGACCTCCGAGCCTTCGAGCGTGACGACGTCGTCGTGGCTGGCGGTGAGCACGATGCTGTGGCCGAGCGGCTTGCCGAGCGGCAGGCGTGGCGGCTTGATGCCGGCGCCTGGCACGAGGTGGCGAACACCTCCAGCGGGTGGGAGCGAGCGCGCGGCGTCAGCGGCGTGGCCGCGCGTGGCGACGAATGTGCTACCGCCGGCGAGCAGCAGCAGCAGGCTGAGCACGAAGAGTCGCCCGCTGGGCGCGACGTCGGGCGCGCGCCGCGAGCGCAGCAGCACGAGCACGAGGCCGATGACCAGCGTGCCGATGGCGGCGACGATGAACGCCCGGGCCAGCGGCGCCGCGGCTGTGATGGCTGCGTAAACGATCGCCACGCGCTCCCCGGGTGCCGCGCTGGCCGCCGCGCTCAGCGAGTGGTAGAGCGCCTGCGTGTGCAGTGTCATGCCGGCGCCGAAGAGCATCACCGCCAGCGCCGTGCAGACCACGCTCGTCGTCGCCAGCGAGCGCCGCGGCCCGGCCGCTAGGCGGCGCCGCAGATAGAGCAGGGCGCCCAGCGCGCCGAGCAGCGCCAGCACGGCGATGGCGATGCCGCCCCAAAAGGTTGCCGCCTTGGTCACGCAGCGCCCGATACACCCGCCGAGCAGCGGCGCCGGCTGCGACGGGTCGAAGCCCCTGATCGCTGCCAGCACTTCGCCGCGTCCGCGGTTGACCGTCTGCACCACGAACGTGATCGCGCCCAGCGGCAGCATCACGCAGGCGCCGAGCAGCAGGTCGCCCAGCAGGCGACGTCGACCCTGGTTAGCCGTGGCCACCGCGGCTAGCTGCCGAGCCACAAGGTCAGGCGCAACAAGTACTCGTCGAACGAGAGGTAGGAGCTCAACGCGAGCAGGCCGAGCGCGAGCCCAGCGCCGGCGCAGAGCGCGGTAAGAAGCAGGCGAATGTTCGGCCGACTAGCCACGAGGAATTGTCCGTGGCGACGCGAGCCGTTCTTCCTTCTAATCGGTGGGCGCTCGACGCGCGGCGCGCCGGTCAGTGTCGGCTGGGCAGCGCCTTGGCGCCTGGCGGGCGCAGGTCGGGCTCGTAGCGGTCGTTGATCTGCGGCTCGCGCGAAAGCACGACCCCCTTGGGCAGCGTCAGCTCGACGTGTTCCAACGTCTGCGCGATGTCCATGTAGGCGAACTCGTCGGCGGTCGCGATCAGCAGCGTGCCAGCGCACTTGCTGCACTCGTTCGCTGCGTAGGCCTTGAGCACGAAGCGTGCTCTACCTGGCTTCTTGCCCTCGCGTGTGTCGGAGACCGCTCGCGCCTGCACCGTGATCTCCGCCGCTCCCTCCACGTAGCGAACGCGTGCCTTGTCCGCGCGCGCGCAGCGCAAGACCACCCGTTGGATGCCTTTGGCGGAAAACCGGCTGCTCCTATCCCGTCCCGGGCCCTTACAAGCCGCGGAGCCGAGGAGCGCGAGGCAGAGCGGAGCGGCGATGACTAGACGTATCCGCATACACGCTCGATGCAGCGCGCCGAGCGATGTCGCGCTACTTGACGAAGGTCGTCTGGGCGACGCCGACGTTGTTGGCGCCGTCGTAGGCGCGCACGGTGAGGATGTGCTCGCCTGGGCGGAGGCCGCGCGGGATGCGCACGCGGAAAGGCTCGGTGGGCGTGTCGTAGATGCCGTCGCTGGCGCCAACGAGGCGAAACGGTCTGCCGTCGATGGAGAACTGCACCTTGGTGATGCGGCTGTAGGTGTCGCGCGCGATGCCGGAGATCCAGGGGTCGCGCACGGTGAGCCCGACGACCAGCGGCTTGCGGTTATCGACCAGCACGGGCGCCGAGATGCGCCGCCCCCTCTGCGTCAGCTCGGGCGCGTTGGCGCGCTCGTCCGATGCCGTGACGCGCACGCGGTAGATGCCGTCGGGCACCGTCTCGGTGTTCCACTCGTGTTTCGTCTTCGTGATCGGCTCCTTCGTACGAATGCGGTGCCATGTCACGCCGTTTTCTTCGCGGTAGTGCAGGTAGTAGACGAGCGGATCCTTGTCGTCGTTGTCGACCTTCCACTTGAGCTTTAGCGACGGCTGGCGGGCTTTGCCCTTCTTGCGCTTGGGGCGCTCGATGGTGATCGACTTGACCATCGCGGGCTGATTCTGAGGCCGGTAGTAGAGCTTGAAGCTGCGCAGCACAGCGCTCGACCGCGCGCCGCGCCACTCCGCGCGCAGCTGCACGTATCGCGCGCGCTGCGAGATGATGCGCACGCTCTTGCCCGCGGCGCGCCGCGCGGCGCGCCAGTCGTTCCAGGTCTTGTCGGGGGTGGCGGTGTTGCCGCTGCGGCTGCTCCAGCTCAGCTCGCCGGTGGAGTGAAACGTCATGGTGCCCCAGTCGGCGATGAACTTGGCGTCGATCACGTCGCTCAGATACGCGGGGCGTTTGGCCGCGCCGCCGATGCGGTAGAGCCCGCCCGCGTCGCCGGTGCCGATGAACTGCTCCTTGCCGTTCACCGCGACCACCAGCGCCTGGCGCTCCTTGAGGTCGAAGGCGGTCAGCACGGTGCGGTCGCGGCGTACGATGTAGACGCGCCCTTTGGTGCCATCCGCCGCCCAGACACGCCCCTGCGGGTCGATGCCCAGACGCGTGAAGTAGCCCTTGGGCAGCGAGATCAGCTGTTCGACACGACCGTCGGGCTCGATGCGATACAGCGCGCCCTTGCCGCTCTTGGCGCCTGGCCGCAGCTCCGACTCGCGGTAGTGCTGCTTGCGGCGCGACTTGCCGTCCTTCATCGCCGTGCCGCTGCCCTTGGTCGGACGGTCATAGCGCGGCAGGCCACCCGTCTTGCGCCGGAACTTGTTGACGGCGGCGTAGATGCGGCCGGTCTTGGTGACGACGATGTCGCGCACCTCGGTGGCGTCGAAGTCGTGCAGCGCCGTCGCTTTGCCTTTGGCGACCACGCGGTAGATGATCGCCTTGTCGTTGGAGCCCACCAGCAGCTTGCCGGCGCCGTCGATGGCGAGGCTCAGCACGTGATGCTCGGCGGTGTCGTAGTAGAGCGTGGGCTTGCCGCCGCTAGCGGGGATCGTGAACACCTTGCCCGGCGAGCCCGAGCCGACGTACACGCGCGCGCCGCGCCGGTCGTAGGCCAGCGACCAGATGTGCTTGGCCTTGGGCAGCCGCGCCAACTCGCGCCACTTGCCGCTCGCCGGATCGACCTCGAGCAGGCGCGCGTCGGGCATGGTGGCGACGATGAGCTTGCCGTTGGGCGCCGCGATCATCGCGGTCACCAGCACGGCGTCCTTGTTCTTGTCGAAGTCGGCGACGACGTTAACCTTGTTGCCAGCCACGGTGATGATGCGTGCCGGCTTGCCGGTTCCGAAGTAAACCGAGCGTCCGATACGCGCCGAGCACCACACCATCGCCACGCCGACCTTGTCGATGGCCGTCGCACGCCGGCCGGCGACGACCTCGCCTTCCGACGAGATCAACGTGCCCTTGGGCGTGCCTTTGTCGAGCTCTTTGAACGTGCCGGCTTCGAAGACCGCCGTCGGAACCGCACCCGCAGAGGACCAGATCGTGCAAAGTCCCAGCGCCACGAGGCCGCTGAGCAGCTGTAGTCGTTTTCGCATTACTCGTTTTCGTCCCTGACACGAAGGCGCAGGTGCATGCGCCCTTCGACGATGCGTTTGGCGGGGAAGACGCTGCGGCTGACAGCGCGGAAGGAGCTCTCGTCGGTCTTTTGCGATCCGGTGTTGAGCGAATCGAAGATCGAGCCCGGAATGTCGTTGATCACGCGGCCGCTGACGGTGATGCCCTGCGATGGCGTGTAGAGGCTGATGATCAGCGAGCGGCCGGAGTAGAGCGTGGTGGCGTTTTTGATGAGCTGCTCGAGGTTGGTCGGCGTGGCGCGCACCGGCGAGACGCGCGAGCCGCCGGCGACCTCGAGGTTGAGCACCGAGCCCGAAAGCGACGAAGGGATGGTCAGCGGAAAGACACGCGTGACGGGCTGCTCGCCGTAGGCGCGCGTCGTGACGTAGACGCTGACCCGCGAGCCGGCCTCGACGCTGAGCGAGCTCAGCCGCACGCCGACGATCTTTGTCTCCAGCTCGCGGAAGTTGACGTCGATGTCGACGTCGATGCGCTCGGCCTCCACCGGATGAAAGTCGTTGCTCAGGATCGCGTTGACCGCGCGCAGGCCGCGCGCGAAGTAGAGCCCGCCGCGCCGCACGCCCACGTCGGTGTGGTTGTGCTCGACGATGCTGATCGGCTGCGCGCGCCCCTTGATCTTGAGCGTGGTCGTCATGCGATAGGCCATGCGATCGATGTCGGCCATCACCGCCGACAGCGCGCTCGAGACCACCGAGCGCGTCAAGCTGCCCGTGAGCAGCCGGTGCTTGGCCAGCTGCACGCGAAACGTCGTGTCGACCTTGGCGCCGCCTTTGGCCTTGGAATACTTGCCGCGCATGCGCACGGTCATCGGCACCGTGCCGACGCGCAGCTTGGTGTTGGCCTGGATCGCTGCTTGGCGGTCTTGCTCGAGCGCGCCGAGCACGCGCGCCGGGCGGCTGAGCTTGAACGAGCGCGAGACGCTGGCCAGCGTGTGGATGATCTTGGCGCTCACCACGGGCAGATAGAGCTCGCCGGCGTTGAAGGCGCTGTGGCCGAAGGCGAGCACCTTGTTGCCCTTGATCGTCGTCACCGTGCCGGTGCCAACCATCGACTTGTCGCCGGAGACGAGCTGCACGCCGATGGCGCCGCCCTGCTCGAACTTCGTCGGACCGAAGGGTTTGCCGCCGCTGCCACCGCCTTGCACCGGCTCGAAGCCGAACGATGAAAACGCGCTGCGCAGCTCGGCGTACGACTCGCGCGCGAAGCCGCTCACCGACAGCGGCACCGACACCGGCTGCAACATGCGTTGCGGCGAGACGCGCTGCGCACGCCTCGAGGGCAGGCCAGGGCGCCACCAGCGATCGCGGCGCGAGAGGCTCGCGATGGCGAGTTGGTCGGCAGGGCGCGGCTCGCCGATGCGCAGCATGCTGCCGCGGGCGCTCGCCACCTTACGCGGCGCCTGGTTGGCCTTGGGGCCGCGCAGCGGGATCTTGAGCATGTCGAGCATCGAGTTGATGTTGGTGATGCCCGTGATCGGCTCCACCGAAAAACGCCAGCCGTAGGCGAGCGCACCGATGAGCTTGTCGTTGATGAAGATCGGGCTGCCGCTCATGCCGCCGACGACCTTGGCCTTGGTCAGCACCGGATGTGCGACGCGCACCAGGATCACGTCCTGCTTGGGCAGGAAGTTCCTGATCACGTCGATGACCTTGACCTTGAAGCGCTCGACCTTGAAGTTGCGAAAGACCGTCAGGCCGTAGCCGGTCATGCCGGGCTTGATCTGGTCGACCCCCATGGTTGGAGGCACCTGCTGCGCCGCAGCGCTCGCCGGCAGCACCAGCAGCGCGACGAGCGCGAGGATCGCGCTGCGAAAACGGGTTGTGTGGATCACGAAGGGCAGAGTATTCGCGTGCTTAGAGGGTGTCAATCACCCGCGGGTGATCACCCGGTCGTGTGCACGCGGTCGCCGCCGGCCGCGCTCGCCCGCTCCTCGCGGCGGCGCGCGCTGGCGAGCAGCTCCTCGGCGGCCACGCGGCGGCCGTGCATCGTCGAGACGCCGATGGAGACGGTCGGCTGCAGCTGCTCGCGCCCGAAGTGATAGGGCTGCGACGCGACGTGCGCGCGCACGCGCTCGGCGACGAGCGTGGCGCCCTCCATGTCGGTGTGCGGCATCAACACCAGCGTCTCCTCGCCGCGCGAGGTGGTCAGGTCGATGTCGCGCATGCAGCCGCGGATCGAGCCGGCCAGCGCCGGCAGCAATTGTGACTCGAGCAGGTGGCCGTAACGCTGCGCCAGGCCCGCCGGTGGGTCGTCGACGCACACGGCGAGCACCGAGAGCGGAAAGCCGTAGCGGTCGGCGCGCCGCACCTCGACGCGCAGGAAGCGCTCGAACATCTGCGGTCCGACAAAGCCGACCTCGCGTGCCGCCTCGGTGACGCCGGCGGCGGCGAGCAGCCTGCGCAGGCGCAACATCGAGCGCACCGCGTAGAGCAGCTCGTTGCGCTTGAGCGGGCGCACTAGATAGTTGTCGGCGCCGGCGCGCTCGGCGATGTCGGCGATGCCCTCGACATCGTCGTTGAACATCAGCACTACCGGCAGCGCGGCGTCTTCGGACTTGAGACGCTGGCACAGCTCGCTGCCCGACGCGCCGGGCAGATCGACGTTGAGCAGCGCCGCGTCGGGGCGCTCCTTGCGCACCAGCGCCACCACGGGGCTGCCCTGATCGCTGGGCACCATGCGGATGCCATGCGCGGCCAAGATCTCGTCGGTCTTCTCGAGGAACTTGACGTTGCGATCGGCGACGAGGATGCGTCGGTGTAGCGCTGAGTCGCTCATCTGGCTCGGAAAATTCGAGCGCGTCAGCGCTCGAATCAATCTGATTATTTGCTCGCGGCGCCGCCGCGATGGAAATACTAACCGATTAAGCCCGGTGGCAGCATTGTCTGGTCGATCTCGGGGGCGAGCTCGATCACCGCCGCGCCGCGCTGGCAAAGCTGCATGGTCGCCGCCAGGCCCGCCGCGCCGCCGATGCTGGCCGTGCCGCTGGCCGCCAGCGGCAGCCGCTCGCAGGGCCAGGCGGTGGTCGGGCCGTCGAAGACGCACAGCCCCACGCGCTGCGCGTCACGCACGGCCGCACGCCGCAGGTCGTCGCGCGCGAAGACCGACATGCAGAGGCCATCGGGCGAGCTATTGATCAGCTCGACGCCGTGCTCGGGGCTATCGCACGGGCAGAGCACCAGCAGCGGCCCGCAGGGGTCGTCGGCGAGCGCGGCCTCGAGCTGCGCCGGCGGCACTTCGACCAAGCCCGGCCTGACGTAGGCGCCCCCGCGGCGCGAGAGGCGCGTCGGGGCGAGCACCGACTGAGCGCCGTCGAGCGCTGCGACGCGCTTGTGCTCGGCGAGAAAGCGGCGCGCCAGGTCTTCACCCACCAGCGGGCCCATGGCGCTGTCGGCTTGGCTCGGGGCACCGACCACCACGCGCTCGAGCAACTCGCGCAGGCGCGTGCGCGCGTCCTCGAGCAGCGGCCGCTCGACGATCACGCGCCGCGTGCTGGTGCAGCGCTGCCCGGCGCCGGCGAGCGCGCCGCTGACCACGTGCAGCAGCGCCTGTTCGATGTTGGCGTCGGCGAGCAGCAACGCCGCGCCGCGACCGGAGCCGAGCACGCGCGCGCGGCGGCCGGGGGCGCGCTCGGCGAGCTCGCGCACCAGCGGCAACGCCACACGCTGGCTGCCCGAAAAGAGCAGCACATCGCTTTCGCCTGCCGCCAGCTCTCGCGCGCTGTCGCTGTCGCCCGCGGCGATGACGTTGACCACGCCGCGGCCGAGGTCTGCTTCTTCGAGCAGCGCGGCGTAAAGCTCGGCGAACGCGGGCGCGCGGCTCGTCGGCTTGGCTACCACCGGACAGCCGGCGGCCACTGCGGCGACGACGTCGGTGTGCAGCAGCAGC
>JAGQIK010000334.1 GCA_020431405.1 Myxococcales bacterium
CCCTCCCTCCCTCGGCTCCTCCCGCCTTCATTCGCCGCCGAGCAGTTGCCACGCCTCGGCGGCGCGCGCCAAGATAGTCTCCCCATGTGATCCGCGGGCTACTGCTCCGCGGAAGCCAATACGCTGGTCCCAGCGCCGACGACGGCAGGTCGCGGCTCGGAGGTAGGTGATGACTGAGTCGGTTGATGACATCGCGATCGCGTCGCCAGGCCGCGCCACCGCTCGACTGCGCATCGACATCTCGCGCTTTCGGCTGCCACCCGTAGACAGCGTGCTGGTCATCGGCCGGCGCGCGATGATCGGCCCCAAGGCGATGGCCAAGGCCGTCGAAGAGATGGTGCCGCAGGCGTTCGAGCTGATCGCCGTGGATGGCGACTCGCCGGTGGAGGCGCTGCTGGTGCGCAAGGTGCATCTGCGCCGGCTGCCCCGAGAGCGGCTGGTGCCGATCATGCTGCGGCACGTCGAAGGTCTGATGGACGAGCAAGACATGCTCCACGTGCGACTCGAGATCGAGGTCAGCGTCACCGAGCAGGTCGAGCTATGAGCGTGCGCGCACGTGCGCTGATGGAGCCGGCCGCCGAGGTGAGCGAGCGCACGCCGCTCGGCGAAGTGCTCTCGAGGCTGGCCGCCGGCAAACACGTGTTCGCGCGCAGCGAACGGCGCTGGCGTGTCCTCGAGCCGCGCAAGGTGCTGTGCTATCCACGCACGCGCCAGATCGTCGACCTGCCCGGCGAGGTGGTGAATCCGGTGGCCGCCGACAGCGCAGCCGCGGCGATCCTCGCCCCCGGCGGCGCCTCGGCGGTGGTCCCAGTGGTCGACGATGGGCAGCTCGTCGGCGCGCTGCGGCGCGAACGCGTACGCGACGCGTTGCGGCTCGACGTGGCGTCGACCGCGAACATCGGCACGCAGGTCGCTCGCATCTTTCTTCATGACGTCAACAACGCGCTGATCGTGCTGCGTGGCGGGCTCGAGCTCGGCGACGAGCACGTCGCGCTCGGGATGGCCGAGCACCTACAACGGGTCACCGAGCAGCTGCAGCGGCTGTTGACCCGCCAGCCGAGCGCGCCCGAGCAGCTCGATGTCGCCGCCCTGCTCGACGAGCTGCAACCGGCGCTCAGCGCGCTGTGCGGCCACAACACGCTGCGCGTTCGAGCGCCGGCTGGCGTGACGCTCTACGCGTCGCGCGCCAGCGTCGAGCGCGTCATCATCAACCTCGTGCTCAACGCCAACGCGGCGCTGCTGCACAGCGGCTCGCTGATCACCGTCACGGCCCGCGACCAGGGCGCTTGCTGCGAGATCGTCGTCGACGATGACGGTCCGGGCTTTCCCGATCACGTCATCGCGAAGCTGTCGCGACCGGACGAGCCGAGTGACGACGCACGCCACGGCATCGGGCTGACCAGCGTGCACACCGCGGTGAGCCGCTGTGGTGGCTCGTTCGAGCTATGCCCGCGGCCCGGCGGCGGCGCGCGCGTGATCACGCGTTGGCCTCACCGCGGCTGACCTGTTCCCTCGACCCCACCATTGGTCAGTCAGCCTGCCACCAACGCGGCTATAGGCGCCGCTTACAAGTCGACACATCACGCAATTCCGAGGGGTTACGCGGCGCCTCGGCCGCCCGAGCTGGCGCGCATCTTGTAGTAAGCCCCGCCGTGCCCGTTCGCTCGACGTTCCGGTCGGTTATCGCCGCCGCCCTCGTGGTGGCGCTGAGCGCGACCGCGCTCGCCGACAAGAAGGCCAACTTCCCCAACGGCCGCGGCGCCTACGCGATCCAGGTCTGGGCGCTGATGCGCAAGGCACACAGCGCGCAGGGCCACGCGGTGATGCAAAAGTGGCTGCGGCGCGCCTTGCACGCCACCGAGCGCACGCCGTTCCTCGACCGACTGCGGCTCGAGTATCACAAGCTGCAACGACGTGCGCCCAAGGCGAGCTCGAGCTGGAAGATCTGGGAGCGCGTAAAGCCCGCCGACCTGATGCCGGCCACGGTGCTCAACGTGCTGTCCGAGGCGTTCGTCTTCGACGGCCAGCCCGAACGCTGGCCCACCGGCTGGAAGGATCACCCGACCCGCGGTGTCGCGCTGTTCGCGCCGAGCAGGCTCGGTCGCAACGGTCGCAAGGCCGCCTACGCCAAGGAGGCCCAGCGCTTCTACGCCGAGCTGAACAAGGCGACCCTCGGCGACGGCAACATCACCAACCTCGACCTCGACCACGTCAACTACTGGACCGTCTTCAACGGCCTCAACAAGAAGAGCGCCAGCGCCCTCGCCTTCCATCGACTGCTGCCCGAGATGCCGCTTTTGGACTGGACCATCTCGCGCTACGGCAAGCTTCGCGTGGGCGGCCCGCGGCCGGGCGCCGTGCGCGGCGTGCTGTCGCGCGAGCCGCTGCGCGGCAACACGGTCGCCTACCTGCAAAAGTGCGGCGCCGATCCCAAGAACGTGGTGGTCTGGACCGACAAGGAGCACTTCCTCGATCCGCGCGCCGCCACCGCGCTGCACACCACCGGCTTTCAGATGCGAGGCGGCCCCATCGGCGGTGACCGCGCGTTCGTCAGGCGCTGGATTCGCCAGCGCGTCGCCGAGCTTCGACGCGACGGCTTCAGCGAAGCGCAGATCGCCAAGATGCCGCCGCAGTTTCTGATCCGCGACGACGGCGGCAAGCTGCACACCGAGGTCATCGCCGCGCTACGCGACCCCAAGCTGCGCCGCTACAGTCACCTCTTCGCCGGCTACGAGCAGACCAGCCGCGGCATCAGACGTCTGCTGGCGATCAAGGACATCCCCTACAACATCGTCAACTACGCCAAGAGCGTGCCCAAGTCGCGAGATGGCTCGAACATCTTCGGCTACGCGGTATTGACGCAGGCGCTGCGCGAGTACCACGCCCTCGCCGGGCGCGGCGTCAAGCTCAACAAGACGGTGGCGCTGATCGGCCACGGCAGCATGGGCTCGCCCATCGCGCGCGTGCTCGAGCAGCAGGGCTTCAAGGTGCTCACCGTCGACCCCAGCGAGCAGGTCAAAAAGGAGCTGGTGGACGCGGCGCTGGTGCCCTATCTGGGGCGCTTCATCGACGGTGACACCGGCAAGGTGATCCCCAACAAGCTTGCCGGCATCGCACCCGAAAAGCGCGAGGCGACGTTGGCCGCCGTGAGCGCCAACGCCGCCCCGATGTCCAAGCACCAGGCCATGACCCAGGCCGACCTGGTGATCAGCATCGCCGGCGCCGCCGGCACGCTGAGCGAAGCAGACATTCACGCCGTGGCGAAGGCGCGTCGCGGGCGCACGCAGATCTGGATCAACGGCGCGTCGCCCGACGAGGTAACGCCGCTGTCAGCAGCCGCCCTCAAGAACCCGACGATCAGCGTCGACACGCGCGGCATGATCACCGGGCGCATCGGCGACAAGGTCGTCAAGCTGGGGCAGAAAGGCTCGGGCGTCGACCTCAACCGCCTCGTGTCGCATCAGGGCGCGCACTTTTTGGTGACGCGCGGCGGCAAGGTCATCAATGGCCGCACCGACGTGCAAGGCGTCGGCCGCAGCGTGATCAACGTGCACGACACCACGCGCGCGCTGCTCACCCCGCGCGTGAACGGCTTTCAGAGCGACGACCCCGTGCCGGGCGCGGCGATCCAGTTCGAGCTCTCCATGGAGCACGTCGCCTCGGCGCAGGCGCTGCGCGGCGGCGCGCGCGGCATTCAGGCCTTCGACCACAAGCTCTACAAGCCGCTGCTCGAGGTCGCGCGCGGGCGCTCGCCCGATGGAAGCCCCGCGCAAAAGGCCTCGCGCCTCGAAGTGCTTTTCCACTGGTAGCGCCCGCGGCTCGCGCGCGAAGTGGCGCCCACGGGAGCCACTGGTGGATTTGTTGGCGCTCTGCTCCACTGTGGGCATGACACAAGCGCTCGTCCGGCTCGTTCGGGTCTGGTGCGTGACGATCCTTCTTGCAGCGTGCTCGTCGTCAGACGGCACACCCGTCGCCGACGGCGGCGGCAGCGACAGCGACGGCACACAGTCAACCTGTGCGGCGCCAACCGGCGGCCCCACGATGCATCAGGGGCACATCACGGCGGACGAGACGTGGACTGCCGCCACGGGTCCACACATCGTGACCTTCAGCTTCGGCGTGCAAAAGGGTGCGACCTTGACCATCGAGCCCTGCAGCGAGGTGCGGCTGGCGGCCGACCACGGGATCGACGTGGCTGGTCCCAACACGCCCGACACGGGCACGCTCGTCGCCGAAGGCACCGCCGACCGGCCGATCCGCTTCGTCGCCGATCAGCCGGGCAAGCCATGGGCCGGGCTGCTCGTGCGCCAGGGCGGCAGCGCGCGCCTCGCCTACGTCACGCTCGAGGGCGGCGGCTCGGACGCGGCGCGCAACGGCGCGGCGCTTGCCATCCTCGGCGACCAGAGCCAGCCAGCGCCGCAAGAGCTCGTGCACGTCGATCACGTCACCATCAGCGGCGCCGACACCCACGGCGTCTCCATCGAGGGACACGGCGCGTTCACCGCCGACTCCAAAGAGCTCGTCATCAGCGGCGCCGGGAGCTACCCCGTGCGCGCGTGGCCCAATGGGCTCGGCACGCTGCCCAGCGGCAGCTACACGGGCAACGCCGTCGACGAGATCCTGATGCCCGGCGGCGGCGGCGCAGAGAACATCGCCGTCGACATGACGCTTCACGATCGCGGCGTGCCCTATCGCGTCGGTCTGGTCACCTCCAACGCGCCCGAGCTGCGCGTGAGCGCGGCGCCGGCCACGACGGTCGCGACGCTCACCATCGAAGCCGGCGTGCACATCCGCTTCGGCAAGGGCGGCATGTTCGCCATCGAGTTTGCCACCGGCACCAACCCAGCCACCGGCGCCGTCGTCGCCGAGGGCACGGCCAGCGCGCCGATCGTGTTCACCTCGGCGGAGCGCACGCCGGCGGCGGGCGACTGGGTCGGGCTGCGCTTCGGCCTCAAACCCGACGCCCGCAACAAGCTCGACCACGTGCGCGTGGAGTACGCCGGCGGCCAGACCGGCATCGACAACTTCTCGTGCGACAACCCGGCGCGCCCCTCGAGCAGCGCCGGACGAAACGAAGCAGCGATCCTGATCCTCGGCGAGCCCGCCGGCGCCTTCGTCACCAACTCGACCATCGCCGACAGCGCAGGCGATGGCATCGAGCGCGGCTGGAGCGGCCCGCCGATCGACTTTCTCGCCACCAACACGTTCCAGAACGTCGCCTACTGCAAGCAGAGCTATCCGCTCCCACAAAGCGGCGCGTGCCCGTCGCCCGTGCCCTGCGAGCGCTAGCTCGAGGCTTCGACTGTGGGCGTGGCTGTGGCTGCGGCCGTAGCGAGGATCTCGCCGATGTCGCCGGCCGAGCTGGTGATCGTTCCAAGCAAGCTATCGAGCGGCGAGTCGAGCTCGAACTTCATCAGCGGCGTGAGGTAGATCGACGCCGCGAAGCGCAGGGTCGTCA
>JAGQIK010000335.1 GCA_020431405.1 Myxococcales bacterium
AGCAGCCGCAGCCGCGCGCCGTCGCCGTCGCGCTGAACCACCGCCCAACGCGCCGGCACGCCGGCGAGCACGATGTCGGCGCCGGCCGCCGAGCCGATGGTGGTCAGCGTGCGCGTCAGCGGCGCGCGCAGATCGGCGCGACCTTGCGCGGGGCGAACGACCAGCTCGAGCTCGGGGCGACTCACGAGCCGCAGTGTAGCGCCCCTCGCCGAGCTACTGCACGTAACAGCGCGCGCGCGCGCTGCCGCTGAAGTCCGACAGGATCGACGCCGACGTCATCGGGCCCTGCAGCGTGTACTGGCTGTACTGGCCGTTGTTGAGCGAGCATCCGACGCAGCGGTTGCCGTAGCGATGCAGCGGCGTGGCCGTGTAGCCGCAGTTGCTGTAGCCGCTGCCGCCGCCGTAGGCACAGACGTCGTGCGTACCGTCGGCGATGAACCCCAACGCCTGGCAGGTGGTCATCGAGGGCGGCGGCGTCGTGGTGGGGCTCAGGTTGTCGAGCGGGTGGTTGTCGGCCTTGCCCCGTACGGCCCACATCTCGCAAAGACAGCTGTCGGGCAAGAGCACGCTGACCATCGTGTAGTCGAGGTTCGATCCCTCGCGCGCCTTGCCGTCGTGCGTGCCCTGCACCTCGCTGCACAGCACGGCCTGCAGCGTCATGTCGCAGTAGACGCGCAGCGCCGCTGTCGCCCCGGCGAGCCAGTAGAGGCCGTCGGGCGCCGCCGCCCAGGCCGTCTTGATCGCGGCGCAGCTGGCGAGCGCCGCGGCGCAGCTGCCGTTGATGCAGTTGAGCCCCGACGCGCAGGCCGCCGGCCCACTGCACGCTTGGTTGACCGCCAAGCCGCTGCCCGTGTTGAGCGGCGTGCAGGCGCGGCCGGCGTCGGCGTCGCTGCCCGCGTCGGTGATGGCGTCGACGCTGATGTCGGCTGCCATATCGAGGGTCGAGTCGGGTGCAGTGTCTGGCGCCGTGTCGAGCGTCGCATCGGGCGCGACGTCGGGCGCCACGTCGGGCGCGACATCGAGCGCCGCGTCGGCGGCGGCATCGGGCGCGGCGTCGGGCGCGGTATCGGGCGCGACATCGACGCTGGTGTCTGGCGCGGGACCGTCCACCGTCGTGTCCGACACGCCCGTCTCGCCGGCGACGGACTCGCCGCGCATGTCGCGCGACGTATCACCGGCCGGCGTGCTGCTGTCGCCACACCCTGCGCCCGCCATCAACAAGCTCAACATCGCCCCCAACACCATCGTCGTCTTCATGCCCACCAGTATCGTCGCGACCCGCCGAGCAGAGCAACCACGCGCTATGATCACGTCGTGCTGCCGCGAGCAACGATTCTGGCGTTGGCGCTGTTGGTGCTGTTCGCCGCCGCGAGCGGCTGCGGCGATGACGGCCCGCGCGGCGCAGGCCCCGACAGCGCACCCGATCCCTTCGCGCGCGGTGCATTCGCCGTCGGCGTGCGCACCGTCGAGATCACGCGCGACGCGCGCCGGCTGCGCGTGGAGCTGTGGTATCCGGCCGCGCTGTCGGACGGCGCCGAAGAGCGCGACAGCGTCGACCTGCTCGCCGAAGCGCCCGCCGATGTGCGCGCCACCATCGAGGCGGCCGGGCTGGTATCGCAGCCGCTGGTGCAGCGCGCCGCGCGCGACGCCGCGCCGCTCGGCGCCGCCGACCGCGCCGAGGGCTTTCCGGTGGTGCTCTTTTCACACGGCAACGCCGGCTCGCGCGTGCAGTCGCACTTCCTGTGCACGCACCTGGCGAGCCACGGCTACATCGTCGTCGCGCCCGACCACCCCGGCAACACACTCTACGACACCTCCGACGGCAAGAACCCGCTCGACCAAGCGGCCTTTCACGCCGTCGAGCGTCCCAAGGATCTCTCGGCGCTGCTCGATCGCCTCGAGGCCGGCACCCTCACCGCCAGCGGCGACATCGAGGCGCTCGCCGACCTCTCGCGCGTCGCCGCCAGCGGCCACAGCTTCGGCGGCTTCACCTCGCTGTTCATCGTCGCGCGCAAGAGCCCGCTTCGCGACGAGCGCGTGCGCGTCGCGATCCCGATCTCGCCCAACACCGAGGCGCTTGACTTCTTCGCCGCGCCCGCGAGCACCATCAACGTACCCACGCTCTACATCGGCGGCACCGACGACGTCACCGCGCCCTACGACACGCAGCTCGTCGCCGGCTACCTGCAACAGCCGCCGCCCAAGGCGCTCGTCGCCCTCGAAGGCACGGGCCACCTCGGCTTCACCAACATGTGCGGCGACGACATCGCGCAGGCGGCCAAGATCATCGGCGCCCACCCGATCATGCTCGCCGGCATCGAAGACGGCTGTGGCCCGAAGTACCGCGATCCCGCCGAGGTCTTTCGCATCACCAACGGGTTTGCTGCCGCCTGGCTGGCGATCCACCTGCGCGCCAGCACCGCGTCGGCCTCGTGGCTGGCCGAGCAGTCGGGGGTCGAAGTGCGCGTGGCGCTGGAATGATCGCGCGCGGGTTTCGTATAAACCCGCGCATACGTTCACCCATGAGCGGCACCGAACCCCATAGCCCCGCCAAGATCTCCCACAGCGCCGAGATCCCGGCAAAGATCGGCCCATACGAGGTGCTCGCGGAGCTCGGCGCGGGCGCACACGCGCGCGTCTTTCGCGTCGCCGGCGAGGACGGGCGCGAGCTGGCGCTCAAGCTGCTGCGCGAGGCGCCGGCCGCAGGCAGCGCCGCGGCACGCCGCTTCGACCGCGAGCTCGAGGCCTACGCGCGCATCGAGCACGAGGGGCTGTTGGCGCTCGTCGATGAAGGTACCGACGGCGCGGGGCGCCGCTTTCTGGTCACGCCGCTCGTCTCGGGCACCACGCTGCGCGCGCTGGTCGGCGGCAACGCGCGCGGGCTCGGGCCGGAGGTGGTCGAGCTGCTCGTGCCGCCGCTCTGCGAAGCGCTCGCCGCGCTGCACGCCGCCGGTTTCACGCATCGCGACCTCAAGCCCGACAACGTGATGCTCGGGCGCGACGGTCGCGTCGTGCTGCTCGACTTCGGCCTCGCGCTTCACCACGACCACAGCCGCCTCACCGACGACGACGTGGTGGTCGGCTCGGTGCCGTACATGTCGCCCGAGCAGATCGAAGGCGGCGACGTCGGACCGCCAAGCGACATCTGGTCGCTGGGCGTGCTGGCCTACGAGCTGTGCAGCGGCGAGCGCCCGTTCGCGCGCGAGCGACAGTCCGAAGAAGTCGCCGCGATCCTGCGCGGCGTACCGACGCCGCTCGAGCAGGCCGACGCGCGCGTGGGGCAAGCGCTGTCGGGCTTCGTCGCGCGCTGTCTGACGCGCGAGGCGCGCGAGCGCCCTGCCGACGGCTCGATCGCGCGCGAGATGGCGCAGAGCTTCGACAGCGCGGCGCTCGACGCGTCGGCGCGCCGCGTCGCCCTCGCGCGCCTCTGCAAGAACCCACGCGTCGAGCGCGAGCGCTTCGACAGCGCCCGCGTGCGCTCGTTGTGTGCGCGCGCGCGCAAGCTGATCGACACCGACGAGGCCTTCGCCGCGCTCGACGCGCTCGATCGCGCCCTCGCCTACGACCCGCAAAACGCCGAGGCGCTGGCGCTCGTCGATCGCGCCGCCAGCGCCGGCGCGTCGCGCACGGATGTGCCGCGGACGACGGCTCCGCGGCCAG
>JAGQIK010000336.1 GCA_020431405.1 Myxococcales bacterium
CCCGCGCCTCGATCCACGCCTGCTCTCGCGGCTCAGCCGGCAACGCGGCGCCGCCGCTGCCACGGGCAACGCGCGCTCGCACGCCCTGCTCGCCTCCGCACCGATCCAGGACGACGGGCTGGGCTTTCAGGTCAGCCCGGCGGCGAGCGCCAAGACGCCCGCCCCGAAGAAGAAGCGCAAGAAGCACCGCCGTGCCCACGCGCGCGCTCGCGTCAAGCCGCGCGCCACGGTTCGGCGCGCCGCGCACGACGACGATGACGACAGCGACGCCGACGGCAACGGACACGGCCTCGAGAACAACCGCCGTGGGACGTTTCTCACGCACGTCGTCGCGATCTCGCTCTCGCTCGGCATGTCCACGCGCCGGCTGGCGCTCGAGCGTCGCGCGCCGGCGGCCAACGGCCGCTACGAGGGCAGCCCCTTCCCCGAAATGCGCGCCGCGATCGTCGCCTTTCCACTGGCGCTGGCGACAAAGAGCTTCTGGCGCAACGTCGGCATCTCGCTCAGCTACTCGCAAGACGTCTCGGCGAGCAGCAAGCTGAGCAGCGCCGCAGAGGATCTCGAGACCAGCTCTCGCGAGCTGCTCCTCGATCTCGTGCTGCGCTGGCGTTTCGGCGGCGAGCGCTTCCCTCTGCAGTTCAAAGCCAACGTGGGCTGGGGCCTGCGCGACTTCAGCATCGGCGAAAACAACGCGCTGATGACCCTCAACTATCGCTTCGTGCGCTTCGGCGCGGGCGTGCAGGTGCCGCTCGGCACGCCGCTTCTGGCGCTCGGCTTCTCGGCCGACGTACGCGCGCTCTACAGCGTCGGCGACGAAGCGCTAGCGGCGCTCGGCACGCGCAACGGCGGCGCGTTCGCCTTCGCGGTGCGTCCCGGCATCTCGGGCCGCACCAAGCTCGGCATCTTCTACTTCGCGACCTTCGAGCTGCTGCGCTTCACCGCGACGTTCCAAGGACTCGAGGCGGGCGCGGCGCGCCAGGGAAGCGCCGACAGCGAGGATGTCACCAACAGCACGGACCAGTTCCTACGCTTCTGGGTCGGCGGCGGGTACGCCTTCTGATGACGCCGACGCCCCGCCCCCGGCGGCTGCGGTTCTTCGCCGCGGTCGCCCTCGCATCCCTCGTTTGCCTTTGCACAGCCGGCTGCGGCGCTGCCGACCTCGCCGACATCGACCCCGCCGCGATCCCCGAGCAGCCGACCTACGACGGGGACGTGCGGCCGATGATGGCGTACTACTGCGTCGGCTGCCACGCGCCCAAGACGCAGCTCGGCCCCAACCTCAGCGGCTACGACTATTCGTCCTACTCCGGCGTGATCGCCGGCTTCAGCGGTATCGAGGAGACCGTCTTCGTCGCGGGCAACATGCCGCCCGGCGGCGCACGCAAGCTGACGCTCTACGAGCAAGCAGTGCTGGCTCGGTGGCAGGAAAACGGTTTTCAGCAATAGCGGCGGCGGCTGGCATCGCGACCGCGCTCGCGGCGCTGGTGCTGCTCGGCCATCGCGCCGGCACGACCGCGCACGCGCTGCCGGTCTACGCCGCTCGCTCGGGGCGCACCTGCGACAACTGCCACACCGATCCCACCGGCTGGAAGAACCCCGATCTGCCCTATCGCAAGTGCACGCTCTCGTGCCTCGGCTGCCACGTCAATCCCACCGGCGGCGGCATGCGCACGGTCTCGGGTCGCTTCTTCGGCCAGGCGACGCTGCCGATGATGTTCGCCAGCCATCGCGGCTACAAGGACGCTTCGCGCCATCTGACCGAGTACATCAACTTCGAGAGCCAGCGGAAGAACCGCCTCTTCGAGGCGCACTTCTGGGGCCCGCTCGGCGGCTCGGCGACCATGTCGTGGGATCAGGGACGCTACGCCGGCCTGAAGGCCAACCCACTTCTGTCCTTCGGCATCGACGCGCGCCTGGCCCTATGGAACAACGAGGGCCGCTACCTGTTCTTCCCGATGCAGCTCGACACCTACGTGGCGCTGCATCCCGTCCGTCACGTCACGGCCTACGTCAACGCCGGCGTGCTGGCCAAGTCCAAGGGCTTCGCCGCCACCTTCGAGCGCCGCCCGCCCTACATGGTCAAGGACGCCTTCCTGATGGTGCACGAGCTGCCGTACATGCTCTACGTGCGCGCGGGCCGCTTCATCCCGCCCTTCGGCACCTTCCTCGACGACCACACCTCGCCGATCCGACGCCAGGTCGAGCTCGACCAGGGCATCCAGAACAGCCGAGTGACCGGCGTGGAGGTCGGCCTCGCGCCCAACTACCCCTACTTTCACCTCACGCTGTTTCGCCCCAATCAGCGCGACGACTTCGCCTCCGGCGACGCACCGTTCTTCGGCGTCAGCGGGTGGGGCGCGATGATCGCGCTCGGCTGGCGCGACCTCGGCTGGCAGCTCGGCGTCAGCGGCATGACCCGCACCCGCGAGCTCGCCGATGGCGGAGAAACGCGCAGCCTGAGCCTGCAGTGGGCCTTCAACCCGTGGTTCTACTCGGACCACCTGCCGCTCACGCTGCTCGGCGAGGTGGTCATCGGTCGGCGCCAAAGGCCGCTCTCTGGCGCTGTCACCACGCACGTCGCGGCCTACAGCGAGCTGAGCTTCTTTCCCTTCAACGGGGTCGCGCTGCGCGCCAAGTGGGATTTCTCGGACGCCGACCTCGAGCTGCGCGCCGATCACTTCCACCGCGCGACCTTCGGCGCCGACCTGATCCTGCTGCCTGGAATCACCATCACAGGCAACGTGCGCGTGCAGACCAGCACCAGCAGTGGAGACGCGCTCGTCGACGGCATCATCATGATGCATGCATGGTACTAGAATTTTGTGCCTACCATTACATATCGTTTTTACCATGATTACCGTGGACAATGTGCGACTGGGGACCACACCCCCACAGATTGCGCTGCATGACGACGACGCTATGCGCTTACGGCTATCGGTCAATCAATCACTTAGCGCGCTATTTTAGCGGCATATGCGTTGCAGTCGTTCGGCGCTTCACAGGGGAGCCACTAGTGCCGGGACGTAAGACAGAAACAACGATAGCGACGCTGCTGACCCTGCTGCTATGCGCCTGCGGCCCCGAGATGGGTCCATCGGGCATTGGCACCGACCCGCCCGACCCCACGGCGCCCGTCAAGGTCGCGCCCGAGTTTCCCAAGGACGACGTCCCCCCGCCGCCTCAGGACTGCAACGCCTTCGAGTACCAGGGCAAGACCTACGACTGCAGCGCGCTCGATCGCTGCAACGACAGCCCCGACAACGCGGCGGCCAAGCTGGCCTGCTGCGAGTGCGACCCGAGATTGTGCAACCCCGATCCGAGCTGCGCACCGCCGCCCACGGCGGCGCCCGCGCTCGAGCCGGCAGACGCCTGCATGCGCTGTCACAACGGATCGCAGAACAACGACTACCGTGGCCCCGGCCTCTCCAACCCACACCCCTTCGGGCCCACCGCGTACATCAAGTGCACGCAGTGCCACGGCGGCGACGGCACGGCCTTCGACGACAAGGACGCCGCGCACGTACCGCCTCCGCCCGAGGTCGGCAACCGCAACAAGCAGAAGAAGGACGCGCGCGCCTTCCACCTCGCGGTCACGCTGTCGGGCATCGACAAGCTCGGCGACTACAGCGTCGCGGGCAAGACCTACAAGGCGCTCGACTGGCTGCAGTTCCGCAACCCGGGCGACCTGCGCGTCGTCGCCGACGGGCGCGGCTGCGGCAACTCGGGCTGCCACATGGGCACCCACGCCGCCTGGGTGCAGGCCTCGCCCTTCGCGGGCACGCTCGGCTTCTTCTCCTCGCTGAGCTACGCCGCCGGCCTGCCCAACGCGTTCGGCAACACCAACTGGGGCAACACGGCGGCCGACTACGGCTGGCGCGCCCTCAGCGATCCGAGCTACGACCCGCTCAACCCGAAGTTCGGCTCGGTGCCGCGTCTCAAGGAGTTCCCGGTGTTCAGCCGCTGGGGCGACACCACGGGCATGTACAAGAACCCGGCCTACCGCGCCAAGGAGCTCGACAAATACCTGACGGCCAACAACCAGGTGATCCCCGACTCGCCGCTGCACAAGGCGCTCTTCTCGGCGGTGGACAACACCTGTGCTGACTGCCACCTCGGCAGCGCAGGCGCCAACAACCGCTACGGCGACTTCCGCTCGTCAGGCTGCACCGCCTGCCACATGCGCTACAGCCTCGACGGCCGCAGCCGCAGCACCGACCCGCACGTCAAGAAGTACGAGCCCAAAGACCCCGACGCGATCCAGCCCGGCGAGCGCTCGCACGTCATGTCGCACCAGATCCGCAACGTCTACAAGACCGTGACGCTCGCTGGCGGCGCGCAGCAGACGATCCTCGGCCAGGATCTCTACACCTGCGTGGGATGCCACCAGGGCTCGAACCGCACCGTTCTGCAGTTCATGGGCTTCCGCATGGACCAAAACGCCGACGTGGTTAACGGCGACCAGTACCCGGCCAACCCCAAAAGCTTCAAGACCACGGCCAACAACCCGATCCTCTACAGCCGCAAGGTCAACAACAACACCTTCAACGGCCGCAACGCCAACCAGCACCTGCAGTACGAGGACTACGACGGCGACGGTCGCGACGACATTCCGGCCGACATCCACTACGAGCGCGGGCTGACCTGCATCGACTGTCACGGCAGCACCGAGATCCACAACAACAAGAGCACCACCATCCGCAGCCGCATGGACCAGGTGGTGCACGTGACCTGTCAGAACTGCCACGGCGGCATCGACAAGTACGCCTGCGACAGCAAGGTCACCTGCAGCCCCTACACCGCGGGCAACAACCCGCGCGGCGCCGCGTGCGCGTCGGACAACAACGGCCGCGCGATCAACAACGTGACCTGCGACAGCAACGGCGACGCTTGGCTGTACAGCCGTCGCGACGGCAAGGAGCACTACATCCCGCAGACGCGCAGCACGATCTACCAAGACGGCCGCAAAAAGCCCGATGGCACGGCGATCTACAACGCCAAGGCCTCGTACGCCATGGGCCGCGTCAACGCCTCGGTCACGGACGGCATCGGGCCCAAGCAGAGCAACGTGCATATCGCCAAGGACGGCTTCAGCCACACCGACAAGCTCTCCTGCGCGAGCTGCCACGCCTCGTGGACGCAGAACTGCATCGGCTGTCACCTCGAGAACCGCTACAACGACAACCCCAACGACTTCCTGTTCAGCAACGTCACCGGCGAGCGCATCGTCAGCGAGCAGGCCAACGCCGGCTTCACCTACCAGTCGCCGCTGATCGCGAGCCTGTTGGTCAACGGCAGCACGCAGAAGATCGCCCCCGGCGCGGCGGGCACGCAGCTGTTCTACCGTTTCACCGATCGCTTCGGCCAGACGTCGAAGACGTTCTTCTTCAGCGACCGCAACGGCAACGGCAATAACCCGCAGCTCGGCTTTGGCGCGGGCGGCCACGACGCGATGATGCCGCACTCGATCCGCGGTCGAGTCTCGACCAAACAGGAGGGGCCGCGCTACTGCGTGACCTGCCACCTCAACTCGGACATGGACCTCGGCAAGTACAACGAGTTCGTCTCGCTGATGGCCAACAAGAACGTCAAGGGCCTGGCGCAGGCGAACTTCTTCAACCTGCTCAAGCAGGAGATCGGGCGCAACACAAACAACCAGCACAACACGCCCTACTTCGTACACATGAACAGCGGTCTCGGCTCGGGGCTGTTCTTCTTCGACAAGGACGGCTGTCCGGTCAATCCGCTCGACAACAACAACAATCGTCAGGGCTGCAACGGCAACTCACCGAAGAACCGCTTCAACAACGCGCAGGCGATCTACTGCCTCGACTGCGTCGTCGACAAGAACGGCCAGCAGTACAGCTCCACGGCGCACGCCTGCAGCGTGCCGCAGGCCTGCGCGGTGCAGCGCGACGGCTCGGCACCGACGCTCGGAGGACCGATCAGCGGACAGCTGGTGCGAAGGCTTGCCTGCCCCGACAGCGCCGACCGCAGCGCGGCGCTCGGCAAGCAGCCGGCCGAATGCATCATGCTCGACTCGTACATCGACGCTGACGGCCAGCTGCGTGGCGGCGCCACGACGTTCATCGCGCAGTAGCGCTGCGGTCGCAGCCCGGAGGAGGATCAGTTGCCGCCGTGGCAGTCGCCGTCGCTGCCGCACTGCTGGTTGGGCCCGCAGTCGTTGTTGTCGCGGCACTCCACGCAGCGCGTGGCGACACAGAAGCGGCCCTGGCGGCACTGCGCGTCGCCGCTACAGCTCTGCAGACACGCGGTGCCCGCGGCGTTGCAGCGGTAGTCGCCGCAGCCGTTGGTGTCGCTTTCACACTGCGGCTGCTGGCGGTCGCCGTTGCACTGCTGACTGGTGAGGCGTGACCGTTCGGCGCCGTCCGTGCACGTGGCCGTGCCGCACGGCGTGCCCTGCGGCGCGACGCGGCAGTGGCGCCGCCCGTCGCAGAGACCGTCGAAGCCGCACACCGACGAGCCTGTGGGACAAGTCTTGCCGCTGTCGATAGGTGCGGTCGCGTCGGGCACGGCCACGCACTTGCCTACTGCGCCAGGCAGGTTGCACGTCTCGCACTGCCCGTTGCAGTCGGCGTCGCAGCAGACGCCGCCCGAGCACTTGCCCGAAACGCACTGCCCCGCCGACGTGCACGGCGCGCCGAACGGCAAACCGGCGTTGTTGCCGCCGCAGCGGTTGTTCTGACACTGCTGGCCTTGCTGGCACTGCGTGGCGGCGCTGGCCGGCGAGCAGCTGGTAAAGCACTTGGCGTTGGCCGCATCACAGCCGTAGGGCTTGCACTCGAGGTCGCCTGTCGCCTCGCAGTTGCCTTCGCCGTTGCAGAAGTGCGCCAGCTGGAGCACGCCGTCGTTCTGCGGCGAGCACTGCGCCGCGCGACATTGCGTACCCGCGAGGCTCGGCATGCAGCGTCCGCGCGCCGTCGCGAGGTCGCACTGCCTGCACGTGCCGCCGCAAGCGCTCTCGCAGCAGACGCCGTCGGCGCAGAAGCCGCTGGCGCACTGCGCGGCGCTGCCACAGCCTGCGCCGAGTGGGCGTCCGCTGGCCGCGTCGGCGGCCGCAGCATCGGAGGCGCTCGCACCATCGCCGCCGCCGCCGCCGGGCGCGTCCGTGCCGGCGCTGACGCCGTCACCCGCCGACGCGCCGTCGGCGGCGGCGTCCCGTGCGCCGTCGGTGGTCGACATGCCGGGGTTGTCGGTCGTGCACCCCCCTTGCACCGACAACGTCGCCAGCAGCACCGCACCCAACAGGGCGCACGTTCGCTTCTGCGAGAGCAAATTCGGCCGCGTCAGCGGTCGAAGCGATCTGACATTCCGCACGCGTCTCTCCAGGCTTTTAGGCTTTTCCTGGAGCTTGGCGACGACGCGGCGAATCCGTCACACGGCGCTCACTCTTCGCGCGCGAGGCGCTCTGCGAGACGCCGCGCCACGTCGTCGTCCACGGTGGGCGCGGTGCCGAGGTGCTCGCGCAGGGACCCGACCACGGCGCTCACAGCGCCGCCGAGCTCCTCGCACCAGCGACAGCCGCGCAGGTGCTCTTCCACGGCGGCGCGCTCCTCGGCCGACAGATCGTCGTCGAGGTAGTCAGAGAGGCGCGCCAGCACGTCGCCGCACGACAGGCCGCCGATGATTTGCTGCTCAGCCATCCGTGCCTCCCTCGGCCGACCGCGCCCGCAGCTCGCCGGCGAGCCGCAGTCGTGCGCGATGTAGCCGACTCTTCAGCGCCGCGACGCTCAGCTCGAGCACGCCCGCCGCCTCGGCCGCCGAAAGACCTTCGACGTCGCGCAGCAGCAGCACTTCGCGGTCCTCGGTGCAAAGGGCCGCCAGCGCAGCGTGCACCAGCTCGCGCGCCTCGAGCTGCTCGGCAATGCGCTGCGGACCGCCGGGATCACCCCAGCCGGCGCGCTGGCCGAGCTCGTCGAGCGATTCGTGACGCGCGGGCTCGCCGGCGCGCAGCCGTCGCGCCCGCAGCAGCGCGCGCCGGCCGCTGGTCATCAGCCACGCGCGCGCGGAGCCGCCTTCGAAGCTGGCGGCGCCGCGCAGCGCGCCGATGAAGGTTTCTTGCAGGGCGTCTTCAGCGTCGGCGGCGCCGCGCGCGAGCAGGCGCAGATAGCGCAGCAGCGCCGCCTGGTGACGGTCGACGAAGCGGCCGAAGGCCTGGCGGTCGCCCTGCGCCGTGCGCGTCAACAGCGCGAAGTCGTCATCGTCCGACATGCGTCAGAGCGCCCTCAGCTCGTCGCGCCGCAGCCCGCGCGGCCGCAGGTGTTGATGCCGAGCAGCCGATAAAGCGGACACATGCCGACCAGCGCGGTCAGCAGCGGGACGAGGCCGACGAGCCCCCAGAGCGTCTTGGGGCCGACGATGGTGAGGCTGAGCAGCACGAGCCCGATGATGACTCGCAGGATGCGATCGATGGCGCCTTCATTGGTAGCAAAGAAGCTGGACATAGCGTTTTACCTTCCCTTTCACCGTTAGAGAGCCAGCTCGAGGCGAGAAGGATTCGTGGCGCGGAAAAAAAGATCGGGCTCGCCGAGAGTCGGTGGCTGCAGAAGCTGGGCTGGCCGCCGGGGTGCCCCGTAAGTGCCTGTAATCACCCCAGCAAGGCCCGGAACGGCGAGTGCACTAGCGCTGGGCACCATGCGCCGCCTAGCCATCACCATCGCGATCGCCGCCGTCCTCGCGCCTGCGTCCGCGAGCGCGCGCCGGCACCTGCTCACGATGCCGCCCTCGCTGCGCGCCCGCTCGCGCTTGCTGCGGGTCAAGGGCAAGGCGCCGCTGTTCAAGCAGCGCTTCGCGGTGCAGCGCGCGTCGACGCGCTCGCGCTCGCGCGCAGACGAGACGCTGCGGCTGCCCGGCTGGCGCAGCGCGACGCCGAAGAAGAAGCGCGAGGCGCGGCGCGCGAAGTCGCTGCGCCCGATCCAGCGCCGCGTGCGCGCGGTTGCGGCCAAGAGCGAAAACCCCGTGCTGAGCAGCGTGCTGCCGGTGGTCGAGACCTCCAAGCACGTCAAAAGCAACATCGCCGCTATCGAGCGCTACGCTGCCAAGTTTGCGGCGAGCGGCGCCAAGCTCGAGATCCCCGACTGGAAGCTGCCGGTGATCATCGACCACACGGCAAGCCCCGCCGACCAGATGCAGTTTTTCCTGATCGCGAGCGCGATCAACTACAAGTTCTTCCACGGCGACGCCGACACCAAGTACGCCTTCACCTATGGCGGCGTGCCGTGGCGCGGCTCGATGGCGATGGTCGCCTCGCTGAAGGCGGCGATGGAGCGCGGCGTGCCCGTGCTCGACGCCAAGTACCTCGCCAACCTCAGCGAGAAGCAGGCGCGCGCGATCTTCAGTGGCGACGGCGCCAAAGGCATCGAGCGCGAGATGCCGATGCTGCGCGAGCGCGTCAAGGCCCTCAACGAGGTCGGGCGCGTGCTGCTGCAGAAGTACGATGGCAAGTTCATCAACCTCGCCAAGGCCGCCAACTACCGCGCCTACGACCGCGGCAACGGCATGGTCGAGCGTCTGGTCGCCGAGTTTCCGAGCTTCCGCGACCAGGTGCGCGATCCGCGCAGCGGCAAGACCGTGCGCATCGACAAGCGCGCGCAGCTCGCCATCGCCGAGATGTACGGTCGGTTTCAGGCCACGCCGCACTTCAAGGTGCCCGACATCGGCCAGCTCACCGTCTTCGCCGACTACCAGGTGCCGCGCACGCTCGAGCACCTGGGCCTGATCCGCTACTCCGCCGCGCTGAAAAAGAAGATCGCGCGCGGCGCGAAGATCCGCGCCGGCTCCGCCGAAGAGGTCGAGATCCGCGCGCACACGATCTACGCCTCGGCGCTGCTCGAGCAGGCGCTGCGCGCGCGCGGCATCGAAGCCAACGCGCTCAACATCGACTACCTGCTGTGGTCCGAGGGGCGCAAGATCAAGGGCGTGCCGCATCACTTGACCGAGACCACGGCCTACTGACACGCTGCGCGCGATGTCGCGCGTGAGGCCATCCTTCGCCACGCTATGCCTTTTCGCCGCGCTGGCCGCTGGCTGTCGACAGCCGCGTCCCTCGGCGCAGGCACCGGCTGCGCACGCCAGCGACTGGCCGAGCTGCGCGCCCGCTGAAGCGGCGCGTCGTGCCGCTGCCGGCGGCGGCAAGCTGGTCGTCGTGAAGGTCGTCTCGGCCCACTGTCTGCCCTGCCGCATGCTCGAGCGCGAGCTCGCACGGCCACGCGTGCGCGCAGCGCTGGCCGGTGTGACGACGCTGTCGATCTCGGTCGACGAGCGCGCGCAGCGTATCGAGACCGATCGCCGCTTCGGTGTCGGCTACGCCGTGCCGCGCCTGCTCGCGCTCAACCATCGCGGCCTGCCGCTGAGCTATGGGCCGCAGAAGGCCGACGGGCTCGTGCGCTGGCTCGCCCGCCTGCGGCGCACCATCGCACGCTGCGACGCGAACGCCGCGCAGCCGAGCACCCAACCCGCGTCGCTGAAAACGCGCCTCGACATCGGCCGCGCCTGCGCTTGGCTCGGCAAACGCCCGCGCGGCGAGCAGCTGCTGCGCGCCGTCGCCGCCGACGCCAGCGCCAAAGGCGACCACGCGATGGCCGCGCGCGCGCTGCTCGGCATCGTCGAGCACGTACACCTCGGCATCCACCGCGTGCGCGCCGTCGACGACGCCGCCGCACAGCGCGATCTCGAAGCGCTGCTGCGCCAGCACGCCGCCGCCGCCTTCCAGGCCCGCCACGCCCGCTACCTGCTCGCCAGCGTCCTCCTGCGCCGCGGCCAACACCAGCGCGCCATCGCCCTGCTGCGCGCCTGGGCCAAGAGCGCGCGCGAACACCTGCGCGCCTCCAACCTCCTGCGCTGGCGCAAAGCCGGCAGCGCCTGCCTGTGGCACGCCCAGCGCGCCATCGACCTCGCCCCGAACAAGTCCTACTACCGCGTCGTGCTCTCGCGCTGCCAGCTCGCCAACAAAGACATCGCCGCCGCCCGCGCTTCCCTCGCCGAAGCTCTGCGCCTCGCAGCGACCAAGGCCGCCAAGGACAGCATCGAGCAGGCGCTGCGCTCGCTGAAGTAGCGGTGTGTCCACCGTTCAACATCACCGAGCGCGAGCCTATGGCGCGACCTGAAGCCTTCTATGGGGCCACGTTTGTCAATCGCTGATCGTCGCTAGTCGGCTCCTTGCTGCGTTGGTGCGAGCTCGGCTCGCGAAAATGTGGCTGCCTGGGTCGTGAAACTGTCGGCCGCTAGC
>JAGQIK010000337.1 GCA_020431405.1 Myxococcales bacterium
TAGGAGTAGTCGACAGGGGTCTTGGAGAGACACCAGATGCCGATCTCGCACTTGCTGCCCGCGCCCTTGCAGCCGATCTTGCCGCGATCGTAGTAGCGACCGCCCACCGAGATGCGGTGTGTGGCGACGAAGCTGTCGCCGGGCATGTACCAGATCTTGTCCATGCGGCAGTCGCGCGCCACGTAGACGCGCGCGCGACGCTTGACCAGCTTGGCGACGTCTTCGCGCAGCACGGGGGTGAAGCGCGCTGCCGCGGGGGCAGCGTGCAGCAGCAGCAGCAGAACTGTGCAGAGCGGGCGCATGCGACGCGTAAGCGTAGGCCAACGCGTCAGCGGCGCACAAGCGGCGGGGGAGGCGGAGCGGCTAGCGGAAGAGCAGCGGCAGCGTCAGCGTGGTCGGCTCGCGCCCGCGGCTCGGGGCGAAGTGAAAGCCTTTGACGGTGGCGACGACGCAGCCCTCGAGCGGCGGGCTGTTGATCGAGCGGGCGACGACGCGCGCGTCTTTGACGTCGCCCTTGGGACGGACGGTCATCTCGACGGTCAGCTTGCCGCGCAGCTGCGGGTTGCGCCGGCGCTGGCGTGCGTAGCAGGCGTTGACCAGCGGCAGCTTGCGCCGTACGAGCCGGTAGTACTTGCTGTCGTCGTGGCCGCCCGCGCCGCCGTAAGAGTTCTGCACGACCTTGCTCGGCTCGCCCGGCTTGGGCACGTCGAGTGTCGTGGTGGGCGGCGTTGTCGGCGCATTGGCGGCCGCGGGCTGTTCGCTCTTGTTCGCCTGCGCGCTGGCAGTGGGCTGCTCTTTCTTGCAGGCGCCGAGCGTGAACGTGATGCCGATCACGGCGGTGGCGAGGAGGACAGAACGCTTGCGGGTCATGGCTGCTCCGGAGTTAAGCCATTATACGCACGCCGCCGCCACTCCTTCGCAGCCGTTACTTACATGCGATCTCGCCGGTTTCCTCGGCCACGTCGACGATGTGGTCGTCGTTCTGGTCGTCGAAGCCGTAGTTGCCGGCGCAGACGGCCAGCTTGCCGTCGACTTTGAAGTTGTTGCCCACGCCGGTGTAGACGACCGTGTCGTTGTTGCCCTTGACCTCGACGTTGCCGAAAACCTGGCAGGCGATGACGCTGGTGTCGTTGCTGTGCACCTCGAGATTGCCGTAGACCTTGCAGAACGAGATCGACGCGTTGTTCGAGTTCTTCTCGAACGTCACGTTGCCCTGCACGGTCAGCCCGCGGATGACGGACTTGTTGGACGCGATCTTGAGGTTGCCGCCGATGATCGTCTTGTCCACGCCGTTGCCGATCAGCGCGACCCCTTCACCGTCGATGGTCAGGTCGCCGTCGGTAGCCGTGCCGTTGGTCTCGGGCTTGAAGGTGATCACCGTGTGGCCGGCGTTCTGAGGAACCGTCACCGTGCCGTCCTTGTTCTCGCCGACCTCGCCGATGTCCTGCCCCGCGCTGCGCGGCGGATAGCAGATCACCTCGACGACCTTGCCATCGACGACCACCACGTCGGCTTGGGCGTTGGTGGAGCCGCACTCGCGGTTCTTGACGTCGCCGATGGAGATGCACTCGCCTTCGAAGTCGACGCAGTCGACACCAGGGTCGCCGCCGACGACGTACGTCACGCCGTCGACGATGACGACGGTGGTGCCTTCACCGGGGTAGCCCACGTCATCGCCGGGGCCGCGCTCGACGGTCACGGGGCGGGCGCTTCCGCATGCAGCGAGGGCGAGCGCGAGCAATAGCGCGCAGCTAAGGCGCTTCATGAGAGCCTCCTCGAGGTTCGTTGGGACGTGCTGTGTGTCGCTCGCAGAGACCTGCGACCGTGACTACTGAATGATGCGCACGCA
>JAGQIK010000338.1 GCA_020431405.1 Myxococcales bacterium
GTACTGATAGCTTCGGTCGCGATGTGGTCGACCAACGTGTTCGCGCAGGGTGGTGGGACACCAGCAGCGGGCGATAAGAAGGCCGGCGATGCCAAGGCCGGAGACGCTAAGGCGGGCGATGCCAAAGCGGGCGACGCCGCCGCGGGCGGCGCCGGGGGCGCGGCTGCGGGTGGTGCGGCCGCTGGTGATCAGGCCGCGGCGCCCTCCGGCGGCGACTACAACGTGCGCCTCAAGCAGCTCGAAGCGCGCGTCAACGAGCTCAAGGAGCGCATCTTCCGCTCCAAGGCGCGTCTCAATCTGCTCAAGGAGACCGTGCTGCACGGCGTGATCGCCGGCTCGCGCGCGATCATCAAGCACAAGAACGAGATGGGCAGCTCCTTCCGGCTCGTCAAGCTCGTCTACGCCGTCGACGGCGCGCAGATCTTCTCCAAGACCGACGACAGCGGCTCGCTCGACGACAAGCGCGACTTCCAGGTCTTCAACGGCTCTATCGTGCCGGGCAACCACACCATCACCGTTCAGATGGTCTTCCGCGGCCACGGCTACGGCATCTTCTCGTACCTCAAGGGCTACCGCTTCCGCGTGCGCTCGAGCCACACCTTCACCGCGGGTGAAGGCCGGCAGACGGCGATCACGGTGCGCGCCTTCGAGAAGGGCAACATCACCACCGAGCTGAAGGATCGTCCGGCGATCAAGTTCGAGACGAACCTCTTCAAGGTCGGCAAGAAGCAGTAGCACCTTACATTGGGCGGTCCTCCCTCCAGGCTCATGACCACCGACAGCGCGCCGGCATCTCGTGGATGTCGGCGCGACTGCGGTCGTGTCGAGGAGAAGCCGATGCAGCGACGCGACGCGCGACGTCACCGCGCGCTAACGTTGACGACGGCCACCGCGCTCGGCGCCGTGGTACTCGCCTTCGCCCCCGCCGCCAACGCGCGCGGCGTTGCCGGCCTCGCGCGCGAGCTCACCGAGCTCGAGCAGCAAGCGCGCTCGCTGGCGATCCGACACAACGCCGCCGCCGGCGCGCAGTCACAGCTCGCCGAGCATCGGCTCGTCGACGCGCAGGTGCTCTACAACCTGCGCGACTACACGCGCGCGGCGATCATCCTGCTCGACTACGTCACCAAGTACCAGTCGACGCGCGGATACCCCGAGGCGCTGTTCTACCTGGCCGACTCGCTCTACCAGAAGCGCGACTTCTTGAGCGCGCGGCGCTACTTCCGCAAGATCGTCAACGAGGTCAAAGGCCGCTACTACCAAGAAGCACTGCAGCGTTTGATCGAGCTGTCGCTGCACACCGGCGACACGTCGAACGTGGCGAGCTACCTCGCCGCGCTAGCGAACATCCCGCAGGCGCAGCTCAAGCCCTCGGTGCCCTACGTCAAGGGCAAGTACTTCTACTTCAAGGGCGACATCGACCAGGCCATCGCGGCCTTCCGCTCGATCCCGCAGGGGCAGGACTACTACATGCAGGGCCAGTACTTCGTGGGCGCCGCGTTGGTGCGCAAGAAGGACTACGCCGGCGCCGCGCAGGTGTTCCAGTCGCTGCTGCGCGTGCAGCCCAAGAGCTCTGCCGAAAAGCACGTCCGCCAGCTGACGCACCTCGCACTCGGTCGCTTGTTCTACCAGAAGAACAAGATCAGCGAGGCCATCGACCAGTATCAGAAGGTCTCGCGCCGCTCCAAAGAGTTCGATACCGCGCTCTACGAGATCTGCTGGGCCTACGTCAAAGCCGGCAAGTACAAGCGCGCGCTGCGCGCCCTCGAGCTGCTCGTGCTGGCACAGCCCAACAGCCCATTCATCCCGCAGGTCAAGGTGCTGCAGGGCAACCTGCTGATCCGCCTCAAGCAGTGGGGCCGCGCGACGGACCTCTTCCAGAAGACGCGCGACAAGTTCGCCCCCGTGCACAAGCGCATGAAGCAGATCATGAGCGAGCACACCGATCCCAACGTGTTCTTCGACGTGCTGCTGGCGCGCAACCTCGGCGACCTGGCCGTCACCATCCAGGTGCCCGACATCGCCGTGCACTGGGTCAAAGAGAACCACGAGGTCAAGCGCGCGCTGCACCTGGTCAAGGACGTGCGCACGATCAAAGAGGACATCGACTCGACGAAGAAGCTCATCGCGCGGCTCGAGCGCGCCGTCAACTCGCCCGCGCGCATCAAGATCTTCCCCGCCTTCGCCACGGCCAAGGCGAGCTCGCTCGAGGTCGAAAACCGCATCACCAAGGCGCGCCAGCGCATCCTCGCCCGCGAGCGCGCGCTGGTCATCGGGCAGGCGTCGGCCAGCGAGCGCGCGCAGCTCGACCAGCTGGCGCAGGAGCGCGCGTCGCTCGAGGACACGATCAAGAAGCTGCCCACCACGCTGGCGGGCTACGAGCGGCGTCGTCGCAAGAAGGTCAGCGAGATCTCGCTGCTGGCCAAGCAGGTCTCACGCCTCGGCGTGGTGCTGCAGAACATGAAGGCGCAGCTGATCGCCTCCGAGAAGTACTTCGCCGATACGGCGTCGTCGTCGGCAAAGGGCCAGCGCGACAGCTTCCGCAAGGAGGCCAAGGCGATGCGCGCGCTCATCAAGACGCACGAAAACGAGCTCGAGACGCTGCAGCGCCAGCTCGCCGACGCGCGCGACGCCGCCGGCGTTGGTGGCCCCGAAGAGGTCGCCGAGCGCGATCTGAAGCGCAAATACAACGGCATCGTGCAGCGCGAGCACGCGGCGCTGGCGGGCATGCGCAGCCGCCTGTCGGGCAGCGACGCGGCCGAGTTCGATCAGCTGTCCGGCCTGATGCAGCGCGCGTCGACCGTCGACGCGACGGTGGCGGCCTTCAACGGGCGCCTCGAGCGCGAGGTCGATCAGAAGCTGGTCAAGATCAAGACCGTCATCAGCCAGGAGAAGCAGCTGGTCGGCAAATACGAGGTCGAGGCCACCGAGTACAAGGGCAAGACCGACCTCGTCGCCGGCGGTGTGACGCATCAGGGCTTCCAGAAGGTCGCGAAACGATTCTACGACATCGTCGTTCGCGCCGACGTCGGCATCATCGACGTGGCCTGGGCCCTCAAAGACGAGAAGACTAAAGAGGTCTCACGTCTGGTGCAGCAGCAGAAGCTCGACCTCAAGGTGCTCGACGACGAGTTCAAAGAAGTCTTGAAGAAGGACTAACCGATGGCCGCTCGCAACACCAAAGCAACGCGTAGCACGCTCGTCGTCGTCCTCTGCGCTGCGGTCGCGCTGTCGGCCAGCGCCGGCGCGCAGCCGCTGTCGCCTGCCGAAGAGAAGGCGCTGCAGGACGCGCAGAAAGACCTCCAGAGCTTCAAGCAGGCGGCGGACAGCTACCGCAAGACGGTCAACAGTATCGTCAAGCGCGCCTACGAGTTCCGCCGCAAGAAGCTGCTCGCCGGCTACGGCGTGAAGATCAAGAAGGAGGAGGCCGAGGAGCGCGTGCGTCGCATCGCCGCGATCACGCTCTTCGAAGACTTCCTGCGCCGCTACCCCAACGACAAGCGCTGGACGCCGGACGTCATCTTCCGCCTCGCGGAGCTCTACTTCGAAAAGTCCAACGACGAGTACCTCACGCGCACCGAGCAGTACGAAACCGAGCTGAAGAAGTTCGAGCGCAAAGAGATCGCCACGGCGCCGACGCCGCCCAAACAGAACTACCAGCAGACCATCGATCTGCACCGTCGCCTGATCCGCGAGTTCCCGCGCTATCGCCTCGTCGGCGGCGCGTACTACCTGCTCGGCTTCTGTCTGTCCGAGATGGGCAAAGAGAAGCAGGGCAACCAGGCGTTCCTCTCGCTGGTGTGCAAGAACCGCTACCAGCCGCCGCTCACCGACGCACCCGACGACGCTGCGGCGGGCGCGGGCAGCGGCTCGGGCAGCGGCGCCACCGCCGACGCGACGGCGGCCAAAGGCAAAGGCAAAGGCAAGGGCAAGGGCAAGCGCAAAGACAAGAAGAAGGTCGACTCGTCGCAAGAGCTCAAGACGGCCGTCTACGACAACTGCGTTCCGCTCAAGGTCAAAGGGCGCTTCAACGCCGAGGCGTGGATCCGCGTCGGCGAGCACCACTTCGACGAGAACGAGCTCGGACAGGCCATCGCCGCCTACCGTCGCGTGATCAAGCTCGGCCTCAAAGACAACCCCTACTACGACGAAGCGCTCTACAAGCTGGCGTGGACCTACTATCGCGCCGACAAGTTCATGGCCTCGATCAAGAACTTCGACAACCTTGTCGTCTTCGCCGACAAGGAGAAGGAAAAGACGGGCAAGGCCGGCTCCGAGATGCGCCCCGAGTCGATCCAGTACCTCGGCATCAGCTTCGCCGAAGAAGACTGGGACGGCGACACGGTGCCCGACACCGAGACGGGCATCCAGCGCATCGAGAAGTTCTACGCCGGCCGCGAGAAGGAAAAGCACGTCTACGAGGTCTACCGCAAGCTCGCCGACATCTACTTCGACACGACGAAGTACGACCAGGCCGTTCAGGTCTACCGGCTGATGCTCTCGCGCTGGCCCTACCGCGCGGAAAACCCCGAGCTGCAGGACCGCATCGTCCTCTCGCTCGACCGCCAGACCAAGGGTCAGGAGGCCATCGCCGCGCGCGAGAAGTTCTCCACGCTCTTCGGCAAAGGCTCCGAGTGGGAGAAGCGCAACCGCAACAACCCCAAGGCGCTCAAGAAGGCGCGCGAGTTCGACGAGCAGATGCTGATCCGCGCCGCCGTGCACCACCACCAGGAAGGTCAGCGGCTGCGTAAGAAGGGCGCCATCGCGCAGGACATCACACTGCTCAAGCAGGCCGCGCATCACTACGGCCTCGCCGCCATCGCCTACCAGCGCTACCTCGGTCGCTTCCCCGACACCAAGAACAGCTACGAGGTGCGCTACTCCTACGCGAGCTGCCTGTTCTACTCGCAGAAGTTCCTCGACGCGGCCAAGGCCTTCGGCACGGTGCGCGACTCGAACCTCGACGATCGCTACCGCGAGGAAGCCGCCTTCATGGCGACCAAGTCGTACGAGACGTACATCGGCGCCAACCCGTCGCTCAAAGCGCCGGAGGTGCCCAAGGCGACGCAGAAGCTTGGCGCCGAGAAGTCGATCCCCGACGTCTACCGCCAGTGGCAGAAGTCGCTCGACACCTACGTCAAGGTGCTGCCCAAGAGCGACAAGGCGCCCAAGCTCTCCTACAAGGCCGCCGAGATCCCGTTCCGCTACAACCACGTCAAAGAGGCGCGCGAGCGCTTCGCCAAGCTCTATCAGAAGTACTGCGGCAGCCAGATCGCGGCCAACGCGGCGCAGGCGCTGCTCGTCAGCTACCAGATCGACAAGGGCATGGCCGAGACGGACAAGCTCGCCAAGATGGAGAAGTGGGCCAAGGAGCTGCGCGGCGGCAAGTGCACCGGCGGCAAGGCCAACCAACAGGCCGTGGCAGGCACCAAGGCGCTGCTCGAGGGCATCCGCTTCAAGCGCGCCGTGGCGCTGCAGACCAAGGCCGAGAAGCTGATCAAGGCCGGCAACAAGCCCGAAGGCTTCAAGTACTACGACGCGGCGGCCAAGGCGTATCTCAAGCTGGTCGACGAGGCGCCCGACGCCAAGGACGCCCCGGCTGCGCTCAACAACGCCGCCGTCTGTTACGAAGGCTCGCGGCGCGCGTTCTCGGCGACCAAGCTCTACGAGCGTCTCTACACCAAGTACCCCAACAGCAAGTTTGCCGGCGAAGGCGTCTGGCGCGCGGGCGTCAACTACGAGCGCTTCTTCGCGTTCAACAAGGCGGTTCAGAACTACCTGATCCTCGCCGACACGCCGCGCTTCAAGGGCAACGAGCACCGCGACGAGGCGGTGCTCGCCTCGGCCAAGCTGCTGTTCAACGACCGCCAGTACTCGCGCGCGGCCACGCTCTATCTGCGCTACGCGCGCTCGGTCACCGATCGCGGCCGCGCGGCGAAGGCCTACTTCCGCGCCGGCGAGTGCTTCGCCAAGCTCGACAACTTCCCCAAGATGACGTCGATCTTCCGCGGCTTCGAGCGCAAGTACGGCAGCGCCAAAGGCGCGGGTCCGCTGGTGGTCGAGTCGCCGTTCCAGATCGCCGAAGCGGCGCGCAAGCGGCGCGACTGGCGCACCGCGGAGAAGTACTACAAGCAGACGCTGCGGGCGTTTTCGCGCAGCGGCGAGAAGGCCGGCTCGGACGCGGCCGAGTTCGCCGCCAAGGCCGCCTTCACGCTCGCCGAGCGCAAGCTCAAGCCGTTCCTCAAAAAGAAGATCAGCGGCGGGCTGAAAGCCGTCGCCAACGGCAAGAAGCGGCTCGAGAAGGAAGGCGTGCGCCTCAAGGGCGAGTTCGAGGCGGTCTACGGCTACAAGCGCGCGCAGTGGACGGTGGCCGCGGCGTTCCGCAACGGCACGATCCTCGAGCACGTCGCGCGTCAGGTCGCCGCGGCGTTCCGTCAGATCCCCGTGCCGCGCAACATCAAGAAGCTCGGCCAGGACGCGGTCGACATGTACAAGGACAAGCTCGACCAGGCGCTGGCGGCCAACACCGAGCCGCTCGAGAAAGCCGCCAAGCTCGCCTACAAGGCGTGTGTCGATCGGGCGGCGAACCTCGGCATCGCCAACACGTACACCGAGCAGGCACGCCAGCGGCTCAACGCGTTCGATCCGCAGAAGTACCCGCTGCTCAAGCCGCCGAAGGTCGAGACGGTCAACCCGTAATGGGTGCACCGCTGAGGAGCATTTCGATGAAGCTCGCGACGCTCGCAGGCGCTCTGGCGCTGCTTCTGGTTGCGCCCGGTTGCGGCGAGAAGAAAAAGCCCGCCAACCCCAACGACGTCAAGTCGGCGAAGAAGGCCGGCGGCGGCGGCGGCGACAACAACGCGGCCGGCAACAACAACGCGGCCGGCGGCGGCGACAACAACGCGGCCAAGCCCGCCGGCGGTGGTGCGGCGACGCCAGCCAAACCCGCCGGCGGCGGTGGCGACGCCACGCCCGCGCCGGCTGCCGACGATGGCCCCAAGCCGGTGGCGCAGGTGCGCGCTGCCGAGAGCCGCCTTCAGGCCGGCCGCTACCAGGATGCGATCTTCGAGGCCAAGCGCGCGCTGCAGCGCAGCGAGAAGTACATCCCCGCGATGGTCGTGATGGCCAAGGCGTACTACCGGCTGGGCAAGCTCGGCTTCGCCGAGGCGGTCTGCAACCGCGCGCTCGACATCAAGAAGAGCATCGGCGCCTGCTACGAGATCTACGGCCACCTCAAGCTCAAAGAGAACGACCAGCAGAAGGCGCTGGCCAACTTCAAGAAGGCCACCGAGGTCGATCCAGCCTACGCGTCGGCGTGGCTCAACTACGGCGCGCTCGAGCTGCGCGTCAAAAACTATGACGCCGCGATCCGCGCCCTCGAGCAGGCGACGTCGAAGCTGCCGAGCCAAGCTGAAGCGCACCTCAACCTCGGCGCGGCGTATCGTGGCTCGGCCTCCAAGCAGGGCGCCGGTGACGCCGCCAAGACGCTGGCCAAGGCGCGTCGCGCGCTGCTCAAGGCGCTCTCGCTGCGCTCCAACTACGCCTCGGCGCTGTTCAACCTAGGCATCCTGTATCTCGACGCCAACGCCAACTTCGACGGCAAGACGCGCGTCGCGCAGCTCGACCAGGCGATCAACTACTTCAAGCAGTACAAGACGGCCGGTCGTCTGCAGCCTAACGATCCCGTCGACGACTACATCAAGAACGCCGAGCGCGCCAAACGCCGCGCCGAGCGCGCCGCGCGCCGCGCGACCCGTCGCAAGGACCGTGACGCCGCGAAGAAGGCGACCAAGAAGACCCCCAAGAAGAAGAAGTAGGGAGCCGAGAGATGACCACCATAAAGAGCGTGCTGCTCGCGCTGGCGATGTTGGGTCTGGCCTTCGGCGGCGTCGCCTTGGCGCAGAAGAAGAACGAGAAGGCGCCCGGCGTGAAGGTCGAGCGGCGCGGCGGCAAGAAGGTCTTCCGCATCACCACCGGCTTCGTCATCGAGGGCCGCATCCAGAAGCCCAACGCCTTCTACGTGCTGCAGCGCTCCCAGATCAACTACGACTGGGCCAAGCTGAAGAAGGACTTCGTGCCGCGCATCCTCGAGTCGGTCAAGAAGTCTCCCTTCTAGACGTCCTCGCGCAGCCGATCGAGCTGCTTTTGCCAGGCAACCCGTTCGTACTCGAGCTGCGTCGCCAGCTCGTGGCGTAGCTGCGCGCCGAGCTGGCTCGCCTCGTGGCGCAAGCGCGCCGCCCACGCCTGATCGCGCGCGTGCGCCTCGCGCATCGCTTCGTCGTGGTAGTGCGCCATCTCTTCGCGCACCGCGGCGAACCCAACGGCCATCTCTTCGCGCGTGGCCATCTCTTCGCGCACCGCGGCGAACCCAACGGCCATCTCTTCGCGCGTGGCCATCTCTTCGCGCACCGCGGCGA
>JAGQIK010000339.1 GCA_020431405.1 Myxococcales bacterium
CAACGCGGCGGCGCCGGCGATGACGGCGCCGAGCGCCGGCGGCGTCGAGCCTTTGGCCAGCGGCGGCAAGATGTCGCCGGCGGCCAGCTTGAGCGACATCAGCGCGCGCAGGTGATGGCGCGTGGGACGATAGATGTCGCGCACGGCGCGATACTCGAGCACCGGTCGATCGTCGGTCATCACCGCGTCGCCGAGACGCGCGGCGACGCGCGCGAGCGACTTTTCACCGAGCAGGTAGCAGCCGAAGAACGCGTCGGGCGTACGCCCGGGGCCGTAGGCCGCCATCAGGCGCGCCAGCTCGGGTGCCTGCCGATAGGCCGTCGCGATGCGATCGCGCGAGGGGCGGATCGGCGAGTCCGAGGCGACGAGCATCACGTCGAAGGGATCGCTCAGCCAAAGCTGCACGTGGCGAAACGCTTGTCGCACCGTACGCAGCACCAGCGCCACCGCGCGCGCGTCGACGCGATAGAGCTGCAGCCACTGGCCGAAGATCCCGCCCGGCTTGAGGCGACGTTTGGCCAGCGCGTAGAAGTCGGCCGAAAAGAGGCCGCTGACACCGACCATCCAGGGGTTGGACGGCTCCGAGATGATCACGTCGTAGCGACGCTCGTTGGTCAGATAGAAGCTGCGCGCGTCGTCGTAGTAGACCTTGACGCGCTTGTCGCGCTCGATGGCGCCGTTGACCGGATGGAAGTAGCGCGAGGCGGCGAGCACGGCGCGCTCGATCTCGATCACGTCGAGCCGCCGCACCTCGGGCAACAGCGAGACCGTGCGCGCGGTGACACCCGAGCCCCAGCCGACGATGTTGACGTCGCGCGGCGCGGGGTGGATCAGCGCCGCGAGGCCGCCGAGCACGACCTGCGTGGCCATGTCGGTCGATGTCGACGCGTCGGGCTTGCCGTTGACCAGCAGGGTGATGCCCTCTTCGAACTGCCGCACCGAGATGGTGGCGTTGACGCCCTCGCTGCGAAAGAGCAGCTTGTTGGGCAGACGGCGCAGGCGCTTTTCCAGCTCGAGGTTCGACTTGGCGTTGACCTCGTGCAGCCGATAGGCGAGGCCTGAATCGAAGAGCACCGCCGGCCACGGCGCCTGCGCCACGGCCATCATGCCGATCAGCGCGGCGATGGCGCCGCCGAAGGCGCGCAAAAGCGGCCTGCGCGCGAAGGCGCCGAAGCCGACGCCCACCAAGATGACGTTGGCCACCAGGCCGGCGACGAGCGTGCGCTGGCAACCGAGCCACGGCACGAGCAGAAAGCCGGTCAGCACGCTGCCGGCGATGGCGCCGAGGGTGTTGGCGAGGTAGATGCCGCCCACGTCGCGGCCGATCTGGCCCAGCGCGCGAGAGACGATGCCCATCGCCATCGGCAGCGCGGCGCCGAGCAGCAGCGTGGGCACCAACAGCAGCGCGGTGGCAAAGACGATCTCGAACAGCAGCACGCGCGAGAAGCTCAGCCCTGGAAGCTGCGCCAACGCCATCAACATGCGCGGCAGCGATGGGATGAAGGCCAGCGTCAGCGCGACCCAGATCGCGAGCGCGCACAAAAGCTGCGCCAGGCCGAGCGCGCTCGGCTCCCGCCCGCGCGCGATGCGCGAGTAGAGCAGCGCGCCGGAGGCGATGCCGACGAGGAAGATGCCGAGCACGATGGTGAAGGCGTAGGTCGAGCTGCCCATCACCAGGCCCAAAAGGCGCGTCCAGACCACCTCGTAGGACATCGACAGCACGCCGGTGAGCACCACCGCCAGCGCGCAGAACAGCACGTCGGGCCGCCGCAAGTGATAGCGCAGGCCGACGGCCGGCACCGGCGGCGCCGCGCGCTCGCGCTCCTCGAGCGCTTCTTCGCGCTCGGGAGGGCCTTCGCGATGGCGCGCCGCCTCTTTGACGGCCCGCTCGGCGGCGCGCAGCCGCGAGAGCACCAGGATCCCGATGCCCGCGTTGACGGTGGCTGACAACAGCACCGTGCGCCACAGGCCGAGAAGCTCGATCAGCAGCATGCCGGTGAGCAGCGTGCCGACGGCGGCGCCGATGGTGTTGACGCCGTAGAGTCGCCCCACCGCGCGATGAAGCCCCTGGCGGCGGCGCACCGTGGCGCGCACCAGCGCCGGCAGCGTCCCGCCCATCATGCCGGCGGGCAGCGCCAGCACCGGGAACGCCAGCGCGAGCTTGAGCAGCGCCGCGCCGCTCGGCGACAGCTCGAGCGAGCGCTGCATCACGCCGTAGAGCCACTCCACGCCGGAGATCAGCGGCAGCGAGATCGCCGCGTAGATCGCCACGCCGATCTCGAGATAGGCGTAGATACGCGCGCCCTGCTCCGGCGAGCGGTCGACGCGGCGACCGATGAGGTAACTGCCGATGCCGAGCCCGGCCATGAACGCCGCCAGCACCGTGGTCACCGAGTAGGTCGTCGAGCCGAAGACGAGCTGCAGGCGCCGCGTCCAGACCAGCTCGTAAACGAGCCCCGTCAGCCCCGAGCCAAAGAAGCAGAGGGTCAGCAGGCGCAGCGGCAGATCGATGGGACGGCCCACGTTGTGTTCATACCGTCACCGGCCGCGCAACGGCAATGTTTTCAGCGTGGTTGACTGTCCCTAGCCCGCGAGCCGATTATCCGTAGTCTTCGCCCCGCACAAGCCACAGGACTTTTCGCCGTGCTCGCTTTCCACGCTCGCCTTCGCTCTCGTCTGCCGCTGGCCTTGCTCGTGCTGTCCTTGTCGGGGCTGTCCCTGTCTGGGCTGGGCTGCAACCTGAAACGCATGGCGGTCAACCAGACCGCAAAGGTGCTCAAGGCCGGCGCCCCCGCGCTCGAGCGCGAGTGGGACTACGACCTCGCCGCCGTGGCGATCCCGGCCAACGTCAAGGTCATCGAGAGCTTTCTGCTCTCGGCCGACAACAACCGCGACCTGCTCGAGCTCGCCGCCAAGGTCTACACGAGCTTCGGGCTGATCGTGCTCGAAGACCGGCTCGAGCGCATGAAGGACGAGGAGTCCGAGCGGGCGCTCAAGACGCGCGCTCGCGCTCGCGAGATGTATCTGCGCGGACACCGCTACGGGCTGCGCCTGATGGACACCTATGTCGACCACTTCAGCGACGCCTTCAAGAAGGGCCGCGAGGCGCTCAAGAAGAAGCTCGCCGAGGTGACCAAAGAGCAGGTGCACGGGCTGATCTGGACCGCGATGCCGCTGGCCAGCGCGATCAACCTCGGCCGCGACGACGTCGGCCTGATCGCGCTTCTGCCCAAGGTGCGAGCGGTCATCGATCGCGCGCTCGAGCTCGACGGCAGCTACTACAACGCGGCGCCGCACATGATGATCGGCGCGATGCTCGGCGGCGTGGGCAAGATGTTTGGCGGCGACGCCAAGAAGGCGCGCGAGCACTTCGAGAAGGCGCTCTCGATGACACAGCGCAAGTTCATGCTGATCCACGTGATGTACGCCAAGACGCTCGCCGTGCAGACGCAGGACCGCAAGCTGTTCGAGACGCTGCTGCGCGAGGTGATCAAGACGCCGCTGTCGATCTACCCCGAGCAGAAGCTCGCCAACGTAACGGCCAAACGCAAGGCCAAGCGGCTGCTCGCGCGCGTCGAAGAGCTCTTCTAGAACAACGCCCTTAATCCCTTGGAGGCGACCATGCGCTACTCCCTCGCCCTCGCCCTCGCGTCGTTGTTGCTCGTGTCAGCGCCGATGGCGGCGCAAGCACGTGTCGAGATCAAGATCGCAACCGTCGCGCCGCGCGGCTCGATGTGGATGCGCCTGTTCAACAAGATGAAGGCGCGCATCCTCAAGGCGACCAAAGGCGAGGTCAAGATCCGCTACTACCCGGGGCAGGTGCAGGGCGACGAGCGCGACGTGGTGCGCAAGATGCGCACGGGACAGCTTCACGGCGGCGCCTTCACCGCCATCGGTCTGGGCTTGATCAACCCCAAGGTGCTGATCCTGCAGATGCCGATGATGTTCAAGGACACGGCACAGCTCGATCGCGTGCGCGACAAGCTCGCCGCCGACTTCGAAAAGACGTTCAACGACAAGGGCTACATCCTGCTCGGCTGGGGTGAGGTCGGTCCGGTGTACTTCTTTTCGAAGGTCAAGGTGACGAGCCTCGCGGGGCTGCGCGAGCGCAAGGTCTGGGCCTGGAGCGACGACCCGGTGGCCAAGACGACGCTGCGCAAGCTCGGCGTCAAGCCGCGCCTGCTCGGCCTGCCGCAGGTGCTGCCCTCGCTCAACACCGGCATCGTCGACACCGTCTACAACTCGCCGCTCGGCCTGCTCGCGCTGCAGTGGCACAGCAAGGTCAAGTACATGGGCGCCGAGCCGTATGCCATCGGCATCGGCGCGACCGTGGTCACCAAGAAGGCGTGGTCCAAGCTGAGCGCCGAGCAGCAGAAGGTCGTGATGAAGATCTCGCGCCGTTATCACCGCGCGATGATCAAGCGCGTGCGCCGCGACAACGAGCGCGCGCTCAAGGCGCTGCTCGGGAACTTCGGCATCAAGAAGGTGCCGCTGCCTGCCGGCGACATGAAGGTCTTTCGCAAGGCGGCCAAGAAGGTGCGCAAGGCGTTCGTGCCGCGTTACTACTCCAAAGGCCTGCTCGACAAGGTGCTGAGCACGCTCTAGGCGGCACAGGCGGGAGACCGAAGTTGGAGCTCATCGGCAAGATCGACCGCGCGCTGGCGAAGGTCGAGGAGATCGTGCTGGCGCTGCTTTTGGTCGGCATGGTCGTGCTCGCCGCCACGCAGGTGCTGCTGCGCAACATCTGGAACACCGCCATCGACTGGGCGGACATCTCGTTGCAGAACGTGACGGTCATCGTCGGCCTGCTCGGCGCGGCGATCGCCACCAGCGAGGGGCGCCACCTCAACATCGACATCTTCTCGCGCCGGCTCAGCGGCCGCGGGCGGCTGACGCTGCGCTGCGTGATCGGCGTGTTCGCCGTGATCGTCTGTTGGTATCTGACCAAGGGCGGCTGGGCGACCTACAAGGCCAACTACGGCCCGTGGCTGGCGAAGGTCCCCGAGGGCTGGACGGCTGGCAAGCTGCTGCGCCAGGAGCTCGCCGAGGGCAGCTTCCCGCAGTGGCTCACACAGCTGCCGCTGGCCTTCGGCTTCGGGCTGATCGGGCTGCACTTCGCGCTGCGGCTGATCCGCGACATCGGCTCGCTGGCGACGGGCAAGGAGTGGGAGCCCGACGCGCAGAAGGGGCCCACCGGCGACGCAGTGCTCGACGAGATGCAGGCCAAGGCGAGCCTCGAAGAAGATCAGGGCAAGCAGACAGAGACGCCCGCTGAGGAGAAAGAAGAGAAGGCAGAGAAGGTAGAGAAAGAGACGGACGACGACGACAAAGAGGAGGACAAATAGTGTTCTCTTCTTTGGGACTGCTCGCGCTGGCGGTCGTCGGCGCGCCGCTGTTCTTGATCATCGCGGCCTCGGCGCTGGTCGGCTTCGCGTCGATCGGGCGGCCGGCGGCCGACGTCACGGGCGAGATCAGCAAGCTCGTCCAGATGGACACGCTGATCACGATCCCGCTCTTCACCTTCGCCGGCTACCTGCTCGCCGAGAGCGGCGCGCCGCGGCGTCTGGTCGCCGTCACGCGCGCGCTGTTCGGCTGGGCGCCGGGCGGCATGGCGGTGGTGACGCTGCTGACGTGCGCCTTCTTCACCACGTTCACCGGCGCGTCGGGCATCACCATCGTCGCGCTCGGCGGGCTGCTGCTGCCGATGCTGCTGCAGCAGGGATACGACCGCAACTTCACGCTAGGCCTGATCTCGACGTCGGGCAGCCGCGGGCTCGTCTTTCCGCCGAGCCTGCCGGTGATCATCTACGGCTACGTCGCGGCGGTCGACATCACCAAGCTCTACATCGCGGGCATCGTGCCGGGGCTCATCGACGTCGGCATCGTCGCGATCTTCTGCGTGCGCGCCGGCATCCTCTCCAAGGTGCCGCGCACCAAGTTCAGCGCCGGCGAGGCAGGGCGCGCGATCTTCAAGGCGCTGCCCGAGGTGCTGCTGCCCGTGTGGCTGGTGGCGCTGATCCTCACCGGCGTGCTCAAGGTGCCCGAGGCGGCGGCGATGACGGCGCTCTACGTGCTGATCGTCGAGGTCGTGATCTACCGCGACGTGCACCCCTTCAAGGACCTGCCGCGCATCACCAAAGAGTCGATGGTGCTCTGCGGCGCGATCCTGATCATCCTCGGCGCGTCGCTGGGCATGACCAACTACCTGGTCCAGAAGGGCATCCCGCAGGCGATCGTCACGACCATGAGCAAGGCGATCCCCAACAAGTGGATCTTCCTCGCCGCGCTCAACGTGTTCTTGCTGATCGTCGGCTGCATGATGGACATCTTCTCGGCCATCGTCGTCGTCGTGCCGCTGCTCACGCCGCTCGCCGCCGAGTTCGGCGTGCACCCGATCCACCTCGCCATCATCTTCCTGATCAATCTGGAGCTCGGCTACAACACGCCGCCGGTCGGCATGAACCTCTTCATCGCCTCGTTCCGCTTCAGACAACCGATCATGCGCCTCTACCGCGCCTCGATGCCCTTCGTGCTGCTGGCGCTGATCGCCCTCGGCACGATCACCTATATCGAATCGCTCTCGACCTTCACCGTCCCCAAAGGCCAGGCCACCGTGAAGGGCGGTTTGATCACGCAGCCGACCAAGAAGGCGTCGGCAGGCACGGCCGCCGGCACCGGCAGCGGCTCGGGTAAGAAGGCCAAGAAGCCGATGATGGACGGCATCTGCGATCCCAAGGTCAAGGGCGACCCCGACTGCGATGACATCGACGTCGACGACGACATCGATGGCAAGAAGAAGGGCACGGGCACGGGCACGGGCACGGGCACAGGGTCGGGCACGGGCACAGGCACAGGCACGGGGTCGGGCACGGGCACAGGCACGGGGTCGGGCACGGGCACGGGGTCGGGCACCGCGAGCTGAGCTCGCGTTGATGACAGTGGTGGGCACTCGTCGAGGTGTCCCTCCCCACCAGCGCACACTGATCTCGCGCGCTTCGCGGCGTCGTGGCAGTGGACCGAGCGTTGCACTAGCGGTGAGCTCGCTCGATGCACTGCTCGGCTATCACGCGCGCCACGTGGGTTGCGCTCCTGCTCCTGGGCGCCGCTGCCTGCGGCGAAGGTGCGCTGTTCCGTGGCGCCGCGCCACCCGACGATGCGGCAGCCGCGCCTGACGCGCGCGATGACTGGCGCACGACGCCGACGCCGACGCCGCCGCCAACCCCTGACGCGACGCTGCCAACACCCGACGCGCTGCCGCGCGACAGCGCCGCGGTGCCGCGCGATAGCGCCGCGAAGAAGCAGGACAGCGCCGCCAAGAAGCAAGACAGCGCCCCACCGCCAGCACCGCCGCCGCCACCGCCGCCGCCACCGCCACCGCCGCCACCGCCGCCGCCGCCGCCACCAACGACGGTGCACTCGGGGCCGAGCGCGGTGAGCCTCGCCAAGGCCGCTACGCCGTGGCCGGCGCCCAGCGGCAGCTTCTATCGCTACGCGCCGACCGCCATCGAAGAGGGCGGCTATCGCTACACCTACTGGTGCGCCAACACGCAGAGCGGCAACGTCACCGACTCGATCGTCGTGCGCCGCGACCAGCGGAACGGAAGCAGCTGGAGCGTGGGCAGCGAGAAGGTCGCGCTCGGCCCCGGCGCGGCTGGCCGCTGGGACCATCGCCATGTCTGTGATCCCGACGTCGTGCGCGGCCGCTTCGTGTTCGGCGGCGCGACGTACGCCTACGCGCTCTTTTACACCGGGCTCGACAAGGAGCAGAGCCAGGGCGGCGTCAATCGCGTCGGCTGGGCCGTGTCCAACAGCCTGCTCGGTCCCTTCACGCGCGTCAGCGTCAGTGCGGCGCTGGTCAGCTCGGGCCAGTGGTGGGGCGTGGGTCAACCATCGGTGACGTCCATCGACGGCGCGGGCAAGCTGCTGCTGTTCTACACGCGCGGCGATCAGAACGGCACGCGCACGCTGCGTCGGCAGGTCGACCTATCCAACGCCAGCAAGCCCGTGCTCGGCGCCGAGCTCGAGCTGCCCACGGCCGGCCTCGCGCGCATCGGCGGCGGCGCCGACGGCGCCAACCACGGCGGCGCGCTGATCTACGATCCCACGCGCGACATCTTCTGGCTCGTGCGCGGCGCACATCCCTTCCCCAGCAGCTGCCCCGACTTCATCTCCAGCCAGCTGCAGATCGCCACCATCGCGGGCGCGTCGATCTGGAGCGGCAAGGGCAACTGGACCGTGCACGCCAACATCACGGGCGCGCTGATGAGCGGCGCCGCGCGCGTCTTCGACGGCGGCTTCGCCAAGGGGCCGTTCGGCAACCCACTCGCGAACAACCGCGTCGACGTCATCGCCTCGACCAGCACGGCCTGCGGCAGCGGCAACAACTTCGCCACCGCGCTGTGGAGCTACCGCACGCACGGCGTGACGGTCAGCTTCTAACGCCCGCTAGCGCGTCAGCTCACCCGCGCCGCACCGACTCGGGCGTCGTGCCGGTCCAGCTGTTGAAGGCGCGAAAGAACGAGTTGGGGTCCTCGTATCCGAGCAAGAAGGAGATCTCGGCGCCGGAGAGCTCCGTCGACGTGAGGTAGTGCGTGGCGAGCCGCTCGCGCGTGTCGTCGAGGATCGCCTGAAAGCTCGAGCCTTCGCTCTTGAGCCGGCGCCGCAGCGTGCGCGCGCTGGTGCCGAGCCGGCCGGCGACGCTGTCGAGCGAGGCGCCGCCGCTGGGCAGCAGCTCGAGCAGCGCAGAGCCGACCTTGTCGCGGGTGCTCGCCTGCTCTGTCAGCTCGGCGAGGGTCTTCTTGAGCTGCGGCTCGAAGAGGTTCCACATCGCTTCGTTGGCGGTGAGAAACGGCCGTCGCGCGTCGACGCCGGAAAAGACCATGCTCGCGTACGCGCCTTGCGCGAGCGCCACGCCGAAGAACTTCTTGTACGTCGCGCGGCGCTTCGGCAGCGCCGGGCAGCGCACCTCGAGCGGCACCAGGCGCTCGCGCGTGCCGATACGCGCCAGCTGCAGCAGATAGACGAGCTTGCACAGCGCCAGCGATGGCGGTGGATCGGGCTCGTCCGACGGCCAACGCACGCGCAGCGCCGTGCGCTCCTCGTCGATCTCGACGTCGAGCGTGAGCTCGGCGATGAGTCGCTTGTACTGCGCCACGCGGCGCAGCGCGACGTTGAGGTCCGGGCTGCACAGCGCCGCGAACACCGGAGGATCGAACGCCTCCACCGAGATAGCCGCGCCGATGCGCAGCGCTAGGTCTTCGTCGCCGGCGACCTCCTGCTCGAGGCTCGACCACAGACGAAAGAACTCGTCGGTGCTCAGCGCGGCGCGCTCGCGCGCGAACAGATCGCCCGGCAGCTCGGCGCGCCGCAGCACGTTGGACGGAAACACACCGAGGTCGGCGAGCAGCACCTTCCATGCGGGCGTTACGAAGTACGGCTTGTGCACGGCCACGCGGACACCCCCTCGTATCGTTGTAGCAGCTCGACCGTCGCCACAGACTAGCCGATCCGGCCAAGTCGCCAACAGATCCGGCCACACCATTCTGGCCAGATCCGCATGCCGGTTGTCCTGATCGGCTAGAGAACGGCGCTGGCCGAGCGACTACCCTGTGCTAACAAACGCAAACACCGCCACGGAAGGAGGGCTCACCATGTCGAAGACGATCCTGATCACCGGTGCCAGCAGCGGCATCGGAAAGGCCACGGCCAAGAGGTTTCAGCGCGAGGGCTGGAACGTCGTCGCGACCATGCGCTCGCCCGACAAGGAGAGCGATCTTCGCGAGCTCGACAACGTGCTCCTCACGCGCCTCGACGTGCTCGACACGGCGTCGATCGAAGCGGCGGTGGAGGCAGGCATCTCCAAGTTCGGCCGCATCGACGTGCTGCTGAACAACGCCGGCTACGGCGCCTACGGCGTGCTCGAGGCGACGTCCGCCGACAAGATCCGCCGCCAGTTCGACACCAACGTGCTCGGCCTGCTCGAGGTCAGCAAGGCGGTGATCCCGCACTTTCGCGAGAACAAGCAGGGCATGATCATCAACGTCTCGTCGATGGGCGGCAAGATCACGCTGCCTCTCGGCACGCTCTATCACGGCACCAAGTTCGCTGTGGAAGGGCTCAGCGAGGCGCTCTCCTACGAGATGGCGAGCATCGGCGTGCGCGTCAAGCTCGTCGAGCCCGGCGGCGTGAAGACCGACTTCGGCGGCCGGTCCTTCGACTTCACCAACGACGAGTCGCTCGCCGAGTACCAGCCGCTGGTCGGCAAGGTCATGGCGGCGTTCGGGCCGTTGATGGCCAACTCGATCGAAGCCGACGTGGTCGCCGACACGATCCACCGCGCCGCCACCGACGAGAGCGCGCAGCTGCGCTACGTCGTCGGCGACGACGCCAAGAAGCTCATCGAGATGCGCAAGACGATGGACGACACCGCCTACAGAGCCAACGTCGCAGCCCTCTTCAAGCTCTAGCGAGCGCGAGCTAGCGCTTCTTGCCGTAGAGCGCCGCGCGCACCTTCTTCGCCGTGCGCAGGTGGCGGATCTTCTTTTCGCGCTTGGCCAGCCGCACGAAGCGGCCCCGCTTGGCGTCGTAGTCGAACAGGTAGTTGTACGGCTGCGGGATCGCGCCCTGCGGGCCGGCGCCGATCATGTACGTCGTCATCACGACGATCTCTTTGGCGCGGTCGCGGTCGACGTTGACGAAGGCCACCGCTTCGACCTTCCACTGCATGCTCGTCGCGATGTCCTTGTCGGGCATCGGCAGCCGGTAGCGCTTGTTGTTGGCCCAGACGTGGCCGAAGAAGCCGCGCTTGCCCGCGCGCGTGTAGAGCACGACGGCGGCGCGCTTGCTTGGGCCCAGCGCCGCGCGCAGCACCGCATGCGCCAGCTTCTCGCCGGGCTGCAAGCCGTCGACCAGCGCGACCGACCTGGCCTCGGCCGCCCCGCCGAGCGTCGCGAGCAACAGCGTCACCGCCGTCAGGATCTTCATCGTTCACTCCGCGCTTTCGACGTCGAGCTGCACCAGCAGCGCGCCCTGGTCGACGCTGTCGCCGACCTGCACCGGCACCGACGCCACCGTGCCCGCCTCGGGCGCGGCGACGACGTGCTCCATCTTCATCGCTTCGAGGGTCACCAGCTTGGCCCCGGCCTCCACGCGCGCGCCGGCCTCGACGTGGATCGCCACCACCGTCCCCGGCGTGGGCGCCACGCAGGAGCCCGGCTCGTCAGCGGCCGACGCGGGTGGCGCGAAGCGCGGCACCAGCTCGACGACCGACTCGACGTCACCGAAGTGCAGATACACGCGCTCTGCATCGTCGAGCGTCTCGCCCTCGCCGCTGCGCGCGTAGCGCACGCTGCGGTAGATGCCGTCGAGCTCGAAGCACACCAGCTCGTCGTCGACATACAGCCGCCGCGCGCGGTGCATGATGCCGTCGCTCGCCGCCTCGCCCTCGGCGTTCACCGCGTGCAACGTCATTACGAGCTCCGCGCTGTCGCCGCGCGCGCCGCGCTCGCGCGCGCCCTCGGCACGCCACGACACCTCGAACTCGCTGCCGAAGCTGTGCCAGCGATCGCGCGCCTCGGCGGCGCCTTCGATGCGAAAGCCGAGCGGCAGCGCGCGGTGAAACGGCGCGGCGTCGGCGCGCAGCAGCCACGCCAGCACTGTCGCCGCCAGCGCGCCGAGCTCGAGGTTGAGCGGCGGCGCTTTGGGCAAGCCGTGGCGGGCGAGAAAGTGCGTGTCGAGCTCACCTGCGGCGAAGCCTTCGTTGCGCAGCACCTGGCGCAGCAGCGGCAGGTTGGTGGTCACGCCGGGCACCCAGGCTTGCTCGAGCGCGCTCGCCAGCCGCCGCAACGCCAGGTCGCGCGACTCGCCCCAGGCGATGACCTTGGCCAGCATCGGGTCGTAGTTGACGCCCACCTTGTCGCCGCGCCCGTAGCCGGCGTCGACGCGCACGCCGCCGAGGCCCTCGCCGAGCTCGCAGCGCGCGAGCACCCCCGACGACGGCAGGTAGTCGCGCAGCGGATCTTCGGCGTAGATACGCGCCTCGATGGCGGCACCCTCGAACACCAGCTCCTCCTGCATGAAAGGCAGCTCTTGCCCCTCGGCCACCGCCAGCTGCAGCGCCACCAGATCGACGTCGGTGATCATCTCGGTCACCGGGTGCTCGACCTGCAGCCGCGTGTTCATCTCGAGAAAGTAGAACTCCCCGCCGGCTGCGCCGCCCTGCAGCAGAAGCTCCACCGTGCCGGCGCCGACGTAGCCGACGCGCTTGGCCAGCGCCACCGCCGCCGCGCCCATGCGCTCGCGCAGCGCCTCGTCCACAGCCGGCGACGGCGCCTCCTCGATGATCTTCTGGTGGCGCCGCTGCACCGAGCACTCGCGCTCGAACAGGTGCACCACGTTTCCGTGCGCGTCGGCCATCAACTGGATCTCGACGTGACGCGGCTTTTCGACGTAGCGCTCGAGCAGCACGCGGTCGTCGCCGAAGGCCGCCGCCGCCTCGCGCTTGGCCGAGGCCAGCGCCGACTCGAGCTCGCCCTCGGCCTCCACGCGCCGCATGCCGCGCCCACCGCCGCCCGCCGACGCCTTGATCAACACCGGGTAGCCGATGCGCGCCGCTTCCTGGCGCAGCCGCTCGAGCGACGTGTCCTCGCCGTCGTAGCCGGGCACCGTCGGCACGTCGATCTCGGCGGCCAGCTTGCGCGCCGCCGCCTTGTCGCCCATCGCGCGGATCGCCGCCGGCGGCGGCCCGACCCAGCACAGCCCCGCCGCCTGCACCGCCTCGGCAAAGGCCGCGTTCTCGGCGAGAAAGCCGTAGCCCGGGTGCACCGCGTCGGCGCCGCTGCGCCGCGCCGCCTCGAGGATCGCCTCGACGTTCAAGTAGCTCGCGTCAGCCGGCGCCGCGCCGATGTGCAGCGCAAGGTCGGCCTCGCGCACGTGCGGCAGATCGGCGTCGGCGTTGGAGTAGACCGCCACGCTGCGCACGCCGAGGTCGCGGCAGCTGCGCGCGATGCGGCACGCGATCTCGGCGCGGTTGGCGATGAGCAGCGTCTGGATGCGTTTGATCTGGATCTTGGTGGTCATCGCTAGTGCCTGAACGTGCCCCACTCGCTGGTGCCGCTAAACGGCGTCGAGTGGATCACCGTCAACGCCATCGCCAACACCTCGCGCGTGCGGCGCGGATCGATCACGCCATCATCGAAGATGCGCCCCGTGGCGGCCCAGCAGGTCGAGTCGTGCTCGACCTTGCCGACGAGCATCTGCTTCATCATCTGAAGCTCCTTCTCGTCGACCTGCTTGCCGCGCTTGGCCGCCGCCTGACGCTTGACGATGTCGAGCACGCCAGCGAGCTGCTCGCCGCCCATCACCGCGATGCGGTGGTTGGGCCACGTGAACAAAAAGCGCGGCCGGTAGGCGCGCCCCATCATCGCGTAGTTGCCCGCGCCGTAGCTGCCGCCCACCATCACCGTCACCGCCGGCACGGTGCTGTTGGAGACGGCGTTGATCATCTTGGCGCCGGCGCGGATGATGCCGGCCTCCTCGGCGGCGCGGCCGACCATGAAGCCGGTGATGTTCTGCAGAAACAGAAGCGGCGTGCGGATCTGATTGCAGAGCATGATGAACTGCGCGCCCTTTTCCGCCGAGTCGGAGAACAGCACGCCGTTGTTGGCGAGCACACCCACGCGATAGCCGGCGATCTCGGCGAAGCCGCAGATCAGCGTCGTGCCGTAGAGCGGCTTGAACTCGGAGAAGCGGCTGCCGTCGACCAGCCGCGCGATGACCTCGCGACAGTCGAAGGGCTGGCGCACGTCGGCCGAGGCGATGCCGAGCAGCTCCTCGGCGTCGTAGAGCGGCGCGTCGCCGAGGCCCGTCGGCAGGTGCGCCACGCGATGGCCAAGCCCCAGGCGCTCGACGATCTCGCGCCCCATGCGGATGCAGTCGTGCTCGTCGCGCGCCAGGTAGTCCGAGACACCCGAGCGGCGCGAGTGCATCTCGGCGCCGCCGAGCGCCTCGTCGTCGACCTCTTCGCCGGTGGCCATCTTCACCAGCGGCGGCCCCGCCAGGTACATGAAGGCCTGGTCTTTGACCATCACCACGTAGTCGCTCATGCCCGGGATGTAGGCGCCGCCCGCCGTGCAGGAGCCAAAGACCAGCGAGATGGTCGGCTGGTGGTCGCGCGAACGGCGCGTGATCTCGCGAAAGGCGCCGCCGCCGGGCACGAAGATGTCGGCCTGGTTGGGCAGGTCGGCGCCCGCCGACTCGATGCAGTGGATCGCGGGCAGCTCGTTTTCGCGCGCGATCTCGCCGATGCGCCCTGACTTCTTGACCCCCGTGGGCCCGATGGCGCCGCCCTGCACGGTGGACTCGGACGCGCTGACCATCGTCAGCGTGCCGCTGACCCACCCGATGCCGGCCACCAGCGAGCCGCCCGGCACCTTGCCGTGCTCGTGCACGCCGGCCAGCGCGCACAGCTCGAGAAACGGGCTGTCGCGGTCGAGCAGAAGCTCCACGCGCTGGCGCGGCAGCAGCTTGCCGCGCGCCAGGTGGCGGGCGACGTATTTTTCGCCGCCCCCGGCGCGCGCCGCGGCGAGGTGTTTGTCGAGCTGCGCCACGGCGGCGAGGTTCTGCTCGTGGTTCTTGCGGTAGGTGTCACTGCGCGTATCGACGCGGGAAACGAGCGGATACATGGCCGGCAACGCTATCACGGAAGGTCTCGCGAGGACCCTCGTATACCGCGCCAAAGGAGGGCAGCGGGACATGACAGCCGGTACGCAGAACCCCTATCAAGCGCCTTCGGTGGCGATCGATCCCCCGGCCGCGCAGCTCGGCGGCAACGTGCACAGCGGCGTGTGGGGCTATCAATCGGCGCGCGGCGCGGCCAGCGTGACCAAGGTCTTCCTCTACATCAACGCCGGCATCGCCGCGCTGGGCCTCATCACCGCCGCCTGGGCAGCCGTCTCGATGGGCGGCTCGCCGCGCACCCTCGCCGGCGTCGGCAACGCAGCCACCTCGCTGATGGCCTACGGCATGATCAGCATCGTCGAGATCATCGGCCGGCTCGCCTGCGCGATCCCGTTCTGCATCTGGTTCTACCGCGCCTACGCCAACCTGCGCGGTCTCGGCAACGACTTCACGGCGTTCGCGCCGGGTTGGGCGCCGGGCAGCTTCTTCGTGCCGTTCCTCAACCTCGTGCGCCCGCAGCAGATCGCCCGCGAGATCTGGACCAACAGCAGCACCGACGAGGCCTCCACCAACTGGGGCATCGTCAATCGCTGGTGGGGCTTCTGGATCGGCGGCAACATCATCGCCTACGTCGGCTCGCGCGTGATCGGCGCCGGCTCGTTCTCTGCCGGGCTGTGGATCGTCGCCGCCGCCAGCGGCCTGCTGTGCGCCGCCGCGATCACCGCCGCGTCGATGGTCGGCCGCGTCGAGCGCCGCCAGAGCGAGATGGCCGAGACGCTCGCGCAGCGCGCCCAGCAGCAAGCCGCGGCCTAGCGCCGATGCGCGCGCTCGGTGGGATTATCCCCACCAGCGCTGGGCAAAAGGGCGCTGACTGTCCCCAGCGCGCCCGCTCGCGCCAGATACACCTGAAGACATTTCAGTTACTTGACCATGTAAGTGCGTGTGGCACCCACATTGCTCTGTCTCCGCGCAGCAGCAAAGGGGTTTTCCAACATGCGCACGACCAGAGTCACCACCCGCCTCCTCGCAACACTCGCAGGCATCGCCCTCGTCGCCGTCGGCTGCGGCGGAGAGGTCATAGGCGACGGCAACGGCGGGGTGACCGGCCAGAACGGCAACAACGGCAACGGCAACAACGGCAGCAAGGCGCCGCCGGCCTCGTCCTACAACAACTACGCCTCCGACGATCCGGTCTGCCCGTCGTCCAAAGCCCCGGCGCTCTTTAACAACGCGCTCTGCGTCTGCAACGACCTGCACGACATCGGCGTGATCGTCGTGCGCCGCGGCGCCTACGACAACGTCGCGCCCTTCGCCGCCAACGGCAGCGTCAAGCTCGCCGCCCACTGCGAGGTCGAGGGCTCACTGATCGCCAAGCGCGGCCTGCACGCCGCCGCCAACGTCGAGGTCGGCGGCACGCTCTACTCCGAGGCCGACGTGCATTGGGCTGGCCGCATGGCCGTGCACCAGGACCTCACCACCAGCGGCAGCATCCACGGCGTGGGCTTTCTCGAGGTCGGCGGCGTGATGCGCGTCGCTGGCGCCGCCAACGTGCTCGGCGTGCGCAAGGTCTCGAGCGAAGGCCCCTTCGCGCCGCGCAACGGCGACCCCTGCAACTGCAACGGCGTCGACGTCGCCGGCGAGGTCGCCAAGGCGCGCTCGAGCAACGTCAACGCGCAGAAGGGCCTCTCCACCGACGCGCGCCGCGTGCTGGGCGTCGACAAGGTCACGCTCACCAGCGGCAAGTACTACTTCGCCGGCGCCGCCTCCATCGGCTTTTCCAAGCTGACCATCGACGGCGTCGTCGCCATCTACGTCGAAGGCGATCTGCAGAGCATCGGCGTCGAGAAGATCCAGCTCACGCCCGGCTCGAGCCTCGACCTCTACGTCTCGGGCAACGTGCGCACCGTCGGCCACACGGTGCTCGGCGCTGGCGCCGACCCCGCGGCGTTCCGTCTGTTCGTCGGCGGCAACGGCCCGCTCAATCTCTCGGTGGGCAACCAGGTCTTCAACGGCACGATCTACGCGCCGAAGGCGACGCTGCACTACATCGGCCGCACCGTGGTGCATGGCGCCGTGCTCGCCGGCTCGCTGAGCAGCATCGGCCTCTTCGAGGTGCACTACACGCGCCCGACGCTGGTGCCGCCGACCAAGTGCGAAAAGCCGAGCAAGCCCGCCCCGCAGACGCCGCCGCCGCCCGCGCCCGAAAACCCCGACAAAGACCTGCCGCGCGTGATGTAGCGCGCGTGCGCCACGCGCGGTCGATCGATCACGTCAGGGCGAGAGCACTTCCTCGCCGCGCAGCGCCGGCAGCACCAACGAGCTGACGTAGAGATTGGTCACGTCGCTCGGCGCCAGCGGCCCGGCGAAGAGCCGCACGTCGGCGATACGGCCGAGCAGCGGCTTGGTCCACCCTCGCCCGCCACCAACATGGATCTGATCGTCGATGCTCGTGGGCGCGAAGTTGGCTTGAGCTCCCGACACCGCGTTGTGATACAGCAGCGCCCGCCCCAGCGACCAGCTGGCGACGATGTGTTGCCACACGCCGGCGCTCGCACCGGCGAGGCTGACGCTGGGGGCCGGCGTGGGATTGCCGGCAAAGATGTCGAGCTCGACGGCACCCTTGTTGAGCCACACGTGAAAGCCAGGCTTTCCGACATCTCTGTGCCCCATCTGCAGGAAGGTTGGCGTCACGGATGTCAGGCTGTTGACGTTCGCGTCGGGGCGCCACCAAAAGCTGATCGCGCCTTGCTGGTGCGAAAGGCGCGAGCCGCCGCTGTTGTCGAAGCTCAGCATCTGCGTATTGCCTCGACCCGTCGCGCCCTTCTGAATGCTGCAGCTCGCGTTGGCGTTGCCACCATCGGACGTGGTCGGATCACAGTCGGCGTCCCAGTAGTAGGTCGCCGCTGCCAGCGAGCCGTCGATGTAGGTCGGGGATTCACCGGTGGTGACCGTCACACCGTCGACGTCCACGCGGCTGTTGGGCCCGAAGGCGACGCCGAAGAAGTCCACGGCCCCAACGACACCCGGCGACGAGGTCACGCGCCACCAGCCATCGCCGGCATACGCGAAGCTGGCGTTCAGGTCCGGCGTGCCGCGCACGATCGGCCTGACGATCGCCGACGTCAACGCCGAGCCGTCGTCGGCGCGCGCGAAGAAGGCGACGCGCGGCTCGTTGATGTTCGCGATCCCCGTCGTCAGGGCTTCGGGCAGCGCGCCCGTGGTCACGCGTATGGCGCTGGTGCCGAACAACACGCGCGCGGCCGCGACGGTCCCTACCGGCATGACCCAGCTGTTGTTCACCGGCGCTTCGAACGACGGATCGACGACGCGGTTGACGCGCTCGGGCAGCAACCACACCCCGCCCTTGCTGGCGAAGGGTTGCCGCTGGTCGAGACTCCAGTCGGCCTGCCTGAACGGGTGCGTCGCCGCGCGGCTCGCGACGTAGCGTGGCTCGCCGCTGAGCTTGACCGTGAGCGCGAGCTCCGACGCGTCCACCGCCGATCCGCTGCGCCGCGGATCGCCACCGCCCTCGTCGAAATGCAGCAGCAGCGCGGTGCGCGCGTCGGGCTGCAACGCGCGCGGCTCGCTGCCGACCACGGTGCCGCGAACACCCGACGAGAGCCTGACCTCGTCGATGAAGCCGCGAAAGTAGCCCTTGCTGTTGCGGCCGATGGTCAGCACGCCTGTCGCGCCGAAGCCGCCGCCCGAGTAGGCCTTGGTCTGCCTAGCGCTGCCGTCGAGCAGCAGGGAAATCTGCACGGCGTCCCAGCGCAGCGCCACGTGGTGCCATTCGTCAGCCTTGAGCGCCAGCGCGCCGGTCTCGAGCGTCAGCGCGCTGCCGACGCGAAAACGCAGCACCTGCCCTTCGAGTGAGAGCTGCGCGTCCGAGCTGCCCGCCATACCAGCGAGCCCCATCGTCGCGCCGCCAGCGCTGAGCGCCGCGGGCAAGCGGAACCACATCTCGAAGGTCCCCGTGTCGAGCGGCGGCAACGTGCTCGCGGCGGCGGCGAGATCGACCTCGACCGCGTCGCCGACCCCGTCAAGCTCCAGCGCGTAGCCGCCGCCGTAGTGCAGGATCGTCCCGGTGCTGCTCGCCGCGCCGCCAGCGCAGCGCAGCGATCCGCGAAAGGGACAGGCCAGCGTCGCCGACGAGCCGCTCGCCGCGGCCGCGAAGGCCGCCAGCGGGCTGTCGGGGCTCGCAGTGTTGTTGCCGTAGTAGATCGCGTAGCGAAGGTCGCGCTGCGCGCTCGGGAAGTCGTCTTGCAGCTGGAAGTAGATCTCCGTCGCCTTGGACGACGAGCAGGTCTTGGTCTCCGCGAGATCGACATGGTGCGGCACGACCACGGGCCCGCTCGCGCCGTTGAACACGACGCGCAAGCCCTCGCAGTTGGTCGCCAGCAGACCGCGCGCGACGAGGGTCTCGGTCTCGAGCACGACGGCGACGGTGGCGCCGGCGGTCGGCGCCGTGCTGGCGCGATTGAACAGCGTCAGCAGGCGCCGCGCCGTCCACTTGGTGTTCCACCAATCGGCGACACAGCTGCCCGAGACGCAGGCGCCGCCTGGACAGTCGGCCGTCGTCTGGCAGCCGGGGTCACTATCGGGAGGTGGGTTGCCGTCGACGTCGAGCGTCGCGTCGCCGATGGAAAGGTCACCGTCGGGCGCGCCGTCGGGCACCGAGGTCTCGGTGGCGGATCCGCCGTGGTAGCTGGCGATCGCCTGACAGCCGCACGGCGCGAGCGCGACGAGCGGCAGCAGCAGCAGCAGCAGCAGCGGCAGCGTCGAGCGGCAGGGCGCGGCAGCGGCAGCGGCAGCGGCGTCGCGATGCGTGATCACTCACCGATCATAACATCGCGACCTCGTCGGCCTCGCGGCTAGCGGCGCGCGGCGCGCAGCGGACGCGGGCGCGTCAGGCGCTGCAGGCGGCGGATCTTCTGCATGTTGGTGCCGCGGCTGCTGAGCACCTTGGCCACCGGCTGCGTGGTCTTGGCGACCTCGGGATACCACTCGCCGTAGGCGATGAAGCTCTTGAGCAGCTTCTGATCGTGGCGGCTCGCCGAAGACGGCGTCTGGCGCGAGCTCTGATAGAGCAGCTTCGAGGTGGCGCTCAGCAGCAGCTGGCTCGAGCGCGCGAGCTGCTTGTTGGCCGCCGCTTGATCGCGCGTCTGCTCGGCGTGGTGATAGGCGATGTCATTGCTCAGCGCGGCGACCACCAGCTCGAGCGCCGGCGCCTTGACGACCTTCTGCAGGCGGCGCAGCTGGCGCCACGCGCTCGAGCGCTCGATATTGCCGACGTCTTGGTTGAGACGCATGCGCTTGTAGACGCCGTGCACCGAGAGGGCGAGCTGGCTGTTGACGCCGTCGCCGCCCTTGGCGAGCGCGCGCAGGCCCTTTTCGAACTGCCGATAGACGGCGCTCTCGTCGCGGGGATTGGTCATGTTGAAGGCCACCGAGTCCGCTACCTGCACGGTGGCGTAGACCTCGGCGAGCGTGGTGCTCTTGTTGCCGATGTGTGCGAGCGCCTTCTTGACGAAGGCCTTCGCCTGCTCGGGGCTCATGCCCTCGCCACGGTAGGCGCGGTAGGTCTTGCCGCCGATGCGCACCTCGGACAGACCGACGGAGGTCGGCCACGAGTCGGCGTGGGCGTCGCGGGTGTTGACGGTGGCGGCGGCGAGGATAAAAGCGGCGACGCCGAAGAGGCGTACGAGGCGTGACATGGCGGATCTCCCGGTGGCTGTGCTGCCGCCCCGTAGAGCAGCGTGCGTGCCAGCCGCGCCGCGCGCCGCCGCGTCCTCAAAAAGCACGGCCATGCCGTGCGCTTGCGCGACAACCGAGCTGGCGGGCGGATGGCGCACGGCTCGACGATTGTCGAACACACGCGCAAGCGCACGCGCCGGTCGCGCGGCCGACGCGCTCGCCGATTACGGTTTGAGCTGGCCGGTAGGGCAGCTTCCTCGGTCGCCGAGCTTGCAGGCTCGCTCGCGCAGCGATCGCGCGCGCCGCTTGTCGGCGTCGACGCCACGGCCCGTGCGATAGGCCTCGGCGAGCTTGGCGCAGCCGCGACCGTAGCCGAGCAAGCACGCGCGCCGGAAGTATACGGTGGCCGCCGACAGATCGCCGACGCGCCCGCGCCCCTGGTAGAGCTCGCCGAGCGCTACGCAGCCGCCGACGTGGCGCGAGGTGCAGGCCTTGGTGAGCAGCCGCTGCGCCGCCTCGGGCTTGGGCAGCACCACGTCGCCGTCGCGATAGGCCATGCCGAGCAGCACGCACGCGGGAAGCGAGCCGCCATCGCAGCCGCGCTCGAAGAGCCCGAGGGCGACCTCGATCTTCGCGTGCTGCTTTTTGAGCATGCGGTGGTTCTGACAGAGCGATGCGTCGGGGCGCGCGCCGCAGGTGCTGACCAACACCGCGGCGAGGCGGTAGAGCTTCTTGCCGGCCTCGTAGCAGGCGTCGCCGTTGCCTTCGCGGCAAGCGGCGATGGTCGACGGCGGCGTCATCGCAGCGCGCGCGGCCGCCAGCGATCCGGGCGGCGGGGGTGGCAGCTGCGCGCGCGCCACACGCTGAGCGTGTACGTTGGCGTGGCGGGGAGGCGGGTCCTTGCAGCCGCCGAGAGCAGCGGTGGCGGCGATTGCACAGCCTATGACCAACGCGAAGCGCACCTGCGCACTAGCATAACAGGCGCTCGCGACGAAAAACGGCCTATCGGGCGTCGGGCTTCTCGGCGGCGAGCGCGGCGAGCAGCGTGTCGACCAGCCAGTGCACGTGCGCGCGCCGCTCGGCGAGCGCCGCGGCCGACAGCGCGTCGCCCTCCCACACGTCGTCGCCGAGCAGCGGCGCGTAGGTGAAGTAGTTGATCACCGCGGCCGAGAACGTCAGGTACAGCTGCCGCGCCGAGGCGCGCCCCGTCGCCGGCGCCATCTCCGCGAGCAACGACGAGGTCCAGTCGTAGAAGGCGCGCAAGTGCCGCTCGACGAGGTGAAGGTGCATGCCGCCGCCCGACACTTGCTGCTGCACGAGCCGCGCGTAAAGACGGTTGTGCTCGATGAAGTCGAGGTAGACGTCGATCAACCCGTGCAGCCGCTCGGCGAGCGGCACGTCATCGGGCGCGCGGCGAAAGCCCTCCAGCGCGCGCGCCAGCAGCTCGCCGTGCGCCGTGTAGTAGCGTTCGAGCACGCGCTCGAAGAGGTTCTCGACGCTGCCGTAATAGTAGAAGACCAGCGCCTTGTTGACGCCAGCACGCTCGGCGACGGCCCGCGCGCTGATGCCCTCGTAGCCAACCTCCGCCAGCAGGGCGTCAGCTGCGTCGAGGATCGCCGCGGCGCGCTCGCCTTCGACCTTCTTCTTGGGTCTTGCCATTTTTCTTTAACCGATCGGTTTGACCACTCGGTTAAAGCCTGCTACATCCTCGGGGGAGATGCAAGTCGTAGCGCAAAATCCCGCCATGCTTACAGCCCCGTTTATCGACCCGCGCGCCGACGCGATCGTCACCAACGAGCGCCTCGCGCTCGAGGGCGGCGCGGTACAGCTGGCCTACGGCACCCACGGCGAGCGCGGCACGCCGGTGCTGTTTCTGATGGGCCTCGGCGTGGCCGGCCACGCCTGGCGCAACTTCATCGTCGGGCTCGGCGAGCGGCATCGCTGCGTGTGGCTCGACAACCGTGGCGCCGGCGCCACGCGCGCGCGCCCCGGCCTTTACACCATGGGCCTGCTCGCGCGCGACGCGCAGTCGCTGCTCGATCACCTCGGCATCGCCTCGGCGCACGTCATCGGCGTGTCCATGGGCGGCATGATCGCCCAGCGCTTCGCCCTCGACGCGCGCGCGCGCGTGCGCAGCCTGAGCCTGATCGTCACCACGCCGGGCGGCGTGCGCGGGCGGCTGCCGCAGCTTCGCGGCCTGTCGGCGCTGCTGCGGCGCCAGCGCGACGTCCCCGAGGCCAAGGCGCTGCACCGGCTGCTCTTTCCGCGCGACTATCTCGCCGAGGTCGACCTCGACGCGCTCGACGAGCTGATGCGGCGCGACTTCGTGCCGGCGCCGCTGAAATCGCGGCTCTCGCAGGCGGCCGCCGTGATGCGGCACAACACGCGCGCGCGCCTCGCCGAGCTCGGCGACGTGCCGACGCTGGTGGTCAAGGCGCCGCACGACGTGCTCGTCGACCCCGACCAGAGCGACGTGCTGGCGCGCGGCATTCCGGGCGCACGCCTGGTCGAGATGCCCGACGTTGGCCATGGCCTGCTGCGCCAGCAGCCGCGCGAGCTGCTCGCTGTGCTGAGCGAGCACATCCTTCGTGTCGATCAAGGAGCACTCCGTGGATAGAGCCTTCATCGGAACCGGCCTCATCGGCGGCGGCCTCGCCGAAGCCGCCCTCGCGCGCGGCGAGTCTGTCGCCGTCTATAACCGCACGCGCGAAAAGGCCGCGGCGTTGGCCGAGCGCGGCGCGACGCTGTGCGACTCGGCGGCCGACGCGGCGCGCGGCTCGAAGCGCATTCACCTCGCGCTGACCTCGGACGCGGCGGTCGACGCCGTGCTGCCCGACCTCGAGCGCGGGCTCGAGCCAGGCGCGATCATCATCGATCACAGCACCTGCCTGCCGCGCCAGACGCGCGCGCGCGCCGAAGCGCTCGCCGCGCGCGGCGTGAAGTACCTGCATACGCCGGTGTTCATGTCGCCCGACGCCTGCCGCAACGCGCAAGGCATCATGCTCTGCTGCGGCCCCGAGGCGCTCTTCGCGCAGATCGAGCCCGAGATCGCGCGCATGACCGGGCGCGTGATCTATCTCGGCAGCGCGCCCGATCTCGCGGCGACGATGAAGCTCGTCGGCAACGGCATGCTCGTCGCCATGCTCGGCGGCCTCGCCGACGTGTTCGCGCTGGCCAAGCAAGCCGGCGTCGACGCGGCGCAAGTGATGCAGCTGCTCGATGGCTACGACCTGATGATCCCCGTGCGCTGGCGCGGCGGTCTGATGGCGCGCAAAGACTTCGACACCCACTGGACGCTCGAGATGGCGCGCAAGGACGTGCGCCTGATGCTCGAGACGGCGGGTGACTCGCCGCTCGCCGTGCTGCCTGGCCTCGCCGCGCGCATGGACGCGCTGATCGAAGACGGCGAAGGTCAGAAGGACGTCGCGGTGCTCGGCCGCGACTCGGTCTAGACGATCACGACGATCACGACGTTCACGACAACCACCACGACAACCACACGCGCGAGCGGGGATCACTCGAGATGAGCTACGACATCAAGATCAAGGGCGGTACGATCATCGACGGCACGGGTCGCGAGCGCTATAGCGGCGACGTCGGCATCACGGACGGCCGCATCGTCGCGGTGGGCAAGGTCGACGGCGACGCCAAGCGCGAGATCGACGCCGACGGCGCGCTCGTGACCCCGGGCTTCACGGACATCCACACGCACTACGACGGCCAGGTCTCGTGGGACGACGAGCTGTCGCCGTCGTGCCTGCACGGCGTGACCACCGCCGTGATGGGAAGCTGCGGCGTGGGCTTCGCGCCCGTACGCAAGACCGACCACGATCGGCTGATCCAGCTGATGGAGGGCGTCGAGGACATCCCCGGCAGCGCGCTCGCCGAGGGGCTGACCTGGAACTGGGAGAGCTTCCCCGAGTACATGGACGCCATCGACGCCTTCCCGCACGCCATCGACTTCGCGGTGCAGGTGCCGCACGACGCGCTGCGCGTGTACGTGATGGGCGATCGCGCCGTCGCCGACGCGCCGGCCACGCCCGACGACATCTCGGCGATGCAGCGGCTGACGCGCGCCGCGCTCGAGGCCGGCGCCGTGGGCTTTTCCACCGGCCGTACGGACAACCACCGCCAATCCGACGGCACGGCGACGCCCGCGTCGGAGGCTCATCAAAACGAGCTGTGCGGCATCGCGCAGGCCTTTCACGGCCTCTCGCACGGCGTGCTGCAAGCCGTCTCCGACTTCGACATGGCGATCGCGCCGTCGCGCTTCGACGACGAGTTCGACGCCATCGAGAAGATGGTCGAGGCTGCCGCCGACCACCCGTGCTCGATCTCGCTGATGCAGCGCGACCACTCGCCTAACCAGTGGAAGCAGATCCTCGCGCGCTGCGAGCAGGCCACCGCGCGCGGCGTGACCATGCGCGTGCAGGTCGCCCCGCGCCCCATCGGCATCATGCTCGGCCTGCAGGCGACGTTTCATCCCTTCATGGGCTTTCCGACCTACAAGACCTTCGCCGACCTGCCGCTCTCCGAGCGCGTCGAGAAGCTGCGCGACCCGCAGGTGCGCGCGCGCATCCTCTCCGAGAAGAGCGACAAGGTCTCGGGCGACGGAAGCTCGATCCCGCCGCTGGCCGATCACTTCCTGGCCAACCTCGACATGGTCGCGATGCGGCTCTATCGCCTCGGCGAGCGCCCCAACTATGAGCCCTCGTTCGACAGCTGCTTTGCCAACGAGGCGCGCATCGCTCAGAAGACCGTGCTCGAGACGATCTACGACGCGCTGCTCGAGCAGAACGGCCGCGCCCTGCTCTACTTCCCGCTCTACAACTACACCGAGCTGAACCTCGAGAACGTGCGCACCATGATGTCGCATCCGCTCGCGCTGCCTGGCCTCTCTGACGGCGGCGCGCACGTCGGCACCGTCTGCGACGCGAGCTTCCCGACGCACATGCTCAGCTACTGGGGCCGCGATCGCCACAGCGGCCGCTTCCCCCTCGAGCGCCTGGTCAAGATGCAGGCCTACGATACGTCGCGCTACATCGGCTTCAACGACCGCGGCGCCATCGAGGTCGGCCAAAAGGCCGACGTCAACATCATCGACTTCGACAACCTGCAGCTGCTGCACCCGCGCATCCAGCACGACCTGCCCGCCGGCGGCCGCCGCCTGATGCAGGGCGCCACCGGCTACCTCGCCACGATCAAGAGCGGCGACATCATCGCCGAGCGCGGCGAGCTCACCGAGTCGCGCCCCGGCCGTCTGGTGCGCCTCGGCCAGTAGCGCTCAGCACGCTCAGCGCGCGAGCAGCTTCTCGAACAGCGGGAACGCGGCGGGCACGCTGACCAGCGCGCCGAGCGTGCTGTAGAACACCGCGCGCGCCGCCAGCGGCACGTCTCCGTCGAAGCGCTCGGCGAAGAGGCCGCCGCTTATCGCCACCGGCATCGCCGAGATCAGCAGCCCGACGAGCGCCGCCGACGGCGAGAGCGCGAGGCCCGCGCGCAGCAGCAGCCACAGCACGAGCGCCGTCATCGCCGGCGCGAGCAGAAGGCGCGTCAGCAGCACGCCGACCAGCGGGCGGTCGGGGCGCAGCACGCGCAGCTCGAGCGCGCCGAGCAGCGCGCCGGTGACGAAGATCGACAGCGGCACGGTCACGCCGCCGAACAGCGCCAGAGCCGATAGCGCCGTCGCCGCGACGAGCTGCAACCCACCGAGCTCACCCAGCGGCGCGACCATCAAGGCGCGCACCGCCGGCGCGAAGGCCGCGACGGCGACGCCGAGCAGCGAAGCGAGCAGCCCCGGGTTGAGCGCCAGCTCGCGCAGCAGCGCGAGGTCGGGGCGTCGAGCGCGCAGCGTGCCGACGCCGAGCGTGAACAGCGCCAGCAAGGCGCCGGCGTTGTAGAGAAACACGGTACGCGTGCCCGCCGCGCCGTAGAGCGCCTCGGCGATCAGCAGCGGCAGGAAAACCCAGTTGGGCGTGGCGGCGAGAAAGACGTAGCTTCGCCGCCCGCCGGGCGCCGAGAACACGCGCATAGTCAGCAGACCGCAAATCTGGGCGACGACGAAGATCAGCAGCGCGAGCAGCGGCAGCAGCCAACCCTCGCGCAGCGCCGGACCATCGATGGTGCGCACCAGCTGGGCAAACGCCAGCGCCGGCAGCGCCATGTCGACCACCAGCCGGCTGAGCTGTCGCGCCGTCTCGTCGGTGAGCACGCCGCGGCGGCGCACCACGAAGCCACCGATGAGCAGCGCGAAGAGCACGCCGATCTTGCTGAGCACGATGCGATGGGCAGCGGTCATCGCGAGCAATCTACACGTCCGAGCGCTAGCAGCCTGTTGATAAAGTCGCTTCGCGACTTTCCAACGTCTGCTGATTACCGCGCGTAGACGCGCGCCTTGGGCAACGCGCGGCGCAGCGCGGCGGCGTCGACGTGGGGGTTGCCACCTACGTCGAGCTGGCGCAGCGACTTGAGCTTGCCGAGCACCATCACATCGCGCGCCGGCACACCGTGGAGATCGAGGCGCTCGAGCTTGCCCAGGCGCAGCAAGGCGCTGATGCTGCGCACCTTGGTGCTGCCGGCGTCGAGCCGTTTCAGGCGTGTGAGCCTCGCCAGTGGCGCCAGCGAGCGCACGCGCGTGTTGTTGATCGCGAGCGCCTCGAGCCGTCGCAGGCGCGCGAGCGGCGCGAGGCTGGTGATCGTCGAGCCGCTCAGCTGAAGGCGGCGCAACTTCGTCAGCTTGGCGAGCCAGCCATAGCGCTTGCACCGCGCACCGCCGATGGAGAGCGTCTCGAGCCGTCGCAGCTTGTCCAGCGGCGGCAGCACCACGCGAAGGTTGGCCAGCCGCAGACGACGAAGCGTCGTGAGTCTTCTCAGCACTTCGACGTGTACGAGCTTGGCGCCGTTGAGCAGCTCGAGGTCGCGCAGCTTGGGCAGCGCTGCGAGCGGGCTCAGATCGGCGCCGTCGTCGAGCGAGAGCCCTAGGCGCTCGAGCTGCGGCAGCTGGCGCAGCGCGCGCAGGTCCTTGCTCGGCCGCACGCCGCCCAGACTGACCACGTCTTTGCGGCGCGCGGCTGGGATCTTGGCAATCGCCGCGGCGACGGTGACGTGCGCGATCTTCGTGCACGCGCCGCCGCGATAGCAAAACAACGCGCCGAGGATCGGTGCGTGCGCCGCCGCGCTGCTGCTGGCGCAGCAGGCGATCACGAGCACGAGCCAGGCGGACAGCCGCGTCACGTCGCTACGTCGACGCACGCTCGCGGCCGACGCCCTCCTTGCCCACCAGCGCCAGCGCCCGCTCGAGCAGCGCGATCACGGCGCCGCGGATGCGGCGATGCCGCGCCGACAGCTCACCGCGCACGCCGAGGCGCTGCTCGGCCTCCAGCATCGCCGGCAGCACGCGCAGATCGGGCGACAGCCGCGCGTAGCTCCAGCGCAGCAGCCGCTGCGAGAGGCGCACCAACGACTGCGTGACGCGGCTCTTGCCTGGCAAGCCGAACGCCTCGCGCAGCGTCTCGGGCAGCATGGTGCCGGTCAGCGCGCGAAACCACAGCGCCGAGGGGCGCAGCGCGACGTGGCGCGGCCGCAAGAGGAAGCGTCCGATCTCGCGCCCCGGCTGGCTGACGACCACCGCGCCGCTGTTGACGGTCGCTTCGAAGTAGGCGCGGAAGGCGGCGAAGTCGGGCGGCAGCACGTCCTCGCCGAGGCCGAACAGCGCCGCGAAGCGAAACGACTCGCGGTAGTACCGCTCGCGCATCTCGCTGCTGAGCTCCTCGACGAACATCTCGTAGGTCATCAGCGCCGTGTCGATCAGCGTGGCGTAGACCCACAGCAGCGCCTCGACCTCGTTGGCCCGATAGCGCTGGCCGCGCCGATAGATGCCGATGCGCTCGCCCAGATGCCCCGTGATGTGCGTGTGTACGGTGTGCACGCGCCGCGCCGAGCGCTTGGCCTTGGGCAGGTCGTCGAAGAACATCGCGAAGATGTTGTCGAAGGTGCGCCGAAAGCGCGCCAGCGGATCGGCGCGCGTGTTGGAGTGTTGGTCGATGGCGTAGGCGACGTAGGGGTGAGCGAGCTGCAGCAGCATCGCGCGGCCCGCGCCGAGAAACACGATCGACTCGCGGCTGACGTGCCAGACCGCCGTGTCGGGCCCGAAGATTCCAGCCTCGGGGCGCGCGATCTCGTCGTCGAGGCGCGCGAGCGCAGCCTCGAGCTCGTCGCGCGTGACGAGCCGCGCTGACGATGTGGATGACCGCGCCGCTGCCCCCGAGCCCATCATTCAAGCGTAGCCTCACGGCGTAGCGCCGCGCTAGCGACAGTTCGTCGCGCCCACCGACCCGCTCGCTAGGCGAAGGCGCAAACGCCGTAGCAACCGAAGAGGACCTTGTCGTCCGACAGCAGCGGCGCGGCAAACCCGCTCATCTCCGGGCTCAGCGAGCGGTTGGTCGCTTGCAGGTCCTGCGGTGAGATGAACCAGCGGCGCTTGCCACCCGAGAGGCTCACCGCGACAACGCCAGTGTCGAAGTCTTCGTCACTGTGGGTGCAGACACACAGCCCGTCGGCCAGCGCCGGCGGACCATACGAGCCTTCGATCTCGAAGGTCTTGTTGCCCGTATCGCGCTCGAGGGCCAGCAGGCGATCGCCGCTGCCAACCACCCATTTGTCGTCCACCGCCAGGTGCGCGACGTTGCACTTGGTGAACCAGGCGCGCTTGCCGTCCTCGAGCCCGTAGGCCGCGACGCCGTCGAGCGCCGCCACGAAGACCTTGTCCGCGGCGACGACCACGCCGTAGCGCGAGGTGCGATAGCGGATCCCCGGCGCACGCCACAGCTCGCTCGGCTTGCCCTCGCCGCGCGCGAGCGCCACGATCTTGTCGTCCACCGCGAGCACCAAGCGATCGCCGGCCGGGATCGGCAACCCGATCTCCTTGGCCTTCTTCTTCGGCGACCATTTCCAGAGCGTCTTGCCGTCGGCGGGGTCGAGCGCGAACAGGCCCTGGCTGCCGGCGACGTAGGCGCGCTGCCCGTCGCTGGCGACGCCGCCGTGCGGCTTGGTGATGTCGCGCTGCCAGCGCACTTCGCCGTCCTTCAGGTCGAGCGCGAAGACCGTCTTGTGCGACGCGACGAGCACCATGTCTCGATGGATCGCGATCGCCCCCGCGTAGTAGCCGCCGGGCGCGATCAGATCGGCGGCCCACTTGAGCCGGCCCGTGCTGCTATCGATGGCGTGAACATAGGTCGACTCGGTCGAGATGATCAGCTTGCCCGCGAGCACCGGCTGTCCACCGTGCTCCCCGCCGCCGCCGAACCACTCTCCCTTGCGGATCGCGCGCCACTTGAAGCGCGGCTTCTTTTTCGGCGGCGAAGCAGCAAACGCGCTCGACCGGCCCGGCCCACGCTCGTTGATGCTCGCGACACCTGACTTCGCCGCGGCGCGCTCGGGCGCCGCCTTGGTGGGCGCAGCCGACTTCTTCGGCGCGCTGGCCTCTGCTTTCGCGGCGCCGGCGAGCAGGGTGACCAGCTCCTGCTCGGTGAGGATGGTGATGCCCATCGCCTCGGCCTTGTCGAGCTTCGAGCCGGCCTTGGTCCCTGCGAACAGAATCTCGGTGGTCTTGGTCACCGAGCCGCTAACCGTCGCGCCGAGCGCTTCGAGCTGCGCGGTGGCCTCGGCGCGCTTGAGCTGCTCGAACGTGCCGGTGATGCAGACGTGCTTGCCCTCGAGGCTCGCGGGCGTCGCGCCGCTCTTCTTCGGTGCAGCCCGCCGCGCGGCGACCTTCTTCTTCGTCGTGTCGACCTCGAGGCCGAGCACCGCGGTCAACGCTGCCTCGTCATAGACGGGGAGGCCGAGCTTCTTGGCGCTGTCGAGCTTGGAGCCCGCGTTGACACCGACGAACAGAAGGTCGGTGTTCTTCGAGACCGAGCCGGCGACCTTGGCGCCCATCGCCTCGAGCTGCGCCTTGGCTTCGCTGCGCTTGAGCTGCGCGAACGTTCCAGTCAACACGACGGTCTTGCCGTCGACCGCGATGGTGCTCATTGTGCTCCCCGAGTTGCTTGGGTCTGCGAGACTATCACCAGACGGACCTAGACCGCTCGCCATGCCGCAAGAGTCAGACGTGCCACACGCTCGCCGCCGAGCCCGACCTCTGCTGGACGTCGGCGCTGCGCTGCTGCTCGTCGCGCTGCTCGGCGCGTGCAGCGACGGCACTGGGCCGCGCCCCGACGCCGGCTCGGATGCGCCGCCTGGGGGCCGGCCGCGCGCGCTGCTCGGCGGCACCCTCGCCGACAGCCCCTGGCCGTCGGACGTGTTTCTCGTCGACGGTCGGCTGCGCCTGACGTCACTGCCCATCCCGGGCAAAGCCGAAGCGCAGGCACAGCTCGTCGCAGCGCTGGGCGAGCTCGACGGCGCGCCGATCAAAACGTCGATCTTCTTCCGCCTCGGCGAGGGCAGCGGGCTCGCCGACGGCGAGCTGCCGGCGACGACCACCGCCACGCTCTACGATCTCTCCGCGCCCGCCACGCCACCACGACAGCTGGTGCTCTACCACCGCGCCGCTACGCGCCATCTCGTCGCGCTGGCGCCCTCCGATCTCGCGTTCGAGCCGGGCCATCGCTATGCCTGCGTTGTCGGCGACGACGTCGTGACCGCCGCCGACGAGATGCGTGCCGCGCTGCGCGGCGAAGGACCTCACGCGGCCGTCTACAAGCCGCTGCGCGACGACGCCGCCACGCTCGGTGTCGACCTCGCGCGGGTCGGCGCGGCCACGGTCTTTCGCGTTGGCGATCCCGCCGCGCGCCTCGCCGCGCTGGTGGCGCAGCTGGGCGACGAGCCGCTGCCGTCCGCACGCGTACGGCGCGTGATCGGTCCCGCGGCGCTCGACGACTTCTTCGGCACGCCGCGCACCACCAGGGCCGGCCTCGGCGATCCTGCTGGCGTCGTGCACGACGCCGTGGGCTGGGTGGTGCTCGGCGACTTCACCTCGCCGCGCTTTTTGTCCGGCGACGCCGGGCAGCTCGGCACGATCGGCTACGGCGCCGACGGCCGCGCCCTGCGCGTGGGTGAGATGACGGTGCCCTTCATGCTGGTGCTGCCCGCCGATGTCGCCAGCCGGCCGCTGCCGCTGCTGATCTTTCAGCACGGGCTCAACTCGAGCCGCGCCCAGGTCGCCGCCGTGGCCAACGACTTCGCGCGCGCCGGCTACGCCACCATCGGCATCGACGCGCTATGGCACGGCGACCGCGCCGTGAGTCCCAAGGACGAGCGACACAACCTCAGCGGCGCCGCGGGCGCCGACGGCCTCGCCGACCTCGACGAGGCCAGCGCCATGCTGCGCGTATTCGCCATCACCGGTGACGCGGCCGCCGGCATCGCGCCGTTCGACGGCCGCGCGATCCAGGACAACTTCCGCCAGGCCGTCGTCGACATCGCGCAGCTCGCGCGCCTGCTGAGCCACGCCGACGGCCTGGCAGCCGTCGCGCGCGCCGACGCGGCGCTCGGCGCGCTGCGCTTCGACCGCTCGCGTGTCGTCTACAGCGGCGAGTCGTTCGGCTCGATCCTCGGCGTGCTGTCGCTCGCCACCATCGACACGCTCGACGCCGGCGTGCTGTCCGTCGGTGCCGCCGGCCTCTTCACGCCCACCTTCCAGTGCTCGCCGTTCTTCGCCGCGCTGCTGCAGCCGCTGCTCGGTGGCCTGTTCGACAGGCAGCTGGCGCTCGACCGCCCCGATTCGTTGCCCGGCACGGCGCAGCTCTCGCTCGCCTTGCTGCAGGCGGCGCTCGAGCCGGGAGATCCCGTCGCGTACACGGCGCGCATCCGTGCCTCCAAGACCTCGGTGCTGCTGCTGCAGGCCTACTCCGACGAGATCCTCCCCAACCAGGCGGGCGAGCTGCTCGCACAGCAGCTCGAGCTTCACGCCGTGCGTGCTGCCGCGCGCTCTCGGCCGCTGCGCTACACGTCCCTACCCGAGGTAGACGCCACGTTGGCCGGCAACGCCGCCGCGGGCGCCGCCACGCGCGCCGTGGTCAACGTCGACCCCGGGACCCACGGCATGTTCAGCGGCTTCGTCGGCGAGCGACAGTTCGAGCTCGGCTTTCCGCCGGCCGTGCGCCGCGCCACGCCCGAGCCTATCGACAACCCCACCGAGTGGCTGCGCGCCATCACCGTGCGCTTCGCCGACAGCTACCGCCGCGATGGGCTGCCCGTCGTCGACACGCGGCCGCGCTGAGTCGTTACGAGGCCGCGAGGCCCGCTCGCGCGCAGCGCTATCGTCACCGCCTTCGGCTCCACCCGCGGCCGCCGCCAAGCGACCAGCGGCGATGACGATAGCGCTGCGGGCGAACGATCTATATGTAGCCGGCGGCGCGCCGAACGTGCGCTTAAGCGCTCTTAAACCGCACCCCAGCGGCGCCCATTTCTGCTCGCGATGCGTGCTATATATGAAACTCTTCAGCGCTTTTACGGAGTTTCTGACTTGCTTCGACGACGCACTCGCGCCGCCCTGCTCACCTGCGCCCTAGTGCTTTGTTGCGGCCGCGCGCGCGCCCAGACGCCCCCGTCGCAGCCGACCTCCCAGCCCGAGCTCCCCGAGGGGATCCGCAAGCGCGCCGCCGCGCTCTTTCGCAACGGCAGTGCGCTGTTCAACGCGCACTCGTTCAAGCCAGCGCGCGCCGAGTTTCAGAAGGCCTACGACCTCACCAAGGCCTGGCAGGTGCTGTTCTATATCGGCATCTGCCTGAGCCGCGAGCACAAGCACCTCAAGGCCATCGCCACGCTCGAGAAGTACCTCGCCGCTGGCGGCAAGCGCATCGCGGCGCAAAAGCGCGTGCAGGCGCAGTTCGAGCTCAAGCTGCTGCGCGGGCAGCTCGCCCGGGCTGTGATCTCGGTCAACGTCGCGGGCGCCGAGGTTCGCGTCGATGGCCGGCTGGTGGGCCGCTCGCCGCTCGGCAAGCCCGTGGTGCTCGGCCCCGACGAGTACGAGATCTCCGCCAGCAAGCCCGGCTATCAGACGCAAGCGCGCAAGCTCGAGCTCAAGCCTAGCCAATCGATGAAGCTCGCTTTCACGCTCGAAAAGAAACGCACGCTGCTGTCGGTGGCGAGCGTGCCGGCAGGCGCCAGCGCGCGCATCGACGGCAAGAGCGCCGGCACGACGCCGCTCAAGACGCACCTGCCCGTCGGTGATCACGACCTCGAGCTGCGGCTCGACGGCTACAAGCCCTATCAGCGCAGGCTGACGCTCGAGCCCGACGCGCCTCTTCCACTGCTGCTACAGCTCGACAAGCTGCCACCGACGCCCTGGTACAAACGCTGGTGGCTTTGGACTGCGGTGGGTGCGGTGGTGGTCGGCGCGGTGGTGACGGCGGTGGCGCTGAGCTTGGCGGCGTGCCCGCAGGATCTGTGCACGGGCAACCTGCCGCTGGGAGGCGCCAAGTGACGCGCTCGCTGCTGCTCGCGGCGACGCTGGTGCTGGTCGGCTGCGATCACCACGTGGTCGCCAACCTGTCGCTCAGCGCGACCTCGGAGCCGATCGAGGTCGAGATGGAGCTGTGCAACGCGCTGTGCGCCAAGGATTGCACCAGCTGCGGCGAATGCTTGCCCGACAGGCAGCGCTTCACGACCGGCACCGCGCCGACGACCATCGCGCTGCGCTCGGAGCTCGATCGCCAGTTCACGGTCAGGCTCTCCGCCGTCGCGGAGGCGCTGGCTTGCGCGCCCCGGCTCGAGATAGACGTCGGCGAGGGCGAGCCCCTGCCCTTCGACATCAACGCCACGCTCGGCTGCAATCCGACCGCGCTGACTGTGGCGCCGCTCGACGTCAAGTCCAGCACCGTCGTCAGGGCGATTCAGGACTGCGACACCCAGTGACCGTCGTCGTGGGAGAGCTGCTCGCCGGCAAGTACCACATCGAGCGCGAGCTCGGCCGTGGCGGCATGGGTGCGGTGTTTCTCGCCGAGAACACGGCCATCGGGCGCAAGGTCGCGATCAAGGTGCTGCTGCCCGAGGCCGCGGCAGAGGAGGGGCTCGTCGAGCGTTTCCGTCAGGAGGCGCGCGCGGCCGCCGCCATCGGCCATCCCGGAATCGTCGACGTGCTCGATCTCGGCCGCAGCGAGGCCGGCGACGAATTCATCGTGATGGAGTACCTGCGCGGCGAGTCGCTGCGCGACTGGCTCGAGCGCGAAGAAGAGCTCTCGGTGCACGCCACCATCGAGACCATGCTGCCGCTCATCGACGCGCTCGCCGCGGCGCACGCGCGCGGCATCGTGCACCGCGACCTCAAGCCGGACAACATCTTCATCACCAGCGAGCCGGCGCGCACCGTCAAGATCCTCGACTTCGGCATCTCCAAGCTGATGACGCGCAACGCCGACGAGGCGCTGACAGCGACCGGCGCGGTGATGGGCACGCCCTACTACATGCCCCCCGAGCAGGCGCGCGGAAAACGCGAGCTCGGCCCGGCCGCCGACATCTACGCGCTCGGCGCGATCATCTATCGCGTGCTGGCAGGCGAGCCGATGTTCTCCGGCACGCTCACCGAGGTCTTGCTCGACCTGATCAACACCAAGCCGCCGCAGCTCAAAGAGGCGCGCCCCGACGTGCCGGACGCGCTGTCACAGCTCGTCGACGACCTCGTCGCCAAGGAGAGCGCGGCGCGCCCCTCGCTGGACGTGATCAAGTCGCGCCTCGCTGAGATTCTGGCGCAGCTGCCCGAGAGCGAGCCTAACAAGGAGAGTGATCCGGAGGCCGACACCGGGCGCGGCAAGCTCGGGCACAAGCCGATCACGCCAGTGCGCGGCCCGCTGTCGCCCGACATCGGTGAAGAGCGGACCATCACGCCGGCGCAGCTCGAAGCCGATGACGACGTGATCCTGCCGCCGCCCGAGCGCGACGCGGCGCGCGACGCCAAGCGCGACACCGAGCGCGACGCCGAGTCGACGCGCATGGCAGCCGCCGAGATCACGTCGCGCCGACCTCTCTACGCGGCGATCGGCGTCGCAGCGCTCGCGGGCCTTTCGGCCGTCGTGTGGATCGCGACGAGACCCGCGGGACACGTCAGCCAGGCAGCCGACCAGGGCGTCACCGCGCGCGCCGTCGACGCAGCCGCAGCAGCGCCGAAGGCCACAGACGCGGCACCGTCGGCGCCCGAGCTCGACGCGAGCGCTGCCCGCGACGCGGCACAGCCGTTGCTTAGCAAGCCAGACATGTCTCGTGAGCCAAGACACAAAACAAAGACTCGCAGAAATCCGCGCCTCCAGCCGCGAACGAAGAAGACCCCTAAAACAAAGACCAAATCCAAGGTTCCGGCCAAGGTCACGACGCCCAAGAACAACGTCGGCCAGGACGAGAACCCCTTCGACAAGCCGAAGAAGAAACCCGACACACCGTGAGACAGCCCATGAGACAGCCGCGACACGTCGCTCTGGTGCTCTTGCTCTGTGCTCTCCACGGCGCCTGCAGTGACGACGCGCCGAGCGGCGGCACGATCACACGCGCAGGCCGTGTGATCGGTCGCGTGGAGATCGGCGACGCCCTGCCGGCGTCATCGTGTCTGGTCTCGATCCCTTCCGCGTCACGCGCCGCCCGCTGCGGGCCCGACGGCAGCTTCGACATCGAGGGCGTGCCCGCCGGCAAGCGCGAGCTGCAGATCATCCTCGATCCCGATGGCCCCGGCCGTATCGTGATCCGCCGCTTGGTTCCCGTCGCGGTCAACCCGGGCTTCATCTCCGATGCGGGCGGCCTGCGCGTGCTCGCGGCCGGCTCCATCGGCGGGCGCGTCACCGCTGGCGCCAACGCGCCGCCGTTTTCGATCATCTCCATACCGCACTATGGCGCCGTCACCGCGGCCACAGCGCAAGGCGGCTACCTGCTGCCCGTGGTGCCACCTGGCAAGCACACCGTCGTGCTGACCACCAGCGAAGGTGCGCAAGCGTCTATCGCCGATGTCGAGGTCAAGCCAGGCGACAACACCGCCGGCGTCGACTTCAACCTCGCCAACGCCGCGCAGGGCAACACCGACCTGCTCGGTCAGGCCCAGCGCGAAGGCAAGGCCGACGATCAACACGGCGGACTGACGGTCTCGGTGATCGAGCTGCGCGACGGCAAGATCATCAAGACGACCACCACCCAGAGCGACGGCGCCTTCGTCGTCAGCGTTCCGCGCGGAAACTACGCACTGCGCGTCACCGACAAGGGCAACCCGATCGAGCCCACGGTGCCGTTCCTGCTCGTGTACGGCAAGGACCCGGTGACCCTCGGCTACGTCGTGGTCGTGCCCGCACCCGATGGAGACCTCGACGGCGACGGCATCCCCAACGACAAGGACGACGACAAAGACGGCGACGGCATCCCCGACGACAAGGACGCCTTCCCCTACGATCCGTTCGAGCACGCTGACCTCGACATGGATGGCCTCGGCGACCGCGCCGACCTGCGCAGCAAGGGCGGCGACCCCATCGACAATGTCGAGCCCACCCTCGACGCGGATGGCGACGGCAAGTTCGACTTCGAGGACAACTGCCCCGCGGTCAAGAACGACAAGCAAGAGGACCTCGACGGCGACAAGGTCGGCGACGCGTGCGACAACTGCCCCGGCGTCGCCAATCGTGACCAGCTCGACTCCGTAGGCGATGGCAAGGGAGACGCCTGTCGCTCCTGCGTCGATGGCACCGCCTGCACGCCGGCCAACGCGTGCCACCAAGGCCGGCTGCTGTGTCCGCAAGCGGGCGCCGTGTGCACCGACACCGGCGGCAACAAACCCAACGGCGCGACCTGCGGCCTCGGCCAGGTCTGCAACAACGGCGCGTGCGAGGTCTGTCGCGACGGCGAGGCGTGCATTCCCAGCGCCGCCAAGTGCAGCCTCGGCAAGCTCAGCTGCAGCAGCGGCTCGCCGGTGTGCAACGACACGCAGAGCCAAGCTCCCGACGGCACGCCCTGCGACACGGACAAGGTCTGCTCCGCCGGAAGCTGTGTCGACTGCAAGTCGGGAGACAGCTGCGATCCGAGCACGCTCTGTCGCGAAGGCAAGCTCGAGTGCAGCAGCGGCATGCCCGCCTGCGTCGCCTCCGCGCAGAACAAGCCCGACGGCACCTCGTGCGGCACGGATCTCGTCTGCAACACCGGCGCCTGCGTGCAGTGCAGGAGCGGCGCGAGCTGCCAGCCGAGCGGCAAGCCCTGCAACAACGGCGCGCTCGACTGCAGCACGGGCACGCCGACCTGCGTCGACGCGCAGACGCCGGCGCCC
>JAGQIK010000340.1 GCA_020431405.1 Myxococcales bacterium
CCAGGCAGCGGTGCGGCGTGGCGGCGCCGAGCCCCGTCGTCGCCGCGTCGAAAAGCCGCGCCGCGTCGTCGCTCGAGCAGTCATCGGAAGCCGACAGCACGAGCAACAGCAGCGCCGCGTCGTCGCGCAGAAAGCCGTTCTGCGCGCTCACCGCACGGCGCGCCGCCTCGAGCGGCTGCGCTACCGCGCAACCCGGCGCGCTGCCGAGCGCGGCGCGGCCGAGCAGACAACCCGCGGCGATCTCGATGTCGTCGCGCGTGCTGCCGCTGCTGCCCGGCGCGTCTTGCACGTTGCTTTGCGCGGCGCTGACGGCAAGCCAGTCGTCGGCGAGGGTGGCGCAGCCCGGCCCCGGCGCGCGCAACGCGGCGCCCTGGCCCTGCGCGTCGCAGCCCGCCACGCCGGGCGCGCCCAGATCCGCTGAGACGACGCCGACGCGCAGATCCGGCAGCGCGCAACCGCGCCGGTCGAGCGCGCTGCAGGCCGTCGTCGCGTCGGGATCGACGCCGAAGCGCGCGTCGCGCAGCGCGTCGAGCAGCGCGCTGGCCAGCGGCTGCGCGCCGGCGTCCCAGGCAGCCCAGCGCGCGGCCATGCGCGCGGAGGTGTCAGCGACGATCAACACGTCGAGCTTGTGGTGCGCCGCGGGCAGCGCGCTGAAGGTCGCCTCGGGGCACTCGCCGCTGATCGGCGTCACGTCGTCGCCCGAGCAGCCGCACGACAGCACGAGCACGGCGAGCGGCACCAGCGCAGCGAGCGGCGCGAGCGCGTGGGCGAAGAGGCGCGCGAGCATCGCGCGATGTTAGCATCAGCGGCGATGCGCGTCGTCGCCTCAGCCGCCATCGCGATCCTGCTCGCGAGCTGCGCCAAACCCAAGCCACCGGCCGCGCCACCACCGGCGCACGCGCGCCCGAGCTCGCCGAGCAGCCAACCCGCGGCGCGCTTGCCCACGGCGTTTCGCAACCGCTCGCGGCTCGCCGCCGATCACGTGCGCGCCGAGCTGTTCGTGATGTCCAAGTGCCACTTCTGCAAGCGGGCCGAGACGGGCCTGCTCGCGGTGGTCGAGGCGCTCGGACCGCGCTTCGATCTGCAGATCCACTTTGTCGTCACGCGCGGCGTCACGGGCGCCTTTCGCGCGATGCACGGCGCGGGCGAGCTGCGCGGCAACCTGCTGCAGCTCTGCGCCAAGCGGCGGCGCACGCCGCGCGCCACGCAGCTTCGCTTCATCAACTGCATGAGCGACGACATGCGTGCCATCCCCGCCAACTGGCGCGCCTGCGCCCGCAAGCTCGGCCTCGACGCCAACGTCATCGATCGCTGCGCCAGCTCGGACGAGGGCACGCAGCGCCTCGCCGCCTCGTACGCGCGAAGCACCGCGCGCCACGTCGGCGGCGCGCCGACGCTCTTCATCGGCGCTACACGCTACAGCGGGCGCTACCAAAAGCGCGCCCTGCTCGCCGCCATCTGCGCCGTGATGCCCGGCAAGAAGCCCACCGCCTGCGCGCCCTAGTAGACGCCCAGCAGACGCCGCGAGAGGGAACTTCGCGGCATGGCCACTGTCAGAGCGCACATGCCCCGTCGGATCTGCGCCCTCGCTCTGATCACCCTCGTCAGCGCCTCGAGCGCCAGCTGCGTCCATCGCCCGGCCGTCGCGCCCGCACCCGCGCCGCGCGTGCGCGAGCAAAAACACAGCGTCAGACCGCGCGCGCTCGCGCGCCGACACAAAGTCGAGAAGGCCTGGACCTGCGCGCGCGTAAAACAGGCCCGCGCCGCCGCCTTCGCCGAAGCCGCGCGACGCCTCGCCGCCACCCGCGTGCGCAGCGTCTACAGCATCGACCAAAAGACCATCGCCCGCGCGCGCGCCGCCGGCCTCGACGCCAAGACCATCGAGCGTCTGCTCGCCGGCGCCTTCGCCCAGCGGCTGCACCCGCGCGCCTGCCCGCGCAAGAAGCCCAAGGTCAAGCTCGGCTTCGTCGCGCAGATCTTCGCCAAGCGCCGCTTCGCCGACGCCAAGCAGACCGAGACGGCCAACATGCTGCTCGCGCTGCTCGCCAAGGTCGGCAGCAAGCGCTCGCTGAGCCTGCTCTTTCGTCTCTCCGAGCTCGGCTACTGGAACGCCGACAGCGCGCGCGAGGCGATCCTCGAGCGCGCCATGAAGCGCGCCATCACGCGCAGCCCCTGCCGCGCACCGAGCGCCGCCGAGGTCGCTGCCGCGCGCACGGCCCTCGCCGGCTTCGTCGTCCTCGAGCGCGCGGGCAGCCGCAGCGACAAGCTCGTGGCACGCGCCGCCAACGCGCGCGAGCTCGACGACCTGGCGTACCTGATGGCCGCCAGCAGCGCGCGCGGCCCGGCCGTCGGCACCTGGCCCGAGCGTGGCCGCGGCAACTGGATGCGGCGCGCCAAAAGGCCCTCGGCCACGCGGCGCGAGTGGGCCAAGAAGATCGCCGCGGCCAAGGCGCGCGGCGACATCGCCGAGGTCGTCTTCGCCGCGCGGCGCTACCTCGAGTCGCTCGGCTATCCCAAGGGCATCCGCACCGACAAGGTGCACGACTACAGCTGGGGCGGCGCGCGCTACTCGTACGTGATGCGCGATCTGGCCCTCGCCGCCGAAGCCAACGGCGATCTGGTCGACGCCGCCTTCGCCTACCGCCGCGCCAACCCCGGCGGTGGCGCCTGCGGAAGCTCCTACTGGTCCAACTGGACCGATCAGGTCAAAGGCGTGATCCGCGCCGAGGAGCGCCGCGGTCGCTGCCGTGCCGTCGTGCTCGAGCGGCTGCTGTCGGTCGACGGCAGCGGCAGGACCTACGGACCGGCGCGCCTCGCCGCCGCGGGCTTCGACGTCGCACGCCTCTATCGCGGCGCGCTCGTCGCGCGCGATCGCGATCTCGGCGCCGCCACGCTGCGCGGCGCCCTCGCCCGTTCGCCGCACGCGCTCGCGCAGGCGGCCAACGCGCGGCTCAAACAGCACGGCAACGAAGCCTTCGAAAAACGCGTCTACGCCGTCGAAGGCCTCGCCGATACGGTCGGCGCCGCCGCGCTGCCCACGTTGGTCGCGCTGACGCGCAGCGGCTCGACCGCCCTTCGTGCACGCGCGCTGCGCGCCATCGCCAAGCTCGCCGAGCGGCCGCGCTACGACCCCTGCGTGCCGAGCATGTTCGGCTTCGGGCTGAGCGGCTCGTCAGCCTGGCGACGCAGCATCCGCGCGCTCTCGCGCAGCTGCAAGACCCACCTCAAGCCGCGACCGCGCGCGCGCCTGGCCGCCAAGCTGCACCCGCTGCTGCGCGACCCCTCGGTCGACGTGCGCCGCGCGACCATCGAGACGCTCGGCCAGCTCGCCGCGCGCCGCTCCATCGCCGCCTTGCGCCGCGTCGCCAAGCGCGACCGCTACGCCTCCACCGCGCACTGCGCGCAGGCAGACATCGATCGCAAGCGCTGCAAGGCGCGCTACCCGCTGCGCAGCGAGGCGCAGCAGGCAGCCGACAAGATCGAGACGCTGCTGCGCGCGCGCGCGGCGGACGCCAAGAAGGGCCGCCACGGCAACGTGCACTGGACTACCGTCAAGTGACCTCGCGGCTGCGCACGCGCTCGCGGCAGCGCACGCGCTAGCCGCTCGCCTCGAGCACCTTGCGGCCTGCCGGACGCAGCGTGACCCAGATGAAGTCGTGCACGTCGAACAGGTCGCGCGGCGTGTGGCCTGCTTCGCGCAGCCGCTTGTCCACGCGGCGCGTCATCTCGCGCAGCCGCCGATAGAGCGGCCCGGTCGGCGTATTGTCGAAGCGCAGGCGCGGCGACATCCAGCGCGCCTGCGCGCGAAAGACGCTGCCGCGCACGCAGACGTGCTCGTCGGGGTGCACCAGCGCCGACAGCGCCGTCGCCGCGCGCCACGGCGGCGTCTTGTCGCCGACGTCGATGGCCCGCAAGAAGCGCTCGAAGCGCAGCGGATACGGGTTTTCGCCCCATAGCAGCGCCACCAACGCATACGACAGCGCGCGCTGTTGGTTGGGCGTCATCTGGCGCAGCGGCTCGATCAACGCCGGCGAGACGAGGTCGATGCCGTCATAGACCTGCGCCACGCGCGCGACGATCTCGTCGTGGCGCTGCTTTCCGCACAGCTCGGCGAGCTGCACGCGACCGAGCAGCTTCTGCGCCTCGGCGATGGCCGGCGCGCGGTGCTTCTTGAGGCGCCGCTTCTTGCCCTCGCCGCGCACCTCGGCGACCCACTTGGGGTCGGCGAAGCCGCCCGGGTAGAGCACCGAGAAGATCGACAGCTGCTCGTCGGAGCTCAGCGCGCCGTCCTTGCGCGCCGCCGCCGTCGTCGAGCTCGCCTGCTGCTCTTGGTCGAGGCGATCGACCTCGCTGAGCAGGTGCGCGTAGTCGCGGTGGATGACACGCAGCCGGCCGTCTTCGAACTGGTAGCCGAGCCGCGACGGGCGCTCCCAAGCGACGATGGCGAGGCCCCAGGAAGGCGCCCGCTTACTCGTTGTCGCTGTCGTCGTCAGGACCCGCTGCCGCGCCGGCGCCATCGCTGTCGCCGCCGCTGCCGCTGCCCGTGCCGCCACCCGCGCCGCGGCGCTCGCGCCAGCGCTTGCGACGGTCTTGGCGCATCTTCTCGTGCCAGGCTTGGTACGCGGTGAACTGCTTGTCGTCGAGCACCTTCTTGACCTTGGCGTCCATGGCGTCGCGCATCTCTTTGCGCTTGGCCTTGCGCGCCTCGCGGTCCATGCCCTTCATCTTGCGCCAGCTGCTGCGGTGCGCCTTGCGCGCCTCTTTCATCAGCGCGGCCAGCTGCTCGACCTGCTTCGGCTTGAGCTTGGCTTCCTTGGTGAAGGCGTCGAACTGCTCCTTCATGCGCTTGCGGCGCGCTTCTCGACGCGCCTTGCGCTTGGCGCGCCACTCGTCGCGCAGCTTGGTGTAGGCCGCGACCTGCTCGGGCTTGAGGAACTTCTTGAGCGCTTCCTCGCTGGCCTTGCGGGCCGCCGCGCGCGCTTCTTTGCGCTTCTCTTTGTTCTCGGGGCCGGGGTTGGCCTTGCGCGCTGCGCGCTTGGCGTGGCGCTCGGCCTTCATCACCTCGGCGACTTTGGTCATCTGCTCGTCGGTGAGCTTGGCGGCCGCCTTGAGCGCCTCCATACGGCGCTTCATCCAGCGACCGCGCCGGCCGCGACGATGCTTCTTCATCGCCGGCTGCGAGGCGGCGGTGCCGGGCTTGGTCGCGCCGGTGGCGCTGCCGACGCCGCTCGCGCTGCCGGGGTCAGGCTTTTTTTCCTTCTTGCAGGCCGAGACGAGCGCGGCCGCGCAGAGGGCGATGAGTGCGATTCGCAGGGTCTTCATCAGCTCGAAAGCTCCGTCAAAGTTGAGCGCGCAGCATAGAGAAGTCTGCGTCGCTTGTCGCGGCTGATCGAAAAGCCACTCGGGGGCTCTGCTCACCAGGCGATGCCGTCGCCCGTGCTCGTCCCGAGACCGCAAACAACCGAGCAAATCTCGTCACCTGTCGACATTCGAGGCCCCGGCCGCGCGGCCGGCACGGATGCTGCTCTACGCACGATCGCGCCGGGCTGACGAAGCTATTTGCCGCGGACGACTGCTCCGCGGCCAAGGAAGTGGTCGTGATGAAGCCCGTCGTATTGCTCGGCGCAGGTCTGCTGGTCCTCTTTTCGGGTGATGTCCGCGCCGCCGACGCGCCGCTCGAGATCTCGTTTCAACTGCGCGCGCGCGACGGCGAAGCGCTGTGGCTGCGCGGCGAAAGCGGCCGCACCCTGTCGCTGCGACCGCACGACGTGGCGCACGTGCGCTGGGACGCCACGCGCTCGAGCTGGCTCGTGCAGGTCAACGGCAAGCTGCCCAACTTCGTGCAGCAACGCCTCGAGGTGGCCAGCGGCGATCATCGTCAGCCCAGCGCGTGGCACGAGCTCACGCCGCGCGCCATGACGCGACAGGACCACGCCACGCACGCGCGCGCGCTCGAGCGCGTCGGCATCGGCATCTCGGCGCTCAGCGTCAGCGGCGCGCCGACGCGCAGCGCGCGCCGCACGCGCACGCGCAGGCGACGCCGCTCGCCCACCGAGCGCGCGGCGCGCGATCTGCGCCAGCTGGAAAACTTCGTCAGCGGCGGCCTCAGCACCCACCGCGCCATGCGCGCCCTCGGCCGGCTGACTCGCGGCAAGGTCGGCATCCTGCAGCAGCTGCGCGACAAGCTCGGCACGCGCGCCGCCGACATGTACAGCGGCAACCTCATCAACTTCGCCACCTACAAGAAGCTCAGCACCAGCATCGCCCACAACGAGCACATCGCGCGGCGCGGCAAGCTGCGCGGCTACATCACCAGCACCCACCACGTAAACGGCGAGCGCCTGCTCGGCGTGCAGCTGGCGCCCAAATCCAAAGCGGGCCCGTTTCAGCGCACGTCGCACGTGCTCGGCCAGACGCGCCACAACGGCGCCACCTACCGGCTCTACAAGGTCGGCCGTCGCCGCGCGCGCTAACGCGATCTCGCGCTAGCCAACCACGTCACCTAAACAAAGCGCGCGCTGCCTTGCGTGGCGTCCGACGCTACGCCCGTGCGCGGCTTGTACTCGTCGTCGACGAGCTCGGCGATGCGCGCCATCACCACGTCGGTGATGGCGCGATACTGCGGCTCGTAGCGCGCCGACTCGGCCGACAGCGGCTTGACGTGCTCGGGCACGCGGTGCGGCGCGAGCTCGGGGCCGTCGACGCGCAGCGGCTCGCCGATGCGATACAGCACGCGACCGCCCTTGGAGAGCGGTGAGTTGCCCGGATAAAGACGATCCGAGCCGTTGCAGCCGATGGGCACGATGGTGGCGCCGAGATGCTGCGTCATCTGCGCCAGGCCCGCGTGTCCTTGCCCGATGCGTTTTTGTCGCGTGCCTTCGGGGAAGACGAGCACGTAGAGGCCGAGCTCGCAGGCCGCCTGCCGGTTGAGCGCGATGACCTCGTCGATCATCGCCGCGAAGAGCGCGTCGAAGCGCGCGAGAAAGGCGCGTACGTTGTCTCCGACCAGCGCGCGCACGGCGGCGCTCTTACCCTCGGGCAGCTCGGCCGCGTCGTCGCCACGCGCGCCGTCGACCAGATCGCGCAGCACGCGATACTCGTGCTGCTCGGGCAGCCGCTGGTGCTGCTTGCGAAACTCGGTGGTGATGACGTAGCCGCGCGACGGCAGCGGGATGTTGTTGGTCGCCTCCATGAAGCGCGCGATGAAGGCGTTCTCGTAGTACTTGCCCTTGACCCACGTCGCCGTGAAGCCGAGCCCCTCGCGATACAGCCGATACTGCAGCGGCCAGTAGTTGTAGCGATCGGTGTGGTTCATGGCGAGAAACGTCGGTCCCTCGCTGGGCAGGTTGTGCGCGCCCTCGAGCACGATCTCGGTGCGCCGCGGGAAGGTGTAGTCGGGCAACAAGAGCAGGTTGGCGACGATGCGCTGGCCGAGCGGCTCGCGCGAGAGCTTGATGCGCCGCAGGCGTTCGAGATCGAGCATGGGCGCACCATAGCACCGCCGCTCGCGGGCCCCGCGTTTCGTTCTCGCCGCCCGAGCCAGTATCATCGGCCGGGCGCATGAACGGACTCGACTGGACACTGCTCGCGCTCTACATGGCCTCGATGGTCGTGCTGAGCCTCTTTCTCGGCCGCGGCCAAGAAGACGCCGACGACTACTACGTCGGCGGTCGCAACCTGCCGTGGTGGGGCGTTGGCATCTCGACGATGGCGACGCAGACCTCGGCGATCAGCTTCATCTCGATCCCCGGCTTCGTCGCGCTCAAGCCCGGCGGCGGCCTGACCTGGCTGTCCTACGAGCTCGCTGTGCCGCTGGCGATGGTCTTCATCATGGTTTTTCTGCTGCCGCTGTTTCGAAAGCTCGAGATCGTCTCGGTCTACGAGTATCTCGAGCGGCGCTTCGGCGGCCCCACGCGCTCGCTGCTCGCGGCGGTGTTTCTGCTCAGCCGCGGCCTCGGCACCGGCGTGGGCCTCTACGCCGCCGCGATCGTGCTGTCGGTGGTGCTCGAGCTGCCGCTGTGGGTCGTCATCATCGGGCTCGGCGTGGTGACGCTGATCTACGACACCATCGGCGGCATGAAGGCCGTCGTCTACAGCGACGTGATCCAGATGGGCATCCTCGTCGTGGGCATCGGACTGTCGATCGTTTACGCGCTCGATCTGGTGGGCGGCTGGTCGGCGGCGCTCGACACGATCGACGCCGCGCGTCTCGTCGCGCTCGACACCTCCGTGCACGGCCTCGGCGATCTCGATCCGAACGCCGCGCGCAAAGCGTTTCCCATGTGGGGCTTTCTCGTCGGCGGCTTCTTTCTCTACGCCTCCTACTACGGCTGCGATCAATCCCAGGCGCAGCGCGAGCTGTCCACGCCGTCGCTGGCGCACACCAAGTACTCGCTGATCTTCAACGGCTTCGCGCGGCTGCCGCTGACGCTGGCCTACGTGGTGCTCGGCATCGCCGTCGGCGGCGTGTTCGCCAAGCACCCCGAAGCGATGAAGCTTCTGCACAAGGGCCAACCCGATTACATGGTGCCGGTCTTCGTGCTCAAGTACCTGCCGCACGGCATCAAGGCGCTGATCTTCTCGGCGCTGCTGGCGGCGGCGATGTCGAGCCTCGACTCGTCGATCAACTCGCTGTCGGCGTCCACTATGCAGGACTTCATCGAGCGCTTCGCGCGGCCGAAAAACGCGCGCAAACAGCTACTGATGAGCAAGGGCAGCACCGTGGCGTGGGGCATGCTCGTGATCGTCTTCGCGTTTCTGCTCGGCGGTCAGGACACGGTGGTCGAGCGCATCAACAAGATCGGCTCGGCTTTCTACGGGCCGATCCTCGCCACCTTCGTCGCCGGTGTGGCCCTGCGGCGCGTCGGTCAGGCGGCCGTTATCGCCGGCATCATCGCGGGCGTCGCCGTCAACGTCGTGCTGTGGATCGGCGCCGGCGACGCCGTGTTCTGGATGTGGTGGAACGCCGCCGGCTGCGTTGTCTCGCTTGCCGTCGCGCTGCTGATCAGCCTCGTCGCGCCCGCGCGCGACGTCGACGAAGCGACGCTCGTCTTCAACAACCCCGAGTGGAAGCGCGAGGGGCGCTGGCTGCCGGCCTACGGCCTGCTCGTCGGCTTCTTCGCGCTGATGCTGTGGGCGCTCGGGCGCATGCCGTCGCTGCTCGACAAGCGCTAGGCACGCGCGGCGCCCTCGCGCGGCGCGGCGCTTGTGGCGCGCGAGCCACACGCGCGGGGGCTGTGGCCCGCGAGGCAACATGTCCACGTCGGCGCGCTTTCGCGCGCTTAGCGTCGCTCGGCGCGCGGTACGCGGCTTGCTCTGCAAGATCCGATGGCCTTTCGCTCGGCCATACTGGCGCTCGCGCTCGCGTGCGTCGCGCCGCGCGCGCAGGCCAAGCCGTCGTGCGG
>JAGQIK010000341.1 GCA_020431405.1 Myxococcales bacterium
AGCAGCGAGCGGCCGCCGACCGTCGCGGCGATCCCGCGACCCGCCAGCGCCTCGAAAGCCTCGGGCGACTGCGTCTCGAGCTCGCGCGCGGCCGCCTCGCGCTCGATAGCGCGCGCCAGCGGGTGCTCGCTGCCGCGCTGCGCGCTGGCGACGAGCGCCACCAGCTCGTCTTCGCCTTCGAGCGCGCCCTCCGCCACGACGACACCGCGAACCTGCGGCTTGCCCTCCGTCAACGTGCCGGTCTTGTCGAAGACCACTACGTCCACAGCGCGGGCCAGCTCGAGCGCCTGCGCGTCGCGGATCAAAATGCCCGCGCGCGCGGCGGCGCCCGTGCCGACAACCAGCGCCGTGGGCGTCGCGAGGCCGAGCGCGCAAGGGCAAGCGATGACGAGCACGGAGACGGCGGTGATCGCTGCCTTGGTCAGCACGGCGCCGCTGACCAACCAACCGACAAACGTCAGCGCTGACAGCGCGAGGATCACCGGCACGAACACGGCGGTGACCTGGTCGACCAACCGCTGCACCGGCGCCTTCGAAGCCTGCGCCTGCTGCACCAGCTCTACGATGCGCGCCAGCGCCGAGGTCTCACCGACGTCGGTGGCCTGCACCTCGAGCAGGCCCTCGACGTTGATCGAGCCACCGATCACCGCGTCGCCAACCGCGCGCGGCACGGGCAAGCTCTCGCCGGTGATCAGCGACTCGTCGACGTGGCTGTGGCCGGCCACCACCGTGCCGTCAACGGCAACGCGCTCGCCTGGGCGCACGACGACGATCTCGCCGCGCCCGACGGCCTCCACGGGGACCTCGATCTCGCCGCGGTCGCGCTTGACCCGCGCGGTGTCGGGGCGCAGCGAGACCAGCGCGCGCAAGGCGCTCGAGGCGCTGCGCTTGGCGCGCTCCTCGAGCCACTTGCCAAAGCGCACGAAGGTGATGATCGCCGCGGCGCCCTCGAAGTAGAGCGGCGCCTCCGAGCCGAGCAGCGCCAGCGACATGCCGAAGGCCGCGCTGGTGCCGAGGGCCACCAGCACGTCCATGTTGGTGCTCCTCGCGCGCAGCGCGCGGTAGGCTCCGACGTAGAAGCGCGCGCCCGCCAGCAGCTGCACCGGCGCGGCGAGCAGAAGCTGCAGCCACGCTGGCAGCACCAGCGTCGCACCGAAAAGCCGCGCGAACATCGGCGCCATCAGCGCCGCCGTCAGCGCCGCCGCGCCGACGAGCATCCACAGCTCGCGCCGCGCCATACGTTGCGCCTGCGCGTCGAGCGCCGCGTGCTCCTCCGCGGTGGACGGAGCGGCCTCGGCCTGAAAGCCCGTGCGCGCGATCACCGCGGCGATGGCGTCTGCGTCGACCTCGCCGTCAGCGGCGACAGCGACAGTCGCCATCGCGCTGGTGAGGTTGACCTGCGCGGCGAGCACACCCGGCGTGCGGCGCAGCACGCGCTCGACGCGCCCCGAGCACGCGGCGCAGCTCATGCCGCCCACGTGCAGCCGCAACGTCTCGCACTGCGTCTGTGGCGAATTTGGCTCGGCGTTCACACCTATATGATGAACCTTCCAGTCACTGGAAGGTCAACAGGGCGAGCGCTCGTCAGAGCCCCTTGCACTCGAAGGGCTCGTAATAGCTACAGTTCCCGAACGCGTTACACACCCCGAGCCCGCCCGAGATGCACGCGCCAGGGCAGCTGCTGCCGCACTCGCGGTCGAAGCAAGGCGCTGCGCAGTCCCGCACGAGCGTGGCCACCTGGACCAGCGCGGCGCGCAAGCTCGCGGCGTCGGCAGCCTCGAGCGCCTTGCCGGTTCCGCCTTCGCGAGCCACCGTGTGGAGAAGCGTCATGTTGGCGCTGCTGCCGATGCCGATGGCGATCGTCTTGATGCTCTGTGCGCGCAGGCTGCGCACCTCGTCGAGCACGGCCGACGTTCCGCCGCCGTCGCAGGTCTCGCTGCCGTCGGTGAGCAGCACGACGTATTGACCTTCGTCGGGATCGCCGAACTTGGGCACCAGCCCTCGCAGCGCCGCGGCGATGGGCGTGCGCGACGACGCGCTCGGCTTGTCGAGGCGCTGGTCGAAGACCGATTTCGCGTAAGTCTTGATCTCGGACGGCAGCGGCACCTGACAGTCCTTGCTGCTGTGCGGGAACGTGCGCAGCCCCATCTTGAAGGTCGACTCCTTCGAGCCGACGAAGCTCAGCAGCGTGCAGCGCGTGATCTTCCACTTTTCGGCGTCGAGCATCGAGCTCGAGACGTCGACAACGAACATCAGCTCGCCCGCGCGACAGGCTCCCGAGCAGCTGCCCGCCGCGCAGGTCCGCTTGTCGCTGCACGACGTCGGAAACGTCGCCCACGCGTTGCAGCCCGGTCGCGCCGCGGACGGCACACAGATGGCGTAGGCGTTGCTCGCCTCGCAGCGCTGGCCCCACAAGGTGCACTGCACTGGGCACGCGGGCGCGCCGTCCGGCGGCTCGCTGCCATCAGCGCGCGAGCCGTCGTCGGCGCGCGCCGCGCCGTCGTCTCCGCCAGGGCCAGCGTCGTCGTGGTGCGAAAGACAGCTGCACGGCGTCCAGCTGCCGACCGGCGCGCAGCTCTGCACGCCCGCGACACCAGCGGAACAAAGACACCGCTGTGTCGCGCCCGGTGTACACCTCGGCGCCGACTCGACGCCGCTCGAGCCGCAGCCCTGCATCACCACCACCAGCAGCAGCGCCGCGATCGTTCTATCAGCCATACCTACTCTCCCGGTCCGTTGGTCCGAGACAGGAGGTAGCCGGCGCGCTCGCGCCCCTCAATTACCTGCGCAGGTAGGTGGCAACCACCTTCACTTCATCTGCTCGAGGGTCTTGCCTTTGGTCTCGGGGATGTAGCGCCAGACAAAGAAGAACGAGACCAGCGCCCAGAAGGTGTAGATGCCGTAGGACGCGCCGAGGCCGATGCTGTCGAGCAGCTTGGGGAAGGTCGTCGAGACCAAGAAGTTGGCGACCCACTGCGCGGACGCGGCCACCGAGAGCGCTGCGCCGCGGATGCGATTGTTGAACATCTCGCCGAGCAGCACCCACGTCACGGGGCCCCAGGAGAAGCCGAAGCAGAAGACGTAGACGTTGGCGGCGATGGTCGCCGCCAGGCCGCTGCCGCTGCCGAGCACCGGGTTTCCATTGGGGCCAACGGGGGCCTGACCGAAGATCACCGCCATCGTGCCGAGGGTCAGCAGCATCCCGATGGAGCCGATCAGCAGCAGCGGCTTGCGCCCGAAGCGATCGACGGTGGCGATGGCGATCAGCGTCGTGACCACGTTGGTCGCACCGGTGAGCACGGTGATCCACAGCGCGCTGCCCTCGGAGAAGCCCACCGAGGCCCACAGCACGCTCGAGTAGTAGAAGATCACGTTGATGCCGACGAACTGCTGCAGCACCGACAGACCGATGCCGATCCAGACGATGCCGAGGATGTACGCGCGGCCGCCACGCAGATCGCCGAGCCGCGGTCGCTGCTCCGAGCGCACCGTCTCTCGGATCGATGCCACGGTCTCGCTGGCCCCGACGCGCGCCATCACCCGCGTGGCCTCGGCCTCGCGACCGCGCGCCACCAAGAAACGCGGCGACTCGGGCAAGGCGAGCGCCATCAGGCCATACAGCACTGCGGCCGGAAGCTCGGACCAAAACATCCAGCGCCAGCCCTCCATCGAGAGCAGCCAGCCGCTGCTCGCCGACCCGGCGGACCGCGCGATCAAGTAGTTCGACAGCAGCGCGACGAAGATGCCGATCACGATCGCCAGCTGCTGCAGCGTGCCGAGGCGGCCGCGCAGCTCCGCCGGCGCGATCTCGGCGATGTAGGCCGGCGCGATCACGCTGGCGGCGCCGACCGCCATGCCGCCGAGCACGCGCCAGGCGATGAAGTCTGCAAGCGCTACGGGCAGTCCCGAGCCCAGCGCGCTCATCGAGAAGGCCACCGAGGCGAGCAGCATCACGCGCACGCGCCCGACGCGATCGGCCAGCTGTCCGGCGAAGAACGCACCAACGGCCGAGCCCAACAGCGCCAGCGAAACAGCTAGGCCGATCTGCACCGCGTCCGCTTGGAAGTAGGCGCGCAGCGCCGTCACGGTGCCGTTGATGATCGCCGTGTCGAAGCCGAACAAAAACCCGCCGAGGGCGGCCGCGCTGCTGACAAAGACTGCGTAGGATGCGCCGGGTCTCATTATCTCACTATCGCTTCCCGGGCGAATACACGAGCAGGTCCATCAGGTGCGAGGGGTCGTAGACGATGCGGAGTCGCGCCGTGTGCATCGTGTTGTTCCACTCGTCGTTGACGTCGACGTCCTGGATATGGGCCCTAGCGAAGCCGTAGACCGCCTTGAGCGCGAGTCCCTTGATCGGCAACCGAAAGAGATAGGACACAAAGGCCTGCTGGTGGCTGTTCTGCTCGCCTTGGCGGTTCTTCTGATACGTATAGTGATAGCCAAGCCCGATCGCGTTGCGCCAGAAGTCGAGGTTGACGAAGCCGCCGACGCTGATCCACTCGTCGAAGGTCTTCTCGCTGTCGACCAGGCCCTGGATGTCGATCGCATCACGCGTGGCGCGACCGAAGTTGGCCCCCGCGGTCACGATCGAGAGCTTGTAGCGCAGCTGGCCGGTAAAGCCGTGCGTCGTGGTCTTGGTCTTGTCGGCCTCGGTCTGAGGCTGCTGCGTCAGGAACTCGTAGCCGCCTAGCGCGGTGAAGCCGCCGTAGTTGAAAGCGACGACGGGGCGCACGCCGTAGTTGTTCTGATTCGACTCCTGGCCGTAGACCCCGGCGACCTCGATGCTGAGATGTTTCCAAGGATAGAGATGCACCGCGATCTGGCCGGCCTCGTCCTTGTATCCACGTGCGAGCTGCAGCCAGTAGAGCGCCGGACCGCCCAGGGCACCGGCCTCCTCGGCGGTGAACAGCTCGATACCGGCGCCGCGGTGATAGGATTCCCAGCCGAGGAAGCGCCCGGCGCGGATATCCCACCACGACTGGCCGAGCTCGACGTAAGCGTCGAGGATATGCGGCTCGAACTGCGACTTGGTGTATTCGTTTACGAAAGCGATCACTTCGGCGCGCGCCTTGGTGTAGAGGCTGCCCCACTCTTGGTAGTGCTCTGCGGCCAGCACGAAGCGTCCTTGCATGTACGCCGAGCCCTGGTCGAACTGACCCGCCTTGGCGTTGGTGCGCTGCATGTAGCCGCCGTCGACCCAGAAGTAGCCGCTGAAGGTGATCGGGATCTTGCTCAGAAAGGGCCAGCGCGAGAGGTGCGACCGCAGAGGCTCCTTGACAGGCTGGGTCGCCGGCGCGCTGCTGGGGGTCGACTGCGCCAGCGCGCTGGGCAGCGCGACACCGAAAGTGAGCAGCGACGCAAGCGCCAGCTGCGAGGTTCTCGCGCGACGGAGCGCGCTTCTTCGCTTGCTCGTCATCACAGCCTACCTCTCGACCGCTCGACTGCTCGACAGTCAGCGTTAGTTCACGCGTCACTTCACAGAGAAGGCCCCCTTTTGCATGTTGGTGTCGTCTGTTTGCGCTGACGGTCCGACGTAGAGCTCGTAGTCCATCTTCTCGACGGCCCACTTGGCGGCCGCGGTATCCCAATAGGCGAGGTCTTTGGCCGCCACCTTCAAGGTCGCTGTTTTCGTCGCCCCGGGCGCGATATCCGCCAGACGCGTGAACGCCTTGAGCTCCTTGACCGGCCGTCTCCAGCGGTCATCGACTGACGTGTTCTCGTAGCCCACGTAGAGCTGCACGACCTCGGAGCCGGCGACTGTGCCGCTGTTCTTGACGTCGACTGTCACGGACAGCTCGCCGTCGCTGTCGATGCTCTGCTTGTCGATCTTGAGGTTCGAGTACTGGAAGGTCGTGTAGCTGAGGCCGAAGCCAAAGGCGTAGCGAGGCGTCTTGCCCTGCTTATCCAGATAGCGGTAGCCGTGATAGTAGTCGTACTCGACGTCGCCGGTGATGGTGGAGTCGAAGGCTGGCAGGTCGCTCTCTTTGAGCGGGAAGCTCTGGCAGACCTTTCCGCTGGGGTTGACCTTGCCAAAGAGGATCTCGGCCAGCGCCGTTCCCTCTTGCATGCCGGCGTACCAGGCCATGATCAGACCGTCGACTTGGTCGATCCAGTCGCCGACCACGGCGCCGCCGCTCTTGACCACCACGATGACCTTGAGGTTCGGGTTCTGCGCCTTGAGCTTGAGCGCGTCGGCGATGTTCGTACGGTCGCGCGGCGGCAGCTCCATGCTCGCGCGGTCTTTCCACTCGCCCTCCTCGCCACTGGCCGAGCGGGCCAGATCAGCGAAGTAGTAGGCGGCGACGACCACGATCACGTCGGCGTCCTTCAGCTTGTCCTCGTTGCCCGCCACCTCGCGCTCGGTGATCGTGGTGCCGCCGCTGAACGCGTCTCGGATGCCCTCGAAGGGTGTGATCAACTGGTCTGGATCACCGACTTTGGCCTCGCTGCTGCCCTTGTCGCCGGTGTTCTGCAGGTTGGCAAACAGCCCCACCACCGCGACCTTCTTGATCTTGGTCGCGTCGAGCGGGAGCACGTCATCGGAGAGCTCGCGTTTGGCGCCGTTCTTGAGCAGCACGATGCCCTCGCGCGCCGACTGCAGCGCGAGCTGCTGCGCCGCCTGCGACTTGGTCTTCTCGGGCGAGAAGGTCAGCGTCGCGTCGAGCACGCCGAACTGAGCCTTGCGATGCAGGACACGCAACGCCGCCTCGTCGACCACGTCGGCGGAGACCTTGCCGTCATTGACGGCCGTCACCAGCGCCGCGCCGTAGAAGTACTGGCTGTTGAAGATCTCCGGGAAGGGCCCCGAGCTGAATGGCATCTCCACGTCGAGGCCGGCGGCGGCTGACGGCACCGTCAGCCCTTTGGCGAACCAGTCGGAGATCACGTAGCCCTGAAACCCCCACTCGGTCTTGAGGACGTCGCGCAGCAGCGGCGCGCTGTAGCAGGCGTGGTCGCCGTTGACGCGGTTGTAGGAGGCCATCACGCAGGCCACGCCGGCGTCGACGGCCTTCCTGAAGTGCGGCAGGTAGACCTCGCGCAGCGTGCGCTCGTCGAGCACGGCGTTGACGAAGATGCGCGTGTCTTCGATGTTGTTGGCGGCGAGGTGCTTGACGCAGGCCTGGACGCGGTGGCCGCCGCCGCTCGGTTCGGCCTGAGCACCGCTGATGAAAGCTGCCGCCATCATGCCGAGCAGATGCGTGTCCTCGCCGTAGGTCTCCTGCGCGCGCCCCCAGCGCGGGTGCATCACCTGATTGACGGTCGGGGCCAGCAGCACGTGGCGGCCGAGATAGCGCATCTCGTCGCCCATCACCTTGCCGATCTGCCGCTCCAGCTCGAGATCCCAGCTCGAAGCGCGCGCCGCGGCCACGGGGAACACGGTCGTGCCGTAGTCGCTGTTGTACCAGCGCACACCGCGAGGACCGTCCATGAACTTGTGGCCGGGGATACCGAGCCGGTCGTTATCCGGCTGGTCGAACATGTTGTTCGGGTTGTAGGCAGGCCCGCTCATCTGCTGGACCTTGTCTTCGAGGTTCATCACGGCCAACAGCTGCTGGGCGCGCTTGACCGCCTCGCTGTCACGCTCGGCGCAGAGGTTGGTGCGTTTGAGCAGCGGGTCCGTACAAGCGCTTCCACCGCCGTCGGCGTCGCTTCCGCCGTCGGGCACCCCACCGTCCGTATCCTTCAGCTCGCTGACGCAGCCGCCCATCGTCATCAGCACGGCGACCAGCGCGAGCGCTCGCCAGCCTGCTCTCCAAGGGTTACTGCACATCGTCTCGTCCCTTCTCGCTGGCCGCGGAGCAGTCGTCCGCGGCGATCTCGTTAGAACGTCGTCAGGCTCATACCCGCGCCGAGGATGAAGGTCGCGTGCTGTCCGTCGCCCGCGACGTCCTCCTTCTGCGTGGCGCCGGCCGCGTCAGATGCCGGCAGGCCCACGGGCAGCGTGCCGAGACCGGAGTGGATGCCGAAGAGCGTGTCGAGGAACGACTTGGTCGTCGCGCCCCACATCACCGCCAGCGCGCCGACCTTGTTGTTCGCCGCCAGCACCTCGCTGACCACCGAGGGACGACCGCCGACGATGCCGACGATGATCTGCGTGTCCTTGCCCGCCTTGTCGATCGCCGCCCGCGCGGTGGCGATCTGCGCCAGCACGCTGGCGTTGGCGTTGGTCGCGTACTCCAGAGACGACTTGGCCAGCTCGAGCGGTCCACTGTCGGGGTCGGCGGTGAAAGGGGCGTCGAGCAAAATGAACACGTAGTGCGATAGCGCGATACGCTCCTCGTCCGTCTTGCCCGGCAGGAAGTTGGTCAGCTCGCCGAAGCCGGCGCTCGACTCGAAGACGAAGTCCCAGTCGACGTTGCCCATCATGAAGTAGGAGCAGCCGGCCGCGACGTAGGGCTCGCCAGGCGGAGCCGGCAGCACCTTCATCGTTCCGTTGCCCGCGTTGCCCTTGTCGCCGGTCTGCGTGCCGTCGCCGCCGCCGTTGAGAAAGCCGCTCGGCTTGGTCTGGTTGACCAGCAGCACGATCGCGTGGTCCATCGCCGTCTGGCCCGCCGTCTTGGCCGCGGTGGTGTTGACCAGCCCAGCCGCGGCGCTGTCATCGACGTAGGGGTTATCGAACAGCCCGAGGCTGAACATCAACACCAGCGCTCGCTTGGCCGCCGCGTCGATCTGGGCGGCGGTGATAAGCCCTGCGGTCTTGGCGCCGGAGATCACCGTGGTGTCTTCGAGCCCACCGAATTGGTCGACCCCCGCGTTGATCGCCTTGGCCACGCGTTGCGACTTGGTCATGCTCTCGACGCCCCACGGCGCGCCGAGCGGGTTGACCCCCGCGTCGTTGATCACACCCCACGGCGCGAGCACGAGCCCGTCGAAGTGGTAGTGGGTGCGCAGCGCGTCGGTGACGACCGTCTTGTTGAAGCTCGCCGCCACCTGCTCGATGGTCGAGCCCGAGAGCACGCCGCCGAGCCCGCTCCAGCTGCCGCTCTCGAGGATGCCGTAGGCCGGCATCACCGCCGCCGCCTTGGCGTTGAACGCGGCGGCGAACGGAGCGAGGTGGGCGTCGATGTTGTTGCCCGGGTAGCTGAGGTACTTGCCCTTGGCCAGCCGCGCGTCGACGCCGCCCTTGGCCGCCCCCGCGCCGGGGAATCGCCCCACCACGGCCGCCACGCTCTCGGCGCCCATGCCCGCGCCCTGCAGCCCCTCGACGTAGGCGGCGATCAGCGTGCTGACCTTGGCGCTGTCTTCGCCAAAGGTGAACTGGCTTCCGTGCCAGCGCGGATCGGTAGCCAGGTTCGCCGAGACAGATAGCGCCATACGCACGCCGATAGCGCGATATTCCTTGGAGACTATCTTTCCGTAGTCCCTTATGCGATCGGCGACACCCCAGGTGCCGAGCCCGAGCTCGAGCGGCCACTGCGAAAAGCCCGAAGCCTTGCTGCGTCCGCCGCCGTCGGCGTGCGAAGGCTCCATGCTGAGCACGAAGGGGATGCCCAGGCGCGATGCTTCGCATAGCGCCTGCACGTTGTTGGCCCAGCTCGCGCGTGCGCCGAGAGGGCTCGTATGCGCGGTGACCTTGCCGAAGCGGATCTGACCGCTGTCGATCTGCGCCTTCAGCGCGGCCGACACGTCGGAAGACGCGACCGTAGGCGCGTCGCTGGTGGTGACGTGGGCCATCAGGCCGATCTTCTCGGCCTCGGTCATCTGCGAGACGAGGTCGGTCGCGCGGTCCGCGGCCGACAGCGTGTAGTTTTCGTAGGGATCGAGCGTGCCGTTGCCGTTGAGGTCGCGAAAGCTCAGCTCGACCTCGCAGGTCTTGCTGGGATCGTCGGCGGCGCTCGGGAAGCTGACCTTGGCCTTGATGACGCTCTTCGAGCGGACCTCGAGAGAGGTCTCGATGGCCTTCCAGGCCGCGACCTTTTGCACGTTGGCGGGCTTGTCGCATTCTGCGACCTCGCCCTGATCGCCGACGTGACCGTCGCCTGGGACGACGCCGTCAGCGTCCGTGCCGCCGTCGTGCACGATCGCGTCGGCACCATCCGCTGGAGGGTTGGTGGTCGAGTCACCACTGCAGGCCAGCGCGAACAACGCGATGGCGGCCACGAGGGCTAGGCTGAATGCGCGTTTCATGACTCTCTCCTCGCGGCAAAGAAAAGGAGGGCGCCGGAACCCAGCAGCGGTTCCGACGCCCTCCTCGACGGTTAGTAACCGGAGCCGTCACCGAGGTTGAAGGTCGGATTCACCGTGTCCGCGGGCAGGTCCTCGTACTGCGCCGCGACCGCCGCGTCGGAGCTGGGCAGCTCCATCGGCAGCCTGGCCTGCAGGTACTCCCAGGTCGCCGTCGCGGGCTTGTTGACGTTGAACAGCACATCGAGCACTGCGCGGTCGTAGGCGCCGAAGTCGACGAAGAAGGCGTCGACGCCGTTGCCGCCGTTCGAGATGTCCTGCACGATGTTGTTCTCGTCCGAGACCAGCGGGTAGCTGCCCGGCTCACCCGCGACCTCGTCGAGGTTGTTCAGGCCGTTGATGAAGGGCTTGATCACCGCCGGGCGATCCATGTTCATCACGATCGCGATGCGCAGCGTCGGGTTGGTCGCCGCCACGGCTGTTCCGGTGGAGTCGGTGTAGCCGTCGCGCACGCGGAAGGCGTCGATGACGCGATTTCTGTCGGCCCTCGACGCACTGAGGCTGCCGTCGTTCGACGTGCCGGGGAACGGCCCATCGAAGCTGAGCGGGACGCCGGCATCGAGACCGAAGTAGCTGCCCTTGCGCGCGGTGACGCGCAGGATCGCGATGTCGGCCTTGGTGATGTCGGTGACCTGAACGATGGGCAGAATCGCGCCCTCGGCATCGGTGCTCGCCACGGTGGTGTAGTCATACGCGCCGAGGAAGGGCTCGTAGGGATCGGGCGCGTTGGCGTCCATCGTCAGACCGTCGGCGACGCCGTCGTAGTAGATCTCGATCACGCCGTTGCCATTGGTGTCGTTGATGTACTCGCCCGCGTCGCGCTGGTTGTTGGAGTTGGCGTCCCTGTAGCGCGCGCCGCTGATCGGGAAGAAGCTCGTCGCGCTGCCGCCAGACGGACGGGACTCGTGCCCGCGGTTCTTCAGCATCACGATGGCGCGGCGCTGGGCGTCGAAGCCGGTGAGCATGTTGGTCTGCGCGCGGACGATGCTCTCGGCCATGCTGGCCTCGACATAGGGATTCTCGAACAGACCGAGCTTGAAGGTCATCTCGAGGATCTTGGCGACGGCCTCGTCGATGTCGGCCTGCGCGAGGTAGCCCTCGTCGAGCGCGTCACGGAAGCGCTCGGGGTTGTCCGAGCCGAACTGATGCGAGCCCGCCTTGATCCATTTGCCGGCGCGCTGCGCCTGCGTCAGGCTGGCGTTGTTGCCGTAGGCGTGGCCGTTGGTGCCCCAGTCGGCGGTGACCATGCCGGTGAAGCCCATCTGCTGTTTGGCCACGGTGGTCATCAGGTGGTAGCCGTAGCCGACAGGTACCTGCTCCGGATCCCACTTCAGCTGGTTCTTGTAGACGCTGTAGCAAGGCATCAGCGCCGCCACGCCGACGTCGAAGGCGGCCTGGAAGGGCAGGAAGTGCAGCGCCATGTTGTCGCCGGGGTAGACGTTGTAGCGGCCGGGGAAGCTATGGCTGTCCATGCCGTCCTCGTTGGCGCCGGCGCCCGGGAAGTGCTTGATCGTCGCCGCGATGCCGTTTCTCAGGTCACCGGTAGCGGAGCCCTGGAAGCCGATGATCGTCTCGCGGATGTGGATCGCGTTGAGCAGCGGGTTGGAGCCGAACGTGTTCTGCACGCGCTCCCAGCGTGGCTCGGTGGCGGAGTCAGCCATCGGACCGAGCTGCCAGCGCATACCCATCGCCATGAACTCCGCGCGCACCGTGTCGGCCCACGCGCGGGTCAGTGTCGGGTCGTTGACCGCGCCGAGGCCGAGCGCCGTCGGGAACTCGGAGACCGGGAAGGTCGAGCCGACCGACTGGCGTCCGGAAGAGTTGGTGCTCTGACGGACGAAGTGGATCGGGTCGGCGGTGATCGTCACCGGGATGCCGAGCGGCAGGCCCTCTGCCATCTCCTGCAGGTTGTTGATGTAGCGCGCGATGCGCGTGGCGCTCACCGAGCCGACGCGAAATAGCCCGTAACGGCGGTGCTGATCGACGAGGTTGCGCAGGCGGTTGGTCGGCACCAGGTCGTCGGGCTGACCGTCCGAGTCGAGGTCGTCGTTGGTACCGCTGCCACCAAAGACGCTGGACTCCTGCATCACGCCGATCTTCTGGTCGAGATTCATTCTCGTGACCAAGTCGCGGGCGCGGCAGATTTCCGGCAGACGCCAGTCCTCGTACGGATCGAGCACGCCGTTGCCGTTGGAGTCTCTGAACTTCAGACCGTCGACGGTGATCTGTCCCTTCTGCTTCCACGTCGGCCAAGACGTCAGGCCGACGCTCGGATCGCCGGGATCGACCAGCGCGCCATTGACCACGGTCTTGGGCGCTGTGGTGCCACTGCGCGTGCCGATCATTGGCTGCTTGGTATAGACGTGCTGCTGGCACGGCTCGAGGCCCTCGATGCCGCAGACGCCGTCTTGGCAGGTCTGTCCCGAGGGGCACTTGCCGGTCTTGTTGGCCGTCGAGCAGAGCTCGCTGGTCTTGGTGCAGGTGCCCTGCAGGCAGGTCTCGCTGACCGGACACGGGCCGGTAGGCGTTGCCGTGCTGCAGAGCGAGGCGGTCGGTACGCAGCCGCCCATGAAGCACGTCGTCCCCGATCCGCATACGCCCGTGATGTTGCTCGCGCTGCAGAGCGTGCTCGTCGCGACGCAGGCGCCTTCGAGGCACGTCTGCGCCGCCGAGCAGGCAGGATCGCAAGGACCGCCACCTCCATCCGGCACGACAACCGTGCCGTCGTCGCCGTAGTAGTTGTGAATCTCATCGCCGCAGCCGGCGCTGAGACTGACAACAGCCGCTATCACTAGTAGCGACTGCAACAGAGACGCTCTCATCCCGTTCCTAGTCATTTTTCTGCTCCAAAACGTTTTTGCTGACGCTGAACGGATACCCCCGCCGCACGAGCGGGCGCGTTCGACACATAGTTGGAGGGCTGCTTCGACTACGTGGGCGACGACGACCCGGTGTTTGTCGTCGTGCAGTCGATCGTTCATCGCTGCGCGCGGCTTTGTGCGCACCACGGCGCAACCGCAGCAACAGCGATGCGCTGCGAAGTCTTGCCTGCATGCGAAGTCCTCGGCGACGACTCAAGCAATCCGCATGCCCTGCAAAACCCCGCTAATCATGAAAGCCGCGGGCGCGCTCAGGGTCGCTACGATCCCATCGCGATCAGATGCAACGCCGAGCAGGGGTCAATGCGCTACGACCTGCGCGCGCGTCTTGTTGCGAAAAACAGCGCGTCGATCAGTTCGTGTTGCTCAAGTACGCGCGCCGGCACGAGGCGCGCGGCCGGCGCGCGCATGTGACTCTCTGTCACGCCAACTGGTACTAATTCGCACTCTTTGGGGCGGACTCTGCTTGGGCTATGGTGCGCGCTTCCAAAGGAGAGAGCACTCATGCGCGAATTCGGTGTGAGCGGCGCGAAAGTCTACGTGCCGCGCCTTCGAGTAGACCTCAAACGTTGGTGCGATTGGACAGATAACAACTGGTCCAAGACCGAGGCGGTCGTCGGCCGCAGCTTCCGGATGAAGGCCCCGCACGAGTCGATTTACACCATGGCCGCCAACGCCGTGCTGCGGTTGATCGTCGACTACGATATCGACCCGGCCGAGGTTGGCTACTTGGCGCTGGGCACCGAGTCGAGCACTGACAACTCGGCCGGCGCCGTGATCGTGCGCGGCATGGTCGACCAGGGTCTGCGCGCGCTCGGCCACCCCACCCTCGCGCGCCACGTCGAGGTCCCCGAGCTCAAGCACGCTTGTCTCGGCGGCATCTACGCGCTCAAGTCCGCCGTGCGCTACCTCGCCTACGACGGCGCCGGCCGCAAGGCGATCGTCGTCTGCGGCGACGTCGCCGAGTACGAGCGCGGCTCGAGCGGCGAGCCAACGCAGGGTGCCGGCACCGTCGCCATGCTCGTCGAGGAGCGGCCCAAGCTGTTCGGCCTCGACCTCGATCACGCCGGCAGCGCCTCGGCCTATCGCGGCCCCGACTTCCGCAAGCCCTTCGTGCGCCACTTCCTCGAGCGCGGCGACGGCGCTGTCGCCAAGCTGCACGACTTCCCCGTCTTCTCCGGGCGCTACTCCACCGTCTGCTACACCGAGGCGACCATCCGCGCGGTGGAGGACATGCTCGTGCGGCTGCGCGTCACCGCGCGCAACCTCTATCACGGCGTGGGCGGCATCTTCATGCACCGCCCCTATCGCCGCATGCCCGACAACGCGATGAGCTCGCTCTATATCTGGGGCCTCTCGCGCAGCGAAGCGCACCTGCCCGAGCTGCGCGACCTGTGCGCTGGCGCCGGCGTCGACAGCGACAAGGTGCTGCGCGAGATCGCCAGCCGCCCCGACCTCTACGACCACGCGCTGTCCGGCGACAACGGCGAAGACGTCTTCCGCGAGACGATGCAGGTCGTGCGGCACTTCCGCACCACGGACAAGTTCAAAGAGATCGTCTCGCACAAGATGGCGCTCGGCAGCGAGCGCATGATGGACCTCGGTAACCTCTACAGCGCCGCGCTGCCGGTGTGGATCGCGGCCGGCTTCGACGAGGCGCAGCAGCGCGGTCTCGACATCGCGCGCCAACAGTTCCTCGCCATCGGCTACGGCAGCGGCGACGCCGCCGAGGCGATCCCGATCTGGGCCGCCGACAACTGGCAAGCCGCCGCGCGCCGCGTCGACATCGGCAAGGCGCTCGAGGGCGCGATAGACCTGACCCGCGAGCAGTACCAGCTGCTGCACGACGAAGGTCGCCTCGAAGGTGTCGACTATCAGCCTAGCGGCGAGTTCGTCATCGACCGTCTCGGCGGCCGCAAGGAAACCGAGTTTCAGGACCTCGGCATCGAGTACTACAGCTACGCGCCGTAGCGGGTATCTACTGCGGAATGACGGACACCTGTGCGCCCGCCGCGCGCAGGTGCTCCGCCAACGCCTGAGCCTGATCGTGGCCGAGGTTCGCGCGCACTACCACGGGCGTGTCGTCGGTGAGCTCCTTGGATTCCTTGAGGCCGAGACCCGTCGCCTCGCGCACGGCCTTGATCACCGAAATCTTCATGCGCCCCACGTCGTCGAGGCGCACTGCCCAGCCCATGCCGCCGCCCACGATCGACGGCGCAGCCACCGGCGGCGCCGCTCCAAGCATCGAGACCTCGCCGCAGTAGCTGCACTGCACCGTGTTCTGTCCGGGCGGCGGCGGCACGAGCGGCGCGTTGCAGTGGTAGCACTTGAGCCCGCTGGTCTGAGACATGTCATCGATCCCTTGCTGTGAGGTGCGTCCGAGCGGTCCACTTTACAGCAAGCGCGCCGACCATAACTTGGCTCCACGTGCTCGAACCAAGCGAGAAGACCATGCGCAGGCTATTGATCGGCGCCACCATCGCGGGCGCGCTGCTGTCTTGGAGCAGCTGCACGCCCTACTACGCACAAGCGGAGTGGATCGACCCGGCGCCGCCGGCGCCGCGCTACGAGGAGGTTCCACCGGCGCCCTTCGCCGACGGCTTCTGGGTCTCGGGCTACTGGAACTGGACAGGCGGCACGTACATCTGGGTGCCGGGCAGCTGGCAGCGCCCGCCGCGACGCGGCCTCTACTGGTACCCCGGCGGCTACGTCCGGCGCGACAACCGCTACCAGTACGTTCCCGGCCGCTGGGCGCCGCGCAGCTATCGCCCGACGCAGCGCTACGTGCACCCGCGCTACTAC
>JAGQIK010000342.1 GCA_020431405.1 Myxococcales bacterium
GGTCCGAGAACTTTGCGATGCGCGAGGAGAGGATCGGCAGGCGGCTGTAGAGCGCGATGCCGAAGTTGCCGCGCTGCGCGCGCTCCACCACGTGCGGATGGGTCTTGCGCAGCGGCGCCAAGCGGCGTTGCCAGTCGTGGCTCAGCTCGAGGATGGCCACCACGTCGGGCTTCTCGCGCGCGATCAGATCGAGCAAGGGGCGCGTTTTGCGGTTGTGCGAGTGGACGTTGGCCAACAGCACCGTCAGCGCGGGCTTGACGCCTTCGGTGCGGTCGGCGCCGACATAGCAGGGCAGCACGGCGACGGCGTCGAGGGTCAGACCGAGCGTCGCCACGACGACCCAAGGCCAGCGGCGCAGCGCGGCGAGCCCGACGATCAGCGAGACGAAGGCCGCCGCGTACTGCAAGCGAAAGTGCGAGCACAGCTCGAGCATGTAGTGAAAGCGCGCGCCGTAGCCGAGCACCGTCGGTACGAGCGTGCCGACAACGCCGAGCATCAACGCGATGGTGAGCCACTTCTTCACGGTCAGTTCTCGCGAAGGAGGCTAGCTCGGCTTGGGCAGCAATTGCATTCCCAACCGTGCGTAACGAAGCGCTGAGCTATGCTGCGCCGATGCGCGCTCTACGCCGAGCTGGATCGCTGCTGCTGCTGGCGCTGCTCGCCGTGCCGAGCAGCGGATGCGGTGACAGCAGCACCGCGAGCGACATCGCTTCGAACGACGCGCGCGATAGCCGCGCCGCCGACGGCGCGTCAGCCGACGTCACGATCGACGGCGCGCGGCCCGGCGACAGCAGCGTCGACGTCACGCCGCCCGGCGACAGCCGCGTCGACGCGCCGGTCGCCGACCGCGGCGTCGACAGCGCGTTGGCCGACAGCAGCGCCGACGCGCCAGCCAATGACTCGCGTGCACCGGACGCCGGCGCCGACAGCAGCGTGGACGCGCCGGCCGACAGCCGCGTCGATACGGCGCCGCCCGTCGACAGCAGCGTCGACAGCGTGGCGCCCGACAGCAGCGTCGACACGGCGCCGCCTGCCGACAGCAGCGTCGACACGGCGCCGCCTGCTGACAGCAGCGTCGACACGCTGCCGCTCGGCAAACACTGGCGCGCCTCGGTGCGCGTGGACATCGGCGCCACGCGCGAGGACCAGCCGCAGATCGCCATCGACGCCGCGGGCAACGCGCTGCTGGTGTGGATCGAGACGAGCTCCATCGCCAGCGACGTCAAGGCGGCGCGCTTCGACGCGGCGAGCGCCACGTGGTCGACACCCGTGCGGCTCGACATCGGCGCCAGCAGCGAGACCGAGCCGCGCATCGCGATGGTCGGCAGCGGCGGCGACGCCGTCGTCGCTTGGATCGAGACCAGCAGCATCGCCACCAGCGTCTACGCCGTGCGTTACAGCGCGCAGAGCAACAGCTGGAGCGCCCGGCAACGCCTCGATCGCGGCGCCACCGACGAGGCGCAGCTGCGCCTGGCCGGCAGCGAAAGCGGCGACGCGATGGCGATGTGGGTCGAGCCGGGCAGCATCACCGACGAGCTTCACGCCGCGCGCTTCGTCGGCGCCACGCAAAGCTGGGCGCAGGACGTGCGTATCGACAGCGGCACCAGCGGCGAGGACCAACCACAGCTGGCGATGGACGCCGGCGGCAGCGCCCTGGCGCTGTGGATCGACAAACGCAGCATCGCCGACGAGCTTCACGCGGCGCGCTTCGACGCCGCGCTGGCGAGCTGGTCGACGCCCGTGCGCGTCGACAGCGGCGTGCGCGACGAGACGTCGCCGCGGCTGGCGGTCAACAGCAGCGGCAACGCCGTGGCGATCTGGATCGAGCTCGGCAGCATCGCCGACGACGTGCGCGCCGCGCGCTACGACGCGACGAGCGCGAGCTGGTTGGCGTCGACGCGCATCGACATCTCGTCGCAGGACGAAAGCGAGCCGCAGGTCGTGATCGACAGCAGCGGCAACGCGCTGGCGCTTTGGATCGAGGGCAGCTCGATCAGCACCACCGTGCGCAGCAGCCGCTACAGCGCCAGCTCGCAGAGCTGGGCCCAGCCCGTGCGCGTCGACGTCTCGAGCAACGACGAGTCGTCGCCGCGCCTCGGCATCGACGCCGCGGGCGACGCGACGGTGATCTGGCTCGAGCTCGGCTTCATCAGCACCGACATCGAGGCTGCGCGCTACGACGCGGTCAGCGGCACGTGGTCGACGCCGA
>JAGQIK010000343.1 GCA_020431405.1 Myxococcales bacterium
CGGCGACGAGCTGTCGCGCCGCGCTGGCCGACGCGGGCCGCGCGCTGACCTCGAGCGCGAGCAGCCGCTCGAGCAGCGCGCGCATCGGCGGCGAGACGTTGACGTGGCGCTGCCAGTCGAGCTGCATGCTCGAGGCGAGCATCTTGTCGGGCGGCTTGCGCGCCAGCAGGTGCAGCGCCACGCCGCCGAGCCCGTAGAGGTCGGTCTGCAGGAACGCCTCGCTGCGAAACTGCTCGGGCGCCATGAAACCGAACGTGCCGGCGATGGTCGGCGTGTCGCCCTCGCCGCGCAAGAGGTCACGCACGGCGCCGAAGTCGACCAGCGCGATGCGCCCGTCGGGCATGCGGATCAGGTTCGACGGCTTGATGTCGCGATGGATCAGCGGCGGGTGCAGCGCCTGCAAGTACTCGAGCACCGACAGCACGCGATCGAGCACGTCGAGCACGTCGTCTTCGCTGTAGCGCCGATGCTCGAGCTCGTCGCGCAGCGTCTCGCCTTGCACGCGCTCGAGCACCAGGTAGTTGCGCTGGCGCTTGCCCTGTCCGAGCGTGAAGTGCTCGAGGTAGCTCGGGATCAGCGGATGGTCGAGCTGGCGAAGGACCTGCATCTCGCGCTCGAAAAGCTCCTGGGTCTTCCAGGCGTCGAGCTTGCCGAAGGCGAGCTCCTTGACCACCACCTCGCGCCCGGCGGTCGTGTCGCGCGCCAGGTACGTCGTGCCGATGTTCGAGCCCAGCACCGCGAGCAGCTGGTAGCGCGCGTGAAGCAGCAGCGCCTCGCCGCATTGACTGCACTGAGTGTCACTTTCGCGCTGCTCGCCAGCGCCACAGTCGGGGCAGATCATGGTGCAAGGCTAGCAGCGGCGCGGGCGCGTTGCCGGGCCGATCCGCCAGCGACAACGGCTGCGGCGCGTGCGCCGCGTCATATGACGCGCGAGCCGCTCGCAGGTACGGTTTGCAGATGGTCGGCAGGTCGGGACACGTGCCGCTGCTGTTGGCGCTGCTGCTGCTCGCCAGTGGCTGCACGTCGCGGCGCGCCCTGATCGCCCGCGGCGATCACTACGCGGCGTGCCGCCGCAGCAGCGGTGTGCACACACCCGTGCTGGCGCGCAGCCTGCGCCGCGCACTGGCGCTGCGGCTGCGCGTGCACGCGCCCACGCGCGCCGAGCTGCGCGCGCTGCTCGGCGCTGCATCGGCGCGCCTCGACGGCGAGCGCCTCGTGCTCGTCGGCGCCCGGCTCGACAGCCGCGACTACCAGCGCGGCGGCGTGCGCGTCACGGTGCGCTACGCGCTGGAGCTGTGGCAAGGCGCGCACATCGCCGTGGCGCAGCGTCATCGCCTGCGCGCGCTGGCGCTGCTCACCGGCGAGCTCGCCACGCCGCTCGACGTCAAGACGCGCAGCACCTTCCACGTCGGCGCGCTGGCGCGCAATCTCGTGCGTCTGGCGCTGCTGCCGCTGGCGCTGCTCGGCGGTCGCGGCGCGCCCGGCTTCGAGCGCGTGCACAGCCGCTACATCGACATCCGCGCCAAGCGCATCGAAGGCGCGCCGCTGGCCTCGGCGCTCCACGCCGTGCTGCGCCACAGCTGCCGCGGCGGCGAGGTGGCGCTGCCGCTGCGCGAGCGCACGCTGTGTCTGCTCGATACGCAGAAGCTCGACGCGCGGCGCGCGCTGAGCCTCGCGCTGCGCGCGCACTACACGCTCTACGGCGCCGAGGGGCGTTGCCGCGTCTTCGACGACGTGACGCTGTGGTCGCTGCCGCCGAGCGAAAAGCCGCTCGCCGAGCGCATCAACGCGCTCTTCGCTGGCAAGCCCAAGACGCTCTAGCGCCAGCGCGACTGCTACAGTGCGGCGATGCGATTTTCGCAGCCGCTCATCGGCGGACGCCTGATCCGCCGCTACAAGCGGTTCCTCGTCGACGTGCGCCTCGATGACGGCCGCGTCGTCACCGCGCACACCAACAACACCGGCGCGATGATCGGCTGCGCGACGCCCGGCGTGCGCGTGTGGCTCAGCCACTCGCAAAACCCCACGCGCAAGCTGCCCTACACCTGGGAGATCACCACCAGCGGGCGCGCTTACGTCGCGATCAACACGCTGCGCGCCAATCACCTCGTCGAAGAGGCGATCCGTGGCGGGCGCGTGCCCGAGCTGGCGGGCTACGCGTCGCTGTCGCGCGAGGTCAGGCTCGGCGAGCGACGCATCGACCTCTGCCTCGATGACGCGCGCCGCGGCCGCTGCTGGGTCGAGGTCAAGAACGTGACCCTCGCCGACGGCCGCACGGCGCGCTTCCCCGATGCGGTGAGCGCGCGCGGCCGCGCGCACCTCGAGACGCTGCAGGCGGCGCGCGCGCGCGGCGAGCGGGCGGTGATGTTCTATCTGGTGGCGCGCGGCGACTGCGATCGCTTCGCGCCGGCGTGGGCCATCGATCCTGACTACAGCGAGACGATGGTGCGCGCGGCGCGCGCTGGCGTCGAGCTCTACGCCTATCGCAGCCGCGTGCGGCGCCACGGCGTGCTCGTCACCGAGCCGCTCGCGGTCTCGCTGCGCTGATCTGCTATCGTGAGGATGTGCGCGCCTTCTGGACCTCGACGGTGATCGCGCTCGCGCTGCTCGGCTGCGCCGGCGAGCGCACCTTCAACCCCGACGGCGCCACGCCGGTGGGCGACGGCACGCGCGGCGAAGGCCCGGTCTTTTCCGACAGTGGCGCCGACGCCCCCACCGACGCGCTCGCCGGCGACGCGGCGCGCGACGGCACGGCGGCCGCCGATACGACGCGCGACACGCCCGGCGCCGACCAGCGCGCCGACACCAAACCGCCGGCGCCGACGTTTAGCGACGTACCGGCCAACCATCCGCACGCCGACGGCATTGGCTGGGTGCAGGCCAAGGGCATCATGAGCGGCTGCGGCAACAACAAGTTCTGCCCCGACGACCCGCTGACGCGCGCGCAGGCGGCGGTCACGCTGGTCGTGGCGCGCTACGGTCAGAGCTTCAGCTACAACCAAACGCCTTACTTCGCCGACGTGCCCGCCACGCACTGGGCCTTCAAGTACATCCAGAAGCTGCGCGAGCTGTCCATCACGCAGGGCTGCGGCGGCAGCAACTACTGCCCGGACGTGGCGACCACGCGCGCGCAGGGCGCGGTGTTTCTGATGCGGCTCGTCCACGGAAGCAGCTTTAGCTACAACCAGACGCCCTATTTCAGCGACGTGCCGAGCAGCCACAGCGCGTTTTCGTACATCCAGAAAGCACGCGAGACCAACGTCACGCTCGGCTGCAGCGCCACGACGTACTGCCCCGACAACGACATGCTGCGCGCCCACTGGGCGACGATGTTATTTCGCGCTCAGCCCTGACGGCTGAGCGGTGCTCTATCGTCTACTCGATGAACGTCGCGTCGCTGAAGCCGTTGGCGACCGGCAGCTCGGCCACGAACGTGGGGTTGCTCGTGACGTCCTTGAAGATGCTCAAGCCGTCGTCATCGAGCACGTAGAGGCGCTGGTTCGCGCCGAGCAAGACGAGATACGGGTTGTTGTTGATCGATGCGTGGCTGACCGTCTTGGTCGGCGCCACGTCGCCGCTTAACTGTGCCGCCGCGGCGTAGATGTTGACGAAGGTGCCGGCGCTGGTGTCGTCGACGAGCACCGCCAGCGTGCCGTTTCGCATGCTGAGGTCCCAGGCGTCGCCGAGACCGGTGGTCAAGGCGACGTCTGGAACCTTCGCGGCGCTGATGCTCGACGCGTTGTTCCAGATGCGCACGCCGCTGTTCGCGCCGCTGTACGAGATGTAGAGGCGGCCCGCGTCGATCAGCACGTCCAGGGGCTCGGCGAGGTCGTGGAGGCTGAAGCTCGCTTGGTTGACGACGCCGGAGCGTGTGGACGCGGCGTTGTAGACCAGCGGCGACGAAGACCCCGAGGTCCCCGCGGCGAAGAGCTTGTCGCCGGTGGGATCGTAGTCCGCGCCGTAGGTGAAGGGTGCGCTGAAGATCGCCGTGCGCGTCGAGCTTTTCGAGATGGTGGCCGCGTTGGCGATACGCGACACGCCTGCGACGCCGATCAGCCACAGGTCGTTGCCTGCCACCTTCAGCTCGGCGAACGCGCTGCTGCCGAGGGTCGCAGCGGGCACGATGTCGTCGGGCGACTTGCTGGCGCTGAACGTCGACGCGGCGTTGTAGATCAGAAGACCGTCCGTGGCGTTGTCCGTGTAGACGAAGAGGCGATCGCTCGACGGTTCGTGCACCGCCGCGAAGACGCTGGCGCTGGTGATGTTGACCACGACGTCGGCCGCGCGCGCGGTGGTCAGCACGTCGATGTTGTTCCATATGTACGCCTTGTCCGCGGTCGTGGCGACCAGGCGCGGCAGCAGCGACGCGCTCGCGGCGTCCGCTGTGTCTGGCGCACCGTCTGAAAGACCGTCGGGCCCGACGTCGAGCGCGGCGTCCGGCGCGCCGTCCGGCGCCCCGTCGCGTGCGACGTCTGGCGCGCTGTCCGCTGCTGCGAGGTCGATCGCCGCGTCCGCGCGAACCGTCGTCTCGGCCGACGCGTCGCGCGTCGAACCGTCTGGCTTCGTGGCGCTGTCAGAGCAGCCAAAAAGACAGCACGCGAGCGCCAGCGCGCGGCCTATGCGAGCAATCGCCATCTCTCTTGCAGATCATAAGGCGCCCCGACGCCAAAGCGCCGTTGCAGCCGGTTTCACGCTGCTCGAGACAAAACAGTCCAGCCAGACGGTTTGTCTTGCGCCGCCCGGGGCCGCGCGCTATAGAAACCGTCCAGCTGGACGGTATTGTCATCGCGACCCAAGCACAGCGCTCCGCCGCCACCAAGGCGGCGCTGCTCGAGGCCACCATCGCCTGCGTGATCGCGCACGGCTATCAGCACAGCACCACCGCCGAGATCTGCCGTCGCGCGGGCGTCTCCAAGGGCGCTCAGCTTCATCACTACCCGACCAAGGCCGAGCTCGTCGCCGCCGCCGTGGAGCACCTCTTCTCGCGCCGCCTGCAGGAGTTTCGCGCCGCCGTCGCCGCCGTGCCGCCCGGGCGCGACGCGCTCGACGCCGCGCTCGAGACGCTCTGGCAGATCTACTCCGGCCCCACGCTGGCCGCCTGGATCGAGCTCGTCGCCGCCGCGCGCAGCGATGAAACCCTGCGCCGCGTGATGGCCGACGTCGACGTGCGCTTCGCCGCCGAGGCCGAGCGCGCCTTCGTCGAGCTGTTCGGCGGCGAGCTGCCCGTCGGCGCCGCCGCGCCCACGCGCCTGGTGATGTCGATGTTCGACGGCCTGGCCCTGATGAACGTGCTGCGCCCGGCCGATCCGCTGCCGCGCCAGGTCATCGCGCTGCTGCGCGCGCTGATCGAGCCCTGGCGCGCCGCCGCGCCGCGAAAGCCTAAGCCCAAGGCGAAGAGGAGACGACCATGAGCGAGATCCTGATCCGCGGCGCCACGCTCTACGACGGCCGCGGCGGCGTCGGCCGGCGCGAAGACGTGCTCGTGCGCGACGGCCGCGTGGCGCGCATCGGGCGCGCCCTGCGCCCCGAGCGCGACGACGCCGAAATCATCGACGCCACCGGGCTGTGGCTCGCGCCGGGCTTCGTCGACCTTCACACTCACTACGACGCCGAGGTCGAAGTCGGGCCGGCGCTCTTCGAGTCGCTGCGCCACGGCGTGACCACCATCGCACTGGGCAGCTGCAGCCTCTCGATGGTGCTGGGCGACGCGGTCGATCTGGCCGACATGTTCTGCCGCGTGGAGGCCATCCCGCGCGAGATCGTGCTGCCGCTGGTGCAGCAGAAGAAGACCTGGGACAGCCCGCGCGAGTACCTCGAGCACCTCGATGCGCTCGCCCTCGGCCCCAACGTCACCTGCATGCTCGGCCACTCGACCATCCGCGCCGCCGCCATGGGCATGCAGCGCGCGCTGACCAAAGGCGAGCGCCCCACGCCCGCCGAGATGGCACAGATGACGGCGTGGCTCGACGAGGCGCTCGACGCGGGCTACGTCGGCCTGTCGATCTCGACGCTGCCCTGGGACAAGATGGACGGCGACGAGTTTCGCAGCCGCCCGATGCCCTCGGTTTTCGCCTCGTGGCGCGAATACCGCGCGCTGGCGCGCACGCTGCGCCGCCGCGGCCGCGTGCTGCAGGCGGTGCCCAACATCTCGACCAAGATCAACATCCTGCTCTTCTATCTGATGAGCGCCGGACGTTTTCGCCGCCCGCTCAAGACGACGTTGATCTCGATGATGGACGTGCGCGCCGATCGCTATGCGTTTCGCATCGGCGGCGCGCTGGCGCGCCTGTTCAACCGTCTGCTGGGCGCCGACTTCAAGATGCAGGCGCTGCCCGAGGTCTTCGATCTGTGGGCCGACGGCATCGACCTCGTCGTCTTCGAGGAGTTCGAAGCCGGCGCCGCCGCGCTGCACCTTCAGCACGCCGCCGAGCGCGACGCGCTGCTTTCGGACCCCGCCTACCGCGCGCGCTTCAAGAAGCAGTGGCGCAGCCGCTTCATGCCGCGCGCCTTTCACCGCAACCTGCGCCACGCCGAGATCGTCGCCTGTCCCGACGCCGCGCTGGTGGGCAAGACCTTCGACGCGCTCGGGCGTGCCGCCGGCCGCGACGCGGTCGACGTCTTTCTCGATCTCGTCGTCGAGCACGGGCGCGCGCTGCGTTGGTACACGGTGATGGGCAACGATCGCCCCGAGTGGCTGCGCTTCATCGTCAGCCATCCCGACATCTTGATCGGCTTTTCCGACGCCGGCGCACACCTGCGCAACATGGCGCACTACAACTTCCCACTGCGCCTGCTGCGCATGGTGCGCGACGCCGAGCGCGAAGGCTGCGCCTTCATGACCGTTGGTCGCGCCGTGCAGCGGCTGACCTCCGAGATCGCCGATTGGCTCGGCATCGACGCCGGCGTCGTCGCCGAAGGGCGTCGCGCCGACCTCGTGCTCGTGCGGCCCGAAGCGCTCGACGCGCGGCTCGAGGCGATCCACGAGCAGTCCGTCGCCGAGTACCGCGGCCTGCGTCGGCTCGTGCGCCGCAACGACGAGGCCGTCGAGGCGGTGATCGTCGGCGGGCGCGTGGCCGCGCGCCGCGGCGTGCCGAGCGACGACCTGGGCCAACGCCCGTACGGTCAGGTGCTGCGCGCCGCCGCCGCCTGAGCTCAGCGCCTGACCCTAGCGATAGACCAGCGTGTCGCCGCAGTTCTTCTCGTAGGGCGACAGGCCGCCGAGGCTGTAGCAGCCGTCGCCGTTGCCGCCGTACAGATAGATCGCCTCGCGCACGGGGTCGTAGGCCATCGCCGAGGTGTCGCGCGCCGACGGCACCGTCATCTCGACCTGCTTGAAGCTCTTGCCGTCGGTGGAGATCCACGTGCCGGCGAGCTCGCCGCGGCCGGGGATGAAGCCGCCGATGTAGACCAGCTGGCGGCGTGCGGCGTCGTAGGCCATGCGCCCGTGCGCGCGCGCCTCGCCGCTGCAGCTGTCGCACAGCTTGGCGTAGGTGCCGTCGGAGCCGACGCGCGGATCGAAGGCGTAGCAGTCGTCGAGCACGGCGCCACCGCCGCTGCGGCCGCCGCACAGCACGAACGTGTTGGACAGCGCGCGCGTCGCGCCGAGCCCACCGGCGCCGACGTAGGCCATCGCCATGGTGCCGCGCGAGCGCAGCGATGGCGCCGCCGCCGGCTGCAGCGTGCGCCAGCTGTCGGTCACGGTGTCGTAGCTGTAGACGCTCTGGTAGTCGTCGACACCGAGCACGTAGACGCGCCTGGTCATCGGGTCATAGCCCATGTTGAGGATGCGGATCGCCCCCGGCGCCGACGCCTTCTTCGACCACGTGCCACTGCTGTCGAGCGCCCACAGCGCGTCGAGGTCGGGCGGGCCTTCGATCTGACGCGTTCCGCCGAAGACGAGCAGCTCGCGCGTGCGCTCGTCGAAGGCCATGCCGAGCTGATCGAGCGGGCCTGGCCCGGGCAGCTGGCACGGATGCGCGCAAAAGGACTTCCACGACGTACCGTCGAAACCCCACAGCGCGCCGCGCACGACGCGATCGTGCGCGATGCCGCCGTAGATCATCATCATCTGCCGCGAGGGATCCCACGTCGCCGCCGCGTGAACGAGCCGGCCCGGCGCGCTGTCGCTGATCGGCGTCGACCAGCTCGCCGGCCGCGTGAGCAGGTCGGGCAGCTGCACGCCGTCGCTCAGCAGCGGATCCTCGCCTCCCGACGGAAGGTCGGGCGGCGCCGCCTTCTCCACCTCGGGGCCATCGAGCGGCTGCCCGCCGTCGACCGCGTCGCCGCCGAAGAAGCTGGCGATACGCTCGCAGCCGCCGAGGGCTAGCAGCGCGGCGAGCGCCGCCAGCGCGATATGGACGCGCGGGGCCATCGGCATCGAGCATACCGCGCGCGCCGCGGGTTAAGCTCGCCGCGATGACCTTCCGCGCACCTCGTGACGTCTTCAACGCCATCGACCCGGCGCGCTTCGCCGCGCTCGAGCGCTTCGCCGCCGTCGATCTCGCGCACGTCGATCTGACGGCCGAGGCCGCCGAGCTGGGCCTCGATCTCGCCGCCTGCCGCGCCGCCGTCGCCGATCAGGCGCCGTTCGCTGGCGAGGCCGACGCTGTCTTCGTGCCCTTCGAGGGCGAGTGGCTCGGCAGCGACATCCACGACAGCACGCGCGCCTACCGCCACATCTGGCTGCCCACCGAGGTCGACACGCAGGCGCGCTTCGCCGGCCAGAAGGTGTTGATGCTGCCACTCGCCGCGGGGCGCGCACCGACCTACGCCTACGACTTCTGCGAGCTCGGCGACGCCGCCACGGGCGCCGGCTTTCGCATCACCGGCCTCGTCGACGACCGCGCCCACCGCGGCTACGCGCTGCCGGGGGGCGCGCTGCTGTGGCTCGGCGAAGAGCGCGACGGCCAGATCTCGCTGCACCTCGAGCGCGTGCACGCCGCCGGCCAGCTCTACGACATCCGCGGCGCCGTGGTGATGCCCGGCGATCCGCCCCAGCTGCGCGCGCGCTCGGACTGGCGCTACCACCGCCTGCGCCCCGGCGCCGTCGTCGCGCCCTGAGCGCTAGCGCCCTCGCACGCTAGCGTCGCCGCTGTCGGCGCACCCACCACAGCAACGCGCAGGCGAGCAGCAGCAGCGTCGTCGCGGTCGGCGCGTCGTGCCCGCCCGCCACGCGACAGCAGCCGCTGCTGCTGTTGTTGCTGCCAGTGCTGCCGCTGTCCTTGCTGGTCGCGGCGCTGTCGCTCGTCGGCGCCGTGCTGTCCTTGCTCGCCGCCGGGCCGTCGCTCGTCGGCGTGGCGCTGTCTTTGGCCGGCGTGGCGCTGTCGGCCGTCGCACCGTCGGCCGCGGTCGCGCCGTCTTGGGCCGGGCCGCCGCCGTCGGGGGGCGCGGCGCACGGATCGGGGCCGGTGAAGGCTTTAGTGATGCTGAACTTGTCGACCATCGCGCCGTTTTCGTCGAGCACCTGCATGTCGAGCTTGTTGTTGACCACGTCGAACAACAAGAAGTGGTGCACGCCCGACGTGGCGACGCGCACCGCGTCGACGCCGCCCGAGACAAAGACGGGAAACGCGCCGCCGCCGCCCGAGGTCATGAACACGGTGCCCTTGTCGAAGCCGCTCACCGGGCACGGCACGTCGCTGCCGCCGTTCTGACAGGCCGACGGCGCGAAGCGCTCGTAGAAGTGGTTGTGGCTGCCGATGACGATGTCGACGTGATGCTTGTTGAACACCGGCACGAAGGCCTGGTTCTGGTTCTCTTCGTTGGGCTTGTGATTGATGAACAGGTACTGCGTGTAGACCGGCTTGTGCAGGTAGACGACCTTCCAGGTGGCCGGGTTTTGCGTCAGCAGCTTGTCGAGCCAGGCGGCCTGGTTGGCGAACGGCGTGGCGCCGCCCTTGTACGAGTCGGTGGCCAGCGCGATGAAGATCCCGTTGCCGTACTTGAAGGCGTAGAAGTCCTCGGTGCCGCTGCCGCCGAGCGCCTGCGCCGAGCGCGGCAGGTGAAAGATGCGGTTGAAGTTGGCGCCGTCGCCCTCGCCGGGGCCGTCGTCGTGGTTGCCGATGCTCCACATGAACGGCACCTGCCCGATGAAGGGATCGCTCTTGGTGAGCATGGCGACCCACTGGCCCTGCTGGTTGCCGTCGTAGACGATGTCGCCGCCGTGAAGCACGAAGTGCGGCTTGTAGCTGACGAGCTTGCCGGCGATGAGCGGCCACTTGACCGCCGCGCCGTTTGCCTGCTCCCACGCCTCGGCGCGGCTGTCGCCGGCGTAGGCGAAGCGGTAGGTGCCGCATTTGGCGTTGACCGTCGGGCCGGTGCGGAAGGTGTACTCCTTGGAGAAGCCGCCCTGCGCGCCGCCGACCCGGTAGAAGTAGGTCGTGTTGGGGCTCAGCCCCGAAAGCGTCGCCACCGAGGTATGCCCGAGCGTGGCGCTGATATTCGACTCCACCGTGCCGGTGGCAGTCTTTGTGTAACTACCTGATGTTGTTCCGTATTCTACGGTCGCCTCGGGCGTGCCGGTCAGCGTCGTCCAGGCCACGCCGATCTGCGTGGCGCTGTCGCCGATCACCGAGAGGCGCACGAACGTCGGCGCGGCCAGCGCGCGCGCCGGCGCCAGACCCAACATGGAGAGCACCGCCAACTTGGCTGCAATGCGATACGTCATGGCCGCAGCCTATCTGCGCCCATACGGTGCGCGCAAGCGGCGGCCGCTTGTGCTAAGCAACGGCCGACAGCTCCGCAACTCGCTCGAAGGATGAAAAGCCGATGCTGATCCTCATCTCAGACGCCTTTGATGCCTCGCTGCCCGGCCGCCTCGCCGAGCTCGGCGAAGTCACCGACGACAAGGACCGCCTCGCCGACGCCGAGGTGGTGCTGGTGCGCAGCAAGACCAAGTGCACGGCCGACTACATCGACCACGCCCCCGAGCTGAAGCTGATCATCCGCGGCGGCGTCGGCCTCGACAACGTCGACATCGAGGCCGCTGCCAAGAAGGGCATCGCCGTGCACAACACGCCCGAGGCGTCGTCGATCGCCGTCGCCGAGCTGGCGATGGCGCTGATGCTCGGCGCCGCCTGCAACGTCGGCAGAGGTCACGTCGGCATGAGCGAAGGGCGCTGGCTCAAAAAGGAGCTCGAGCGCGTCGAGCTCAACGGCAAGACGCTCGGCCTGCTCGGCATCGGCCGCATCGGGCGCGAGGTCGCCCTGCGCGCGCGCGCCTTCGGCATGCGCGTGGTGGCGCACGATCCGTTCGTCAGCGAGAGCGACGCGGTCGACGCGCTGGTCAGCCTCGAGGCGCTGCTCGAGAGCGCACACGTGATCTCGCTGCACACGCCGCTGACCGATGACACGCGCGGCTTGCTCGACACCGAGCGCCTCGACCGCTGCCAGCGCGGCGTCATCGTCGTCAACACCGGCCGCGCCGAAGTCGTCGACGAGGCCGCGATGGTCGCCGCGCTCGAGAACGGACAGGTCGGCTGCTACGCCACCGACGTCTGGATCTCGGATCCGCCGCCGGACGACTGCCCGCTGCTCGACTCCGAGCGCGTGCTGATGACGCCGCACATCGGCGCTTCGACCACCGAGAACCTGCTGCGCATCGGCGACATCATCTTCGACAAGATCAGCGCCTACAAGGCCGGCACCCTCGACGGAGGTGCAGCATGACCCGCGTGATGAATTTCGCTGCTGGCCCTGCGGCCCTGCCGCAGTCCGTGCTCGAAGCCGCGCGCGACGAGCTGCTCGACTTTCAGGGCACCGGCAAGTCGATCCTCGAGACCAGCCATCGCTCGCCCGAATACGACGCCGTGCACGAAGGCGCGCAGCAGCTGGTCAAGAAGCTGCTCGGCGTCGGCGACGACTACCATGTGCTGTTCATGGGCGGCGGCGCCAGCGCGCAGTTCGTGCTCGTGCCGCTCAACCTGCTCGGCGACGGCGAGCGCGGCGAGTACGTCGTAACCGGCTCGTGGGCCAAGAAGGCCTACAAAGAGGCGGTGACCGTGGCCAAGACGTCCGGCGGCAGCGCGCACGTAGCCGCTACCACCGAGCAGGACGGCCGCTTCACGCGCATCCCCGAGCCGCAGAGCTGGGACGTCGCCGAAGACGCCGCCTACGTGCACATCACCTCCAACAACACGATCTCGGGCACGCAGTTCGCGCTCTACAAGGGCATACCCGAGTGCGCCGCGCCGCTGGTGGCCGACATGTCGTCGGACATCCTCTCGTACGAGTTCGACGCCAAGAAGCTGTCGCTGATCTACGCCGGCGCGCAGAAGAACCTCGGACCGGCGGGCGTCACGCTGGTGGTGATCCGCCAAGACATGCTCGACCGCGCGCGCGCCGATCTGCCGACGGCCTTCAACTATCAGCTGCAGGCCAAGGGCAAGTCGCTCGCCAACACGCCGCCGTGCTACGCGATCTACATGCTCGGCAAGGTGCTGGGCTGGATCGAGGAACAAGGCGGCGTCGGCGCCGTGCAGAAGGTCAACGAGGCCAAGGGTGCGCTGATCTACGGCGCCCTCGACGAGCTGAGCGACTTCTATCGCGCGCCGGTGGCCAAAGACAGCCGCTCGCTGATGAACGTCGTCTTCCGCCTGCCCAGCGAGGCGCTCGAGAAGCGCTTCATCGCCGATGCCACCGAGCGCGGCATGATCGGCATCAAGGGCCACCGCTCCGTCGGCGGCATCCGCGTCTCCACCTACAACGCCGTACCTCTGGCCTGGGTCGAGGCGGTGGTGTCCTTCATGCGCGAGTTCGCCAAAGCCAACGGCTGAGCCGCCGGTCGAACGGTCGAACGACCGAAGAAAACCCAGTAAACTAGCGAGCACGCTCCACGCTTTCGGAACACGCCGGGCGAGATCGGCGTTCTTTTCGATAAGAGGAGAACTCGCATGCGCCTCAAGCTCGTCTTCGTCGCCCTCGCCGCGCTCGGCAGCGCCAGCTGCGGTCGCACCCACCAGGGCGGCGCCAGCGAAGGCAACGGCCCGGGTCCCTGCACGCTCGACTGCCAGCGCGTCTGTCAGCTCGCCGCCAGCTGCGGGGCGATGCCCGAGGGCGCCTGCCTCAACGCCTGCCAGCTGTCGTCGGCGCAGCCGCCACAGATCGCGTGTCTGCAGCAGCTGATCTGCGGCGGCTCGCAGCGCTGCGACGCCGTCAACCAGTGCGTCGTCAACCCGACCGTGCCGGATCTGGTCGTCTCGAGCTTCAACGCCACGTCGCCGGGGACGGGCCAGCTCTCGTACGTGGCGACGGTCTGCAATCGCGGCACGGGGCTGGCGACGGGCATCAGCGTCGACTTCTATCGCAACCGCCAGAGCCGCCCCGGCGCCGCCGACCGCGGCGAGGTCACGACGTCGATCCGCGCGCTCGATCCGGGGCAGTGCGAGTCGGTAAGCGGCAGCGAGAGCGGGCTCGCCAGCGGCACCTACCGCAGCTACGTGCAGGTCGACGCCGCGCGCCGCATCGTCGAGATCAACGAGGGCAACAACGTCGGCGGGCCCGACACGACCACCGTGCAGGGCAATGTCGGCACGCAGCCAGACCTCACCGTGCGCCTGACCGTCACCGTCGGCAGCCAGGTCGGTACCGGTCGCTCGGTGCGCTACAGCGCGCGCATCTGCAACAACGGCGCGCAGACGGCCGGCGCCTCGCGTGTCGACATCTACTACGACCGCGCTTCGCGCCCCAGCACCAGCTCGGCGGGCAACCGTTCGATCTACGTCTCGAGCCTGCCCGCCGGCGCCTGCCGCACCTCGAGCGTCAGCGCCACGCGTCCGGTCGGCAGCTATCGCGCCTGGGCGCAGATCGACCGGCTGCGCCAGGTCAGCGAGAGCAACGAGAGCAACAACGTCGACGGGCCGCACGGCTACACCGTCTCGCCCGGCGGCAACGGCGACGCGGATCTGCGCGTGACGGGCCTCGTCGGCGGCGAGCAGATCGGCGGCTACCGCGTCACCGTCTGCAACACCGGGCGCGCCGCGGCCAGCAACGTGCGCGTGGGCATCTACTACAACCGCAGCAGCGCGCCGCCGGTGGGCTCGACGCCGAGCCGCTCGGTGTATCTCGGCACGGTCAACGCGAACGACTGCGTGGTGCGCCAGGTCAGCGTGCAGCTGCCGGCGGGCACCTATCGCTCGTGGGCCTTCGTCGACTACCAGAACGTCGTCGCCGAGCTGAGCGAGGTCAACAACGTGCTCGGTCCGGTGACGTTCACCATCACCGGCACGCTGCCGGATCTGACAGTCAACATGAGCGCCTCGACCAGCCTCGGCGGCCCGGTCGTCTATTCGCTGACCGCATGCAACCTCGGCGGGCCGCTCAGCAGCTCGGTGCGCGTCGGCGTCTACTACAACCGCACCACGCCGCCGCCTCTGGGCATCTCCCCGAGCCGCGTGGTCACCACGACGATTCCCACGGGGGGCTGCGTCAACCGCTCGTTGAGCGCGCAGCTTCAGCCTGGCACCTACCGCTCGTGGGCGCAGATCGACTACCTCGGCAGCGTCACCGAGAGCAACGAGAGCAACAACCGCTCCGGCCCGCACACGGTCACGGTGGTGGGCGGACAGGTCAACCTGCGCGTGGTCGGCTTGCTCGGCTATCAGCAGGGGGCCTCGACGGTCTACCGCGTGACGGTCTGCAACTTCGGCACGACCAACGCTCTGCAGCAGCGCGTGGGCATCTACTACGATCGCACCACCGCCCCGGTGGTGGGCACGCCGACCGATCGCGAGATCATCATCAGCTCGCTGGGCGCCGGCGCGTGCACCACGCGCAGCACCAACGCGACGCTGATGGCCGGCACCCACCAGTCGTGGGCGCTCGCCGACGCGCGCGGTCAGATCGCCGAGAGCGACGAGAGCGACAACGCCTTCGGCCCCGTCGCGGTGCAGGTCGGCGGCGGCGGCGCCCCCGACCTGACCCTCAGCAGCCTCACCGCCACGCCAGCGCCCAACGGCTTGGTCTACTACAGCGCGCTGTGCTGCAACCAGGGTCAGGGCTTGGCCAGCAACGTGCGCGTCTACCTCTACTACAACCTGCCGGTGGCGCCCGTTGTCGGCCAGGCCGGCTACCAGCGCACGCAGTACCTCGGCACGCTGACGGCGGGCGCCTGCCAGCCGGTCACCATCGTCGGCCAGCCGCCGGCGGGCAACCTGCTGTCGTGGCTGTTCGTCGACCAGCCCAACGTGGTCAGCGAGACCGACGAGAACAACAACACCGCCGCGGTGAAGGTCAGCGTGGGCGGCGGCCTCGACGCCGACCTGGTCGTCGACACCTACAACACGTCGCTCAACATGACGGGCACGGTCAGCTTCGTCGCGCGCGTCTGCAACCGTGGCCTCGCGCAGTCGAGCAGCGTGCCGCTGGCGCTGTATGACAACCTGCCGGCGGCGCCGACGATCAACACGCCGCCCTCGCGCATCCTCTCGGTGCCGCCGCTGACGCCGCAGGCCTGCACGACGCTGAGCGCGCAGGCGACGTTGCCGGCGGGCACCTACAGCTCGTGGGCCTTCGTCGATCCGCCCAACATCGTCACCGAGCTCGACGAGACCAACAACATCGCCGGGCCGTCGACCTTCGTCGTGGGCAGCACCACGCAGCAGTGCCCGGTGATCTGCAAGACGTTGATCTCGCCCTGCAACATGCTGCCGGCGACCGAGCAGCAGGCCTGCGAGGCGTTCTGCAACCAGCGCTCGCAGGCGCAAAAAGACTGCGCCTACAAGGCGGCGGTGAACCTGATCTGTAGCCAGATCCCGACCTGCTTGTTCAACCCGTAAGAAAACGCGCAACCGTCGCTGCGGCTCCTCGAAAAGGCCGGCGCCGTCCGGATACCGGACATCCCCAAGCGCCGAGCAAGGAGCCCGCCATGAGCCGAATCGCCGCCGCCGCTGCCGTCGTCCTCGCCCTTAGCCTCTTCGCCCCCCGCCTCGCCTGGAGCCAAGTCTCCGCCGCCGTCCCCACCGTCCCCGCCGCCATCGCCGACTACAACAACAGGGGTGAGCTGCACCCGAGCCTGCTCGGCGACGTCGGCGAGTCGTGCCGCGCGCGCTCGGATTGTCGGCGCGGGCTGCGCTGCGTGGCCCAGACCTGCCGCCACCCGCGCGAAGGCACCTCCTGCCGCGCCACCGCCGACTGTGCTGACGCCGGCCTCGCCTGCCGCGCCCAGCGCTGCGTGCCGCGCTTTTCGGCGAGCATCCTCGCCAGCGCGGCGAGTCACACCGGCGCGAGCGCCAGCGGCGGCGAGGCGGACAGCGCCACACACATCAAGCGCGCGCTGCGTCCCGGGCGCTTCGATCGCACGCGCTTCTTTGTCGGCCTCAGCGGCGGCCCGTCCGTCTCGCGCTTCTACAGCTACGACCACGGCTCGCTCGGCGACACCTACGGCGGCGCCTTCTTCGCGCTGCGCGCCGGCGTGCTGTTCGGCAAGACCGAGCTGGCGATCAACTTCGCGCCGCGCACGCAGCACGTCAAAAACGACGTCGACCAGATGGCGCTCGGCCTCAGCATCGGCGGCTACCTGCGCATCACCGATCGCGTCTACTGGCCGATGCGGCTGCGCCACAACGTGATCTTCGGCGACACCTGGGACGACCGCCCCTACATGCAGATCGGTCTCGACCTGGTCGGCGTCGCGCTGCGCTTCGGCGACTTCATCGTCGAGCTCAACGCGCCCTCGGCGAGCTTCACCACCGACTTCAAGGAGGTCGCGCAGGCCAGCTGGGCCTTCCGCTTCGGGCTGACCTGGGTGATCTAGCGCACGCAGCGCGAACCTTAAGATCGCTTAAGGTGACCGCCCCCGCCCGCGCGCGACAGCATCGCCTCCACACCGGAGGCTCCACATGCACCCGCGCCGCGCCCTCGCTACCGTCATCGTCATCTGCACCCTCGCGCTCGCAGCCGCGTGCGCCTGCAGCGGGCGCCCCGTTGGCGCCACGGCCGATGCTGGCGCCGGCGACACCCCGAGCGCGCCGCCCGCAGACGGCGCCGCGCGCGCTGACGGCGCCGCCGACGCCTCGGCGCCCGAGGCGGCGCTGCGCTTCGTCACCTCCGCCGAGCGCTCGCTGCGCGTGGTCGGCTTCTCGCGCGACGGCAGCACGCTCGCGTATCTCGTCGGCGACGCGAAGAGCGGCCTCTACGGCGCGCTCTATCTCTACGACGTCGACGGCGACAGCACGCGCTTGGTCGACGAGCGCGCGCTGTGGGTGCAGCACGGGCCGCAGCTTTCAGCCGACGGCCGCAGCGTGCTCTACCGGCGCGCCCCCGACGCGCCGGCGGACTTCGACTGGACGTTCCGCAGCGCGCTCTACGTCTATCGCGCCGATGCCGGCGCCGCGCAGCACCTCGACGATGCGGTGCTGCGCGCCAGCTTTCAGCTCAGCCCCGACGGTCAGCGCGCCGTCTACGTGCGTGGCGCGGATCGCGAGCTGCTCCTGTGGCGCCCCGGCCGCCCGCGCGATCTCGTCGCGTCGCGCGTCTACGCGCAGCCCTACGCGTCGGCGCGCACCAATCACCCGCTCGACAGCAGCGGCCGCTATCTGGCCTATCTCGACCGCGACGACGCCGTGCACCTCGTCGACCTGACATCGGGCCTCGACCGCACAGTCGGCACGCGCGCCGTGCGCGGCAGCCTCGTGCTCGACGACAGCGCCGCGGGGCTGCGCTACGTCGAGGCGCTCGACAGCGAGCGGCGTCGCGCGGTGATCGTCGACGTAGCGAGCGGCCTCGCGCGCGCGCGTAGCGCGCCGTCATACGGCGGCGTGGTGCTGCTCGACGCGACCGCGCGCTACGCGTTGACCTTCGGCGACACGCAGCCCACGCGCTACGCTGGCACATTGCGCGTCGAGGACATGTCGCGCCCCGGCGCGGCCCCGCGCGTCATCGCCGCCGACGTGCGCCTCAACGGCGTGCGCTTCAGCGACGACGGCAAGCTGGTGTTCTATCTGCGCGGCTACGACGGCAAGCAAGGCAGCCTCGGCGTGTATCGACTGTCCGATGGCGCCGGCCCCCTCGTCGGCGACGCGGTGCAGAGCGTCGCCTCCGTGGTCAACGACGCGCAGGCGCGCTTTGTCGCCTACGCGCGCGCGACGGCGCTGGGCTCACCCGCGCTGCGCATCTACGCGCTCGACGCTGCCACCGCGCCGATCGACGTGCCTGGCGGCGCCGTCTGCGGTGTGATGGGCTTCGTCGGCGACGATCGGCTGATCTACAGCGCGACGCCCGCCGGCAGCCAGAACGGCTGCGCGCTTTTGCGCTTCGACGCGGCCAGCGCCGCGCGCTCGACGGTGACGACCCAGCTCTTGGCCGGCAGCGGCGGCGCCGTGGCCGAGGGCGCGCGCTGGCTCTATCTCGGCGACGCCGACTGGCTGCGCAGCAAGATGACGCTCTACGCCCACGACTTCGCGCGCGGCACGCGCCGGCGCCTCTATCGCAGCGACAGCGGCCGCGTCGAGATCGGGCCGCGCTCGCAGCGGCACGTAGCGTTCGTCGTGCGGCGCGGCAGCACGCGGCGGCTCGCCATCGCGCGCTTGCCCTGAGGCGTTGCTATTCGCCGACGGCCTCGAGAAACGGCGACGACGGCGGGCGGCGCGAGCGCGTGGGCGCGGCGGCGCCGCCGTCGGGGACCACGGCGCGCACCTTGGCCGCGGGCGTGCCCTCGCCTTTGTCGACCTCGATCACGAGCTCTTCGTAGCCGTCGATGTCGGTCTCGCCGGTGGGGATGTCGCGCGGCGTCTGCGGCGCGGCGCGCAGGTTGACGGCGTCGAAGCGGTCGAAGGTCGGATCGGCGAGCAGGTGCGAGACCAGCGCCGACAGCGAAGGCTGCGGCACGTGGTCGATGGCGTTGTCGTCGCGCAGCGCGATGCGCAGCTTGGCCAGCGCCGCGCTGACGGCGGCCATGCTGCCGAAGCGCCGCTCGGGCTCGGCGGCGAGCAGGCGGATGATCAGCGCCAACAGCTCGTCGGGTCGCTCGACGACCGGATCGGCGCGCACCAGCTCGCCGGCACGCATGCGGCGCCACGTCTCGGGGCTGTTGCCACGAAAGAGGCGCTGACCCCAGCAAAGCTCCCACAGCAGCACGCCGAGGCCGTATTGGTCGGCGCGCGCGTCGAGCGGCTCGCGCGCGCTGGCCTGTTCGGGCGACATGTAGCCGATGGTGCCGGCGATGCGTCCGGCCAGCGGCGGCGGGTCGAGCCCGTCGAGATAGCGCGCGATGCCGAAGTCGATCAGCTTGAGCACGCCGTCGCGCGTGATCATCACGTTCTGCGGGCTGAGGTCGAGGTGGATCAGCGGGCGCTGCGCGTGGCGGTGCAGGTAGTCGAGCACGCCGGCGAGCTGCTGGCCGATGGCGGCGATGCACGAGGAGGCCAGCGCGCCGCCGCGCTGCGAGAGACGCCGCATCAGCGCGCGCAGCGTGCAGCCGTCGACGAGATCGAGGGTCAGAAACGCCGCGCCGTCGACGACGCCCATCTCGTGGCAGCTGCACAGGTTGGGGTGGCTGATGCGCGTCATCAGGCCCGCCTCGCGCACGATCAGCTGCACGAAGGCGTCCTCGGTGATGACGTGCGGCATCACGCGCTTGAGCGCGATGTTCGGCCCGCGCTGCGCGCCGCGGCGCGAGACGAGGTAGACCTCCGAGAGGCGGCCGCCGCCGATCTGCTGCAGGAGCTGAAACTTGCCGAAGGTGCTTACCACAGCCGGCCAGCCTACCTACAAGATCCGCCGCGATACAAGCGCGTCGCGGTCATCGGCCACCGAAGAGGATCGCCCCGCCGCTCGGCACGTAGGGCGTGCGCGAGAGCCGGCCGCGCGCCTGCAAGCCGTCGCGGAAGAACGCTTCGCAGCCGGCCTGCGTGTTGGCGCCGGTGATGCAGTTGGACGAGCACTGCGAAAACTCGAGCTGGGTCAGCGCGTCGTAGAGCACGGTGCCGCCGTTGATGTCGACGAGCATGATGCCGTGGGCGATCACGTCGGCGTTGTACTGGCAGCTGCTGAGGCTGAGGTTGGAGGCGTAGCGCGTCTCGGTGTTGAGCAGCGCGCGCTGGCCGTCGGGCGAGACCTGGAAGTTGTGGACCTTGATGTTCTGCGCGTCGAGCGACCAGAAAAGAAAGCCCTGATCGCTCGACGAGGTCTGAAAGCGCACCGAGATCGTCGGCACGTCGAAGGTGCGCGTGAGCGCGGTGAGCTCGGCGGCTGACTGCGGCAGCGGCGGGCGGCTCGGGTCGGTGCGCTCGATGATGATCGCCTGCGCTTGCAGCGGCAGAAAGTCGTTGCCCACCGACACGCGCGGCGCCTCGCCGATGAGGATGATCTTGCTGTCGGTGACGGCGATGTCGTAGGCCTTGGGCACCGCACCCTCGGTGAGCTTGTAGACGGGCTGGCGGTCGCGGTAGGCGACGATGGTGTTGGTGGTGCAGGGCGTGACGACGTAGACGATGCTCGGATCGATCGGATCGACGGCCACGTCGGCTGCGGCGTAGCCGAGCTCGATGGGCGGCACCGAGCTGTCGGCCTCGCCGTTCTTGTCGTTGGCGCGGTCGACGAAGGCGCGCGAGAGGATGCTCTTTTCGCCGCTGCAGGTGCGCTGGATGCCGTTGCCGAGGACCCAGGCGGCGGGGCGACTGCCCGCGCGCGTCGGCTCGAAGGCGATGGCGCTGGTGCGCTGCACCTGCGCGCCGACGCCGAACGGATCGACCGGCGCCGGCGTGTCGCCCGAGAGGTTGAACACCGGCTGCACGCCCTGGCCGCGGCACAGCAGCGCCGCGTCGCTGTCGGGCCGGATCGCGATGCAGCTGGCAGTGCCGAACTTGGGATCGGTGCCGAGCGACTCGGGCTTGGCGCAGCTGCCGAGCGGCTGGGTGCAGCCGACGGCGAAGTGGTCGGCGGTGCGCACGCGGATCATATGCTGCTGCTGCAGCGCGACGAACAGCACGCCGTTGGGCGTGGCGGCCACGTCGAGCACGTTGGCCAGCCCGAGCGCGGGTTTTTCGAGATCGCGCGCGGCCGAGACGTCGAACACGCGCAGCGAGGTGCCGCCGGCGATGTAGCCGATGGGCTTGCGGAACTTGAGCGAGACGAGCGTGTCGCCGCGCGCGTCGACCTGCACGTCGCGCACGCGGCCCACGCCGAGCACCTGTCCGGTGCCGCTCTGGCCGGCCAGCCGCAGATCGAAGGGCGTGTCCACCGGCACGCTGCCGACGGTCAGCTCGCCGATGGTCGAAGCGACGGCCTCCTGGTTGCGCGTGTCACCGTCCTGGCGCGTGATGCGCAGCGAGTAGCGCGCCAGTCGCAGGTTGCTGCTGCAGCCCACGGAGCTGCAGTCCTGCGTTGGATCGAGCTGCGGATCGCCGGGGAGATCGAGCTGCATGACGAGCCGCCCGTCGGCGCACCCGACGAGGCAGCAAGCGACTGCGGCCGCGAAAAAGCGCCACATGAAGGGAGGATAGCACGCGCCGCCGACGCGAGGCGCCCCGCCGCCTGGTAAGCTTGGGGCGATGCTCCGAGCCTTGTCGGTGGCGCTCCTCGCCACGCTGGTCGCCGCTGCGGGCTGCGCTCCGCGGCCGGTGGTGCGCAAGCCGCGCGTGGCGCTGTTGCCGCTGCGCGCGGTGGGCGTGCCGGTGACGACGCGCGCGGCGGTGCGCGAGCGCATCGCGCGCGAGGTGCGCGCTCGGGGGGAGCTGGTGCCGAGCGCCCACGTCGACCGGGCGGCTGCCAGCGAGCCGTCTTGCGCCGCGCAGAAACCCGCGGCGCGCGCGCGCTGCGCCGCCGAGGTCTGCGCGCGCACCGAGGCGCGCTACGCGGTGCTCGGCGCGCTGGGCCGGCTCGGCGAGACGCACCTGGTGCAGCTGAGCCTCTTCGACGCGCGCTCGCGCGCGCTGTCGCGCTCGCTCGAGCGCACGCTGGAAGGGCGCGCCGAGGCGCTGGCCGAGGCGACGACACCGCTGCTGCGCGATCTGCTCGCGCCGCTCGCCGCTACCACCGCGCGGCGCCAGGCCGAGGCCGACGCGTCGGGCAAACCGTGGTATCGGCGCGCTTGGGTCTGGATCGTGGCGGGCGCGGTGCTGGCTGGCGCGGCGGCGGCGATCACGCTGCCGCTGATCTTGCGCGATGGGTCGAGCGGCGATCCGTATGAGAACATTCCTCTGCCGTGAGCGTGCTGCGCAAAAAGCTGGGTCGCTTCCGCCTCGTCAAGCGCATCGGTATGGGCGGCATGGCCGAGGTGTTCCTGGCGCTCGACGGCGAGCGCGAGGTGGCGATCAAGCTGCTGCTGCCGGCGCCCGCGCACAACCCCGACGTGGTCTCGAGCTTCATCGACGAGGCCAACATCGCCGCCGAGCTTTCTCACCCCAACATCGTCGAGGTCTTCGAGTTCAACGAGATCGGCGACGACTTCTTCATGGCGATGGAGTACGTCGACGGCTGGGACGTGCGCCACGTGCTGGCGCGCGCCGCGCGCTTGCAGCGCACGCTCTCGGTGCCGGCGGCGGCCTACATCATGCACGAGGTCGCGCTGGCGCTCGACTACGTGCACACGCACCCGCGCGGCATCATCCACCGCGACGTCACGCCGCATAACATCTTCATCACGCGCACGGGCCACGTGAAGCTGTCGGACTTCGGCGTGGCCAAGGCGCGCGCGCGCCTGGCGCACACCCTCGACGGTCAGATCAAAGGCAAGCTGGCCTATATCGCGCCCGAGCAGCTGCAAGGCGATCCCGTCACGGCGCGCACCGACGTCTACGGCGCGGGCCTGGTGCTCTTCGAGCTGCTCACCGGCGAGCGCTACAACGACGGGCTCGACGAGCCGGCGATGCTGGCGCGCGCGCTCAACCCGCCGCGCCGCAAACCGTCGAGCCTCAGCCCGGCGGCGCGCCCGCTGGACAGCATCGTCGCGGCGGCGCTCGAGCCGCATCCGACGCTGCGTACGCGCGATGCAGGCCTCCTCGCCGACGATCTGGGGCAGATCGTCGAGCGCGCGCACTTCGACGCGCGCGCGCTGGCGCAGGAGCTCGAGACGCTCTTTTCGGCGCAGGCGCTCGCCGAGGAGGAGGGCGCCACTGGGGACTACTCGGGCCGCACGCCGCAAAAGTCGGCGCACCGCACGGGCACCCGCGCGGCGCTGGCCGACGTCGGCGCCGCCAAGGCGCGCGCCGCGCGTGGCGCTGACAACACGGCGCGCGACGCGGTGCAGCGGCGCTCGACGCCCGAGGCCGACCAGGCGTTGCTCGACGAGCTGGTGGCGCAGACGCGGCCCGAGGACGCGGACCCCTTCGACGAGGACACCGAAGCGCACACGATGGTGCGCGGCGGCGGCGGCGGCGGCGGCGGCGGCAAGGCCGAGCCCGAGGACATGGCCACGCCGGTGATGGCGATGCCGGCGCTCGATGCGCCGGTGAGCGCGCGCGCGACGGCGCCCTTCGAGCGCGTCAGCACCAACGACCTGGGGCTCGAAGCGCACGCGGCGGCGGCCATCGCCGACGACGACGCGATGACGGTGCTGCGTTTGCCGCCCATCGACGACGATCTGTCGACGCCGGCGGTGGCGCGCTCGTCGGGCGAGCTGGCGCGCGAGCGCGGCGCGCGCTCGGCGGCAGGTGAGCTGAGCACGGCGGACCTGCGCGGGCAGGCGCAGCGCGCCGTGGCAGCGGTGGACGGCGAGACCGCGTCGCTCGAGGTCGACGCGGTGACCTACGACGAGGACGCGCCGACGACGGCGATCGCGCCGGTGCTGGCACCGCTGCCGGCGCTCAAGTCGTCGCCGTCGCTGTCTTTGGGGCGCGGCGAGCCGGCGACATCGGTGCTCGCGCGCGACGAGGCGCGTACGCGCGTCGCCGCGGGGCCGCGCGCTGTGAACGTGCCGCCCACGCCGGCGTTGGCTGCTGACGCGCGAGAGGCGCAAGCGGCACAAGAAGCGCGACAAGAGCGCGCCGTGGCGTTCGTGCCCGAGCCCTCGGTGGCGGTCGCGCTCGGCGCGGACGATCCCGCCCCGGCCGCAGCGTCGGCGGCGAAGGCGCGCGCCGAGGCCGACGCATCGCGCCCCGACATGCCGTCGGGCGAGCCGAGCGTGCCTGCGGCGCTGCGCGAAGACGACGACGCCGCCGACTTCAGCGAGCCGTTCGGTCGCGCCGGCTCGATGACGATGATCATGCTGCCCAAGCGGCGCGCGCCGCTGGTCTACGTCGCGCTGGTGCTGCTGGTGGGCGTGGCGGGGCTCGTGCTGTGGCTGCTCTCGGGCGGCGAGCCGGCAGGCCGAAGCGGCAGCGCCGCCGCGGCGAGTGGCGTGGGCAGCGCGTCGTCATCGGGCAGCGCGTTGTCCGCGGGCAGTGGGTCGTCATCGGGCAGCGCGGTGTCTTCGGGCAGCGGGTCGTCATCAGGCAGCGCGGTATCTTCGGGCAGCGCCTCGCCAGGCAGCGCGTCGGCGGCGAGCGCGTCCGCGGCGAGCAACGCCGACGGCGACGCGTCGGTGGCCACCGCGCCCGCTGCCGATGCCTCGGGTGTGGTGGCCAACGCCGCGGCAGGCGACGTCGCCGTGGCTGACGCCTCGGTCGGCGCGACGCCCGCGGCCGACGCCGCGCCGCTCGCCGCGTCGCCGTCAGCCGACGCCGGGGCGACTCGCGCTGTCGCGCCGGTCAACGCCGCGAGCAAAGCGCCGCGCGCCATGCCCGCCGCCAGC
>JAGQIK010000344.1 GCA_020431405.1 Myxococcales bacterium
CAAAAGCCGTAGGATGATAACAGCCCTAAATCACTTAGGAACTGTCAAGACCTACATGTGTGTGCGCCTTCGCACTTGGCTTCGCAGTGCGAAGCGTGTGACGCACCGCGCCGCGCGGCCGGCACACGGCCGTCACCGAGAGATAGAGCTGAGATCACAACATGTTGCTTGGCCCTAGCGCAGGTCGCGCGGGGCGACGATGGGCAGCACGCTGCGCAGGGTATAGCCCTCGCGAGCGTATGTTTTCGCCCGTGATATCAGAACGATGGGATTGGTGAGTAGCACTCGACGCGCCTGTGGCGGCGTGACGGAGGCCACGCGCTTGGCGAGATGCGCGCTGAACGTGACCCGCAGTGGTGGCGCGAGCGTCTTGACCGCTGCATCGCAGCCGGCGCGTTGTGCCTTGCTGGGCTTACAGCCCGCGGGCGCACAGGCGCAGCGTTCGAGCGCGAGCGCCAGCTTCGTGCCCACGGCTCGCACCGCGTCGCGCCGTCGCTCGAAGCGGCGCAACACGCGCTGGGCGGCGCGCGCCTGACGCAGATACTGCTGCGCCGCACGCTTGTCGCCCCACTGCTGCGAGAGCGCCGCGGCGCCTTGATAGAAGCGCGGGTTGCCCGGCTCGAGCGCCAGCGCGCGCGCCAGCGACTTCTTCGCCGCGCTGCTGCGCTTGCCCTGCTGCTGCAGCACCGCCAGCCCGAAGTGCGCCTCGGCGAGCCGCGCGTCGCGCTTGAGCGCGTAGCCGTAGTAGCGCTCGGCGCAGGCAAGCTTCTCGGCGTCGTTGCAGGCCTTGGCCACGCGCAGCAGCAGCGAGGCGTCGCGCGGCAGCAGCGAGGCAGCCTTCTTCAGGTAGCTCAGCGCGTCGCGCGCCTTGCCACGCGCGAGCGCGACCTCGCCGCGCGTGCGGATCGCTTGCGGCAGATCGGGGGCGGCGCTGACGGCGCGGGCGGCGAGCTGGGCGGCGGCGTCGAGGCGCCCGAGGGCGAGCAGGCAACGCGCGGTCATCTGCAGCGCGTCGCCGTCGCGCTTGTTGGCGGCGAGCAGCACGGCGAAGTGACGCATGGCCGAAAGCGGACGGCCGAGACGCCACTGCAGATGGCCTTGGGTGCGGTGTACGAACAGCGGCCGCGGGAAGCGTTTGCCGAGCAGCACCGAGAGCAGCTCTACGGCGCCCGAGCGCGCCGTCGGGTAGAGGCTCGGATCGGCGATGTTGGGCATCACCGCGACGACGCGCGCCATCGCTTTGCGCGCGGCGCCGGCGCGGCCGAGGGCGCGCAGCGTGATCGCTTGGGCCATGCGCAGCAGTGGCTTGTCGCCGCCCACCGCGATGGCTTGCTCGAAGCGCGCGAGCGCCTGAGCGCGGGCGCCGCCAGCCAGCTCGGCGCGTCCCGACCAGTAGAGCACCAGCGCCTCGCTGCTTCCGGCCTTGATGGCGGACGCGAGCTGCTGGCGCGCGTCGGCGATGCGGCCGCCGGCGAGCGCGGCGAGGCCCACCAGCGCGTCGATCTCGGGCTGCGGGCGCGGCGAGACGCGGCGCGCCATGTGCGCCGAGCGCACGGCGTCAGCGAGCTTGTTCTGCGCGAGCTGGGCCACCGAGCGCGTGATCCAACCCCACGCGGCGCCGCGCGATCGCGCCGGCGCGGCGACCGACGGCGCGTGGGCGCTCGCCAGCCCGAAAGCGAGCACCGCCAGGCCGAGGAGCGCCCTACTCAAAGTCGGGCAGCACGCGCTCGACGACGATGTCTCGCTCGCTGCGCGTGCCGTTGGTGCGCGAGCGGAACGTCAGCTTGACGGTCTGGCCGACGGCGGTCTTGCGGATCAGCGCCAACACCTGCTCGGCGTCGAGGTCCTTGACGCTCTGGCCGTTAACCTCGACCACCAGCGTGCCGGCGAAGATGCCGAGGCGCTTGGCGTCGGTGCCCTCGTAGACGTCGACCACGCGCACGGCGCCATCGGCCTCGGTGGACTTGCAGATCGAAAAGCCGGGCAGCACGTACTCGTCGGGGCTGACGTGCGAGGTGTCGGGGTAGGGCGAAAGCCGCAGTGCCGGCGCGCGCATGTCGATATCGACGGCGAAGCGGCGCAGCGGCGTGGCGCCGAGGATCATGTCGATTGCGCGGCCGGTCTCGAGGGACAGCTGCTCGAGCAGGTCTTCGTTGGGCAACATCAGCGCCGCGACGTTTTTGACGGTGTGCTTGCCGATGGTCAGCTCGCGCAGCCGGACCGTGCGTGCGTCGACGATGCCGCCAAACAGCGAGATGGAAGAGCAGCAAAGCTGTGGTCGGTCGGCCAGCGCCAGATCGTCGATGACGCGCTTGCTGATCACGCTCAACGAGGCGCCGGTGTCGATCAGCGCGTTGAGCTTGCGGCCTTCGACAGTGACCTCGACGACGATACGCGTGGCGCCCACCGGCACCAGGTCGCCTTCGAGCGGCACCGCGCCGCCGCCGAGGCGTGCAGCCGCCACGATGTCACCCTCGCCGGCCGGGCCGTCGCTGTCGAGCGAGGCGCGCTTTTCGCGGTAGTCGATGTTGAGGTGAAAGTGGCCGAGCAGATCTTGGCCGAGGATCACGCCGTGCTGCGGCTCGCTGCACTCGCTGGTGCCGTCCCCGCCGCCGATCACCGCCAGCGGCATCTCGGGGAAGCGTACGCCGAAGGCGCGCCCCTCGACGCGCGAGCGCGTGTCCAGCGCCAGCTGCGGAAAAAGCCCACCGTAGGCGATCGACAGCGGGGCGCCCGTGTCGACGAGGCCGAGCCCCTTGTTGCCGCCGAGCTCGACCTCGATGCGCGGGACCCAGTTGGTCAGCGTCAACGGGACGCGCTCGCCGAGCGTGCCTTCGAAGGCGATGCCGTCGTCGTCTGCGCCGCAGGCGGACGCGAGCAGCAGCGAGAGCAGCAACAGGCCGAGGTAGCGCGTCGGTCGCATCACCCGCCTAGGATAGCACTGTGAACCGAGCGACTTCCGCCCGAGCCCTAGATCGTGGTAACTAACGCCACCTCTAAGACCCGTCGAAGGAGTGGGGCATGAACGCGTCCGAGAAGAAGACCTGCGAGACCATCGAGGCCACGCTCAGCGGCAACAAGGCCTACCGCAAGATCGAAGACAAGATGTACGTCGTCAAGCAGGGCTCGAGCTACGTGATGATCAGCGTAGTGCCCTGGGGCGAAGACCGCGCGATCGTGCGCTGCGTGGCGCAGCTGGTCAAAGGCGTGCGCATGGAAGCGGGCCTGGCGCTGCAGCTGCTGTCGCTCAACTCGGTGCTGCGGTTTGGCGCTTTCGCCTTCGTCAAAGAGGGCAACCTGGTGCTCTTCCTGCACTCGATCCTGGGCGGCGAGACGCTCGACCCCGAGGAGCTGACGGCCACCATCCGTGACGTCGCGCTGATCGCCGACGACTGGGACGACAAGATCATCAACCGCTTTGGCGGCCAGCGCATGCAGGACCTGCTCGAAGAGTCGGCCCTGGCGCGCATCCTCGCCTCCGAGCCCGACGCGTTCTCCTGGGACGCCAACTAAGCGGCTCAGCGTTTGAGATAGCGCTCGAGGAAGGCGATGGTGGCGAGGCGCGCCGCGATGCGGTTGCGCTGCTTGCGAAAACCGTGGCCTTCGTCGTGCGCTAGCAAATACCACACGGTCTTGCCGCGAGCGCGCAGCGCCTTGACGATCTGCTCGGCTTCGCTGCGCGGCACACGCGGGTCGTTGGCTCCCTGAATCACCAGCAGCGGTGCGCGGATCTTGCCGACCTTGCTCAGCGGCGAGATCGCGCGCAGGAACTTGGCCATCGTCGCGTCGCGCTCGTCGCCATACTCGGCACGGCGCAGGTCGCGCCGATAGGCCTTGGTGTGCTCGAGGAACGTGACGAAGTTGCTGATGCCGACCCAATCGACGCCGGCACGCACGCGGCCCGGATACATCGCCATCGTGGCGAGCACCATGTAGCCGCCGTAGGAGCCGCCATGCAGCGCCACGCGCTTGGCGTCGAGCTCCTTCTGAGCTTTGATCCAATCGAGCAGCGCGCCGATGTCCTTGACCGAGTCCTCGCGTTTTCGACCGTTGTCGAGCAGCAGGTAGGCCTTGCCGTAGCCGCGGCTGCCGCGCACGTTCGGGCAGAGCACTGCGACCTTCATCTCGCGCAGCAGGTACTGGATCAGCGGGCTGTAGGTCGGGCGGTACTGCGACTCGGGCCCGCCGTGGATCATCAACACGACGGGGAAGGGACCTTTGCCAGCAGGCTTGTAGTAGAAGGCGGGGATCTCGCGTTTGTCGAACGTCGGGTAGCGGATCAGCTTCGGCTTGACGAACAGATCGCTGCGCAGGCCGCCGATCTCGCTCGCTGTCCAGCCGACCAGCTTGCGGCGCCGCGGCGCGTAGGCGTAGACGTTGTCGGGCGCAGTCGCCGTAGCGAGCGTGAAGGCGAGCCGTCCGCCGCGCGAAAAGGCCACGTCGCGGATCACGCCGGCAGGGATGTTCTTCGCTAGCCGCACGCGCGGCGCGCCGCTGGTGCGCGCAAAGTACAGCTTGGAGAGACCATCGGCGTTGACGACGAAGGCGACGCTGCTGCCGTCGTCGCTGACGTCGAGGCCGGTGACGTCCCAGTCGATCTTGGCGCTGATGGGCTTGAACGTGCGCTTGGCGAGGTCGAGGGCGTAGAGCTTGACGAACTTGCCGTCGCGGTCGCTGGTGACGTAGGCGGTGCGGCCGCGACGTCCGAAGCGCCCGTGCAGATACGAGACGGGGCCTTGACCCTTTGGCGTCAGCAGCGTGGCCTTGCGCGTGGCGATGTCGAGCAGATGCAGATAGCTCTCGTTGATCGAGATGTACTGCAGCAGCAGCAGCTTGCGTTCGTCGCGCGAGATGTCGAGCGTCTCGAAGTAGCCCTTGCCGTCGAAGACGCGCGTAGGCTTCTGATCCGAGCCGGGCTTGAGCAGATAGATGTCGAAGTCGCGGCCGTTGCGCGCGTTGGCGCTGAAGGCGAGCAGCCCGCGGCGCGAGAAGCGGAAGCCGAGGTGGCGCGAGCGTCCGTCGGTGAGCCGGCGCGTGGTGCCTTCGAGGAGATCGAGGCGATAGAGCTGATGGTTCTCCGCACCACCGCGATCCATCTTCAGAAGCAGCGCGTTGTCGTACGCGCCGGCGTAGAACGCGGCGCGGGCGATGGGCTCGCGAAAGAAGGTCAGCTGGCGCCGCATACCGAGCGGGGCGGCCACCAGGTGGACCTGCCGCGTGTTGCCGAAGCGGGTGCGCACCAGCAGGGTCTTGCCCTTGCGACCCCAGTCGACGAAGCGACTGTGGCGCGCGCCGAAGTAGGGGCGGGCGCGCGCGGCGAGCGCGGGCGGCAACGCCGGGATGCCGTCGTAGGTCAGGTTGCCGGCTCGCCGCACGGCACCCGCCGTCGACGACGGCTGTGCAGATTTTGTGCGGGCGCAGGGCGGACAGACGGCCGGCGGCGGCGGCTTGGCGCAGGCGAAAAGTAGCGGAAAATACAAACCAGCCGCGAGCAGATGCGCGCGACGGCGAGCCAGCCGTCGATAGAGCCGTCGAGCTAGGCGGCTTTGCGGTAGTCGCAGACGGAGACCGTCCGCAGACGTTGGTAGATCAGCCAACGGCTGTGCATGCCGCGCGGAAGGAAGATCGCCGCGCCCGGACGCAGCAACAGCCGGCGACCGTCGGCGAGGTCGACATCGGCGAAACCTTCGAGAACACAGGTGCTTTGGTCGGCATCGGAGCGCCACTCGAACTCGCCCGGCTCGTACTCGCGGACCTCCAGCGAGGAGCTGTCGGTGCGGTGCAGGCACGTCTTCGTGCGCTCTTCTAGCTTGGGCTTGGGCGGTGGCTCCGCGGGAGCCTGCAGATCTGCTGGCGCGGTGGCTGGCGCGGTGGAAACGGGGGCGGCTTGATCGGCTTGATCGTCGAGACGGGAGTCGGAAATATGCGAAGTCACACGCCTCTCGCTTAGCATAGGTCGCGCCCTCCAACCGGCCTAGAAGTACAGAAGGCGGGAATCTGCATCAGGCTCGAAGAGAGTGTCAAGCAGTTTCCCAGATGTCGGAGGGGGTCTCCAGAAATCGAAGTCAGATTCTGCCCATGCAGCCCTGCCCGTCAAGCCCGCAAAGCGCTCGGGATGCTTCTGATAGGCCCGATCAGGCGGTTCGGGGCAATGCGCGCTTGACAGTCTCGCCGCGCGGCAGGTAAGCCCGGATCGTCGAGGTGAACGGGAAGCCGGTGTGAATCCGGCGCGGACCCGCCACTGTAAGTGGTCACGCTCTCTCGAGAGCCACTGGCTGTCCTAGGACAGCTGGGAAGGCGAGAGGGATAACGGCCACGAGCCAGGAGACCGGCCTCGACGCACATATCGACCTGTGTCCTCGGGTGATGGGCGCAGGCGACGCCTCGCGTGGTGCGAGCGCCGCCTCACCAGCACCGGAGACACGAAGTACCCACGGTGTTTGGGTGCCGAGGTGGCCATGATCTCCCCGCTCCGGTTCGCGTGCTCGATGTCCTTGTTCGCCGCGGCGCTGCTGCTCGCCAGCTGCAGCGACGACGCCAAACCTTCCGACGCCGGCAAAGACGTCACCGTCTCCGAGGCCGGCACCGATGGCGGCTCCGATGCGGGCCTCGATGTCAGCTTGCCCGACTACGGGCCCGACGCGCCAACCAGCCGATGCAGCATCGAGACCCTGGCGCCGCTGAAGCTCGACGAGGGCGCCTATTGCGTGGCCTATCGGCTCGAGCTGCCCGCGGTGCCGACGGCCTTCGCCGTGCGTGGCGGCTCCGTTTACACGTTCGGCGAGACGAGCACCGCCAAGACGTTCGAGGTCTCCGAGCAGACGTTCGACATCAAGTCCGGCATCCTCGCCAGCCCCATCCCCTTCTATACGTTCGCCGTCACGTCGAGCGAGGCGTTGTTCGGCTCGATGTTTCTGGCGCTCTCGCCCGGCGGCAAGATCGCGAGCGGCTACAACACCTCGAGCCCCACCAACCCCACGGGCAAGGTCTACATCGCCAGCCACGGCGGCACGCCGAGCGAGACGCAGGCCGACGGGAACTTCGACGCCGCGTTCGTCGATGACACCACGCTGCTGGTCAACGGATCGGCGGCCGGCACGCTCAGCGGGCAGGGCGTCTACGTGATCGTCGACGGCAAGGCGCCCGCGCTGCTGATCAAAGACATCGGCGACTTCAGCGGGCCGGTGGTCGTGACCAAGGACATCGTCTACGCCGGCGGGTATTTCTCGGGCGCCAACGAAGGGCGCATGTACGCCTTCACGCTGGCCGAGATCAAGGCGGCGATCGCGGGCGGCACGCAGCTCGTCGCCAGCGACGGCGATCTCGCCTTCAGCGGCAACCAGCTCGGCGCCGCCGGGCTCGACGGTGATCTCGCCGTTGCCAGGGCGGACAGCAGCTTCGCCTTCACCGCCGTCTCGCGCTATTCGGCGACCGTCAACGGCGACGCGGTGAGCATCGGCAGCGCCAGCGACATCATCACCGCGGGCAGCGCCGGCATGTTCGGAAACATCGAGTCCGACGGCGCGTCGCTGGTGGTGCAGTTCACCGACGCCGACAGCAAGCCGGTCCTCGCCATCGTCGACAAGAAGTAGCGCTTGCGCGCCCTGCTGATCGCCTGCGCTGCGCTGTGCGCGCTGCCGCTCGCCGTCGCGCGCGCGGCCGGCGGCGATGCAAAGGGCTCGGGCGCCAGCAACCGCGCAGACGACGATATGGAAGCGGTCTATCAGACGACGGTGCGCGCGCGACGGCAGCGCGCGCCGCGGCAGCCGAGCGACGACCCGAGCGGCATGACCTCGGTGGTCGATGTGCAGTCGCGGCGCGGCGCCGGCTCGGATCTGCGTGACGTGCTCGCCGAGGTGCCGGGCGTGCGCGTCAGCGACAGCGGTCCGAGCGGCTATCAGGGCATCTCCATGCGCGGATCGGCGGGACACCAAGTGGTCGTCGAGCTCGACGGCATCCGCCTCACGCCGCCCGGCGGCGGCGCGGTGGACCTGTCGCTGCTCGACGTGGCGCAGCTGGCCAGCATCGAGGTGCGCCGCTCCGGCGGCTCGGCGCGCTTCGGCTCGGGCGCGCTCGGCGGCGCGTTGGTGCTGCGCACGCCGCGGCTGCGCAGCCGCCGTCAGACGAGCGCGTCGCTGGGCTACGGCAGCTTCAACTCGATGCGCGTGCGGGCGAGCCACGGTCAGGCGCTGACGCGCAAGACGCGCATGTTGTTCGCCGCGTCCTATCGCCAGACCGACGGCGACTTCCCGTACGTCGACGAGATCGGCCGCGCGCGCATTCGCCCCAACAACGACGCGCGCGTGGTCGAAGCGCTGCTCAAAGTCGACCGCCTCGTAGGACGCAGCTGGCGTGCGAGCGTGCTCGGCCGCTTCGCTGGCGCCGAGCGCGGTGCACCCGGCTTGGCGCAGCGCGAGAGCGCCACCGCGCGGCAGACGGATCTGCGCGGCCTGATCGGCCTCTCGCTGACGCGCTGGGATCTGCTGCTGCCGCGCTCGGCACTGACGCTCACGCTGAGCCAGCGCTACGGTTACTTTCGCTACGACGAGTCCTCGCCGCCGCCGGTGCAGAGCCGCAACCACCGCTCCGGCAGCACGCTCGGCGCGCGCTGGGTGCTGCCGCTCGGACGCTCGGGGCGGCTCGAGGCGGGCTTCGAGGGCAGCGCCGAGCTTCTGCGCGACGCCAGCGGCGAGCTGTCGCAAGATCGCCTCGGGCTGTCGGCCTGGGTGGCGAGCCAGGCGCGCCTACTCTCGGGTCACCTCGTGCTGGCGCCGGCGGTGCGCGTGGTGGCGGTGCAGGGCTTCGACGCGATCGTCGCGCCCAAGGGCGGCATGATCGTCCGTCCATTTGCCAGCGCTAGCGCCGCCGCGCTGCGCGGCCTCGAGCTGGTCGGCAACATCGGCCGGCGCTATCGCGTCCCGAGCCTCAGCGAGATGTTCGTGCGACTCGATGGCTTTGGATCCAACCCCAACCTGCAGCCGGAAGACGCGCTCGCTGGCGACGTCGGGCTGCGCTGGACGTGGCGCCGCTTCGCGGCCGAGGCGGGCTACTTCCGCCGCCACATCAAGCGCGCGATCCTCTTCGCGCCGACATCGCCGACGCTGGTGCGCGCCGAGAACTACAGCGGCATCGACGCGCAGGGCATCGAGGCGGCGCTCTCGCTCGAGCCGGGGTTGTGTCTGGGGCTGCGCGGCGCGTACACGCTGACCAGCACGCGCTTTGCCGGCACGCTGCGCATGCCGGGCCAGCCGCTGCATCGTGTGGTGGGGCGTGTCTCGTGGTCGGGGCGGCGCTGCTCGGCGCGCTGGCGGCGCAGCGGGGCGGCGGGGCGCTGGCTCGGCGGTCTCGAGCTTCACGCCGGCGTCATCGGCGAAAGCGAGATGGCCCTCGATCGATTCAACAACGTGCGCGAGGAGGGGCGCGTGCTGCTGTCGGTTGGCGGCAGCTATCGCCCGCCGCGCTGGAGCTTCCTCGCGCTGAGCGCCGAGGGACGTAACCTGCTCGACAAGCGCGACGCGGTGGACACCGTGGGGTTTCCGCTGGCGCCGGCGCGCTTCTTCGTCTCGCTCTCGGCGAGATTCTAGGTGTGGCTATGAGGTCGTTGTCTTCGAGAGTCTCGCGGTTGCTGCTGCTGGTGGTGCCGCTGCTGGCAGCCGGTGGGTGCACCGATCCGTCGATGCCGAGCAGCGACGCGGCGGCACCCGGCGCGGCGTTCTATTCGCCGCAAGGGCTCGCCGCCAGCGCGCGCTTCATCATCGTCGCCAACAGCGGCTATCACTTCGAGGCTGGCGCGGGCGCCTGGGACGAAGGTTTTGTCACCTTCGTCGATCGCCGCACGCGCCGCGTCGTCGGGCGCGCGCCGACCTCGGCGAAAAACCCCACCGACATCGTTGTCGCCGGCGATCGCGCCTACGTCGTGTGCAGCGGCCCGACGGTGCTCGGCAAGGGCGAGGCGCCGGTGACCGTCGACGGCCCCGGCTCGGTGGACATCTACGATCTGTCGGGCGCCGAGCCGCCGAGCGCGCCGCTCGCCAGCATCGCGCTCGAGACCAGCGCGGCCGACGCGCGCGTGGGCGCCTACGGCAGCATCGCGCTCTCCGCCGACGGCAAGACGGCGCTGATCGGATCAGGCACACGCGGCGACGTGTTCAAGGTCGACCTCGAGCAGCGGCGCGTGCTGCGCGGCGCCGACAATCCTATCGCGCTCTTCGAGACGCCGAGCGGTCTCAACGGGCTGACCACGCTGCGACGCGTGGGATCGAAGATCGCGGTGCTCGACTACAACAGCGATCAGCTCTGTCTCAGCGACGACGTCGCAGGCGACCTGGCGCAGCGCGACTGTCGCGACGTGGGCGTCAACGACTCGCTGATCGAGGGGCCGATCGATATCGTCGCGCAGGACGCCGACCACGCGCTGGTGCTGATGACCATCGCCAACGGCCTGTATCGCGTCGAGCAGCCGCTCGATCGCGGCGCCATCGAAAGCGGCTTCGCGGCCACCGGCCTCGGCGCCAATCGCGTGGTGGTCGACGGCGCCTACGCCTACGTCGTCAACTCGCTGTCGCACGCGCTGCAGCGCATCGAGCTCGCGTCGAAGCGCGGCGACCAGCGCTTCGCCGTGCTGCCGGTGCGCTCCAACCCCTTCGACATGGTCGTCACCGACGAAGTCGAGGGGCGCGTGGGCTGGGTGACGCTCTTCGAGGGCCACGGCCTGGCGCTCGTCGAGCTCGCCACGGGCCGCGTGATCGAGACGCTCGGCGCCAACAGCCCACGAAGCGACGCCGGCGCCGGCGGTGACGGCGCGGGCGATGCCGGCCCCGCGAGCGACGCCGACGGCGCGGCCGCCGACCTCGAGCTGACGTGCGACAGCGCCAGCGCGGATGGCGACGCCAGAGACGCGGGCATCGTCGGTATCCACAACGTCGTCAGCGTCAGCTACGGCCCCGGCGCCGGACACGGCCAGCAGGCGCTGCCCGCGGTTATCCAAGGCGGCCCGGCGGGAAGCGGTGGCGGCGGCGCCGCGGTGGAGGGCGTGCTCTCGCTCGGTGACGGCGGCGAGATCGTCGTCGACTTCGGCCCCTACGACATCGTCGATGGGCCGGGTCCCGACTTCATCGTCTTCGAGAACGTGTTCGCCCTCGGCCCCTATCAGCCCTACGCCGAGCCCGGCATCGTCGCGGTCAGCGAGAGCAGCAGCGCGGCGGCGGACTTCAAGCCCTTCAGCTGCGATCTCACCAAGACGCAAGGCGACCCGGTCGCCAAGCTGTGGCCGTTTCCCGGCTGCGCAGGCGTCAAGCCGGTGCTCGTCAACCGCTGCATCGATCCGCGCGACCCCGCGCTCGCCGGCGGCGACGCCTTCGATCTCGCCGACGTCAATCTGACGCGCGCGCGCTACCTGCGCATCCGCGACGCCGGCAAAGGCAAGCTCGGCAGCGAGACGCGAGGCTTTGACCTCGACGCCGTGGTGCTGATCAACTACACCAGGCGCTGATGCGTCGCATCTCGCTCGCCTCGGCTCTCGTTGTCGTTTTCGCGCTGGCTCCACGCGGCGCCGCGCTCGCCGGCGACGACAAGCCGCCGCTGGTGCCGCCGCCCGCGGGCCACAGCACGGGCGGCGACGACGAAGACACGAGCTACCGTTGGTACGGGCTCGGCGGCGGCGCGTCGGTGCAGCTCGATCCCACCGATGGCCCCGGCGGGTGGGTGCAGGCCTCGGCGGCGCTCGATCTCTCGCCGCGCCGCGGAAGCGCGCTGCTCGGCGTGCGCGGCGCCATCAGCGCGTCGTTTTCCGCCGATGGCTGGGCCGTGCTGCCGCTGCTCAGCGGCGATGCCGGTTTTTCTCTGGGACCGCTCGATCTGTTCCTCACCGGCGGCGTGCAGATCTTCGGCTTCGCGCGGCGCGCGCAGTTCACCGCGTTCACCAGCTTCGGCTTGCTCGGCGGCGGCGGCTTCGCCGTGCGTCTGGGGCCGCGCTTTCGGCTCGCGCTGCGCGCGCAGGTGATCTGGCTGCCGTCGCGCGCTGCCGGCAAGATCGACGCCGACGAGACCACGCCCAAGCCGACGTTCCTTTACCTCACCGGCGGGCTCGTCTTCGAGGTGCGGCAGCTGTTCAAGGAGCTCTAGCGGTCTTAGCTTCCGGGCGGCCCGCAGCTGGCGCCGTTGGTCGCCGGCTGGCAGTTGCCGAGACCGAGCTCGCCGCAGTTGACGCCGACCCAGCGGCCGTCGATGCAGGTCTCGAGGTTGTTTCCGCTGCAGCGATCGAAGTCGTCGAGGCAGTCCTTGTTCTTCTCGACGCAGTTGCCCTCGCTGCAAACGGTCTTGGTGATGTTGAGCGCGCAGTCGCGCTTGTGCACCGTGCCGTTGACGCAGGTGACCGCGGCGTTGCCCTCGCAGCTGGCCTTGTACTGGCCGGCCATGCAGCTCTCCTTCTGCTCGCCCACGCAGTCTTGGATCTTCGCCGGCTGGCTTTCACCGCAGACCAGGCCGTCGGCGCCGCAGTCCTCGATCACGATCACGCCGTCGTTGCAGGACAGCAGCTTGTTGCCGTCGCAGCGGCGCTTGTAGCTCGTGTCGCACTTGCCCGGCGAGCAGCTCGCCTCGAATGCGTTGGTGCTCTTGACCTCGCACTTGAGCCCCGAGATGGCGCAGTCGACGATGTAGACGCGGTCGTCGAGCAGGTCGCACGAGATCGCGCGGTCGCCCTCGCAGCGCGCGGCGAAGCTCTGATCGCAGGCGCCCGCCAGCTGGCTGGTGCCGTAGCAGTTGTACATGTCCTCGCAGCTGCGCGCCGCGTTGATGCAGGCGTAGATCGAATCGTAGGAGGGCCCGATGCCGAAGCCGCGCAGCTGGTTGTAGTAGGCGTCGATGCAGTTGCTGACGCGTGGGTACGCCTTCACATCACACGCCGTCGAGCGCACGCAGGCGTGCACGAGGTCGTTGTAGGGCAGCGGCGCGCCGGCGTCCTTGGAGTTGCAGCCAAGAAACGCCGCCGCCAGCGGCAGCACGATCAGTCGATATCTAAGCACTGTGATCTCTAGTGTGTGGTCTCTAGTGACGCCCGGGCAGCAGGTGCTCGAGGTCGAACTTCTTGATGCGGAAATAGAGCGTGCTGCGATTGATGCCCAGCGAACGCGCTGCCGCGGCGATGTTGCCGCCGCTGTCCTCGATCGCCGAGGCGATGGCGCTGCGCTCCTGGTCGTGCAGCCGCTCGCGCAGCGAGCGCGCGTCGTCGTCGTCGTCGTCTATCGCGCCGCCGGCTGCCATCGTCGCCGCCGCGAGCTCGTCGCCCGAGCGACGCATGCCGCGTGGGCGCGGGGTCGTCTCGGCGCGTCGCCTCAGCGCGAGGTCGTCGGCGTCGAGCACGCCCGACTCGGCGAGAATGCAGGCGCGTTCGATGACGTTCTGCAGCTCGCGCACGTTGCCAGGCCAGTCGTAGGCGCGCAGCTCGGCGCGCGCGGCGTCGCTCAGCTCGCGTGGCCCACGCCGGTTCTCCGCGAAGAAGGCGCGCATGAAGTGCTCGGCGAGCAGCAGCACGTCGTCGCCGCGCTCGCGCAGCGGCGGAAGGGTCAGCGGAAAGACGTTGAGCCGATAGTACAGGTCGTGGCGAAACGTCTCGGCCTCGACCATCTCGGCGAGATCGCGGTTGGTGGCCGACACCACGCGCACGTCGACCTCGATCGTGTCGGTGCCGCCGACGCGCTGAAACTCGCGCTCTTGCAGCACGCGCAGCAGCTTGGTTTGCACGCGCAGCGGCAGGTCGCCCACCTCGTCGAGGAAGATCGTGCCGCCGTCGGCGAGCTCGAAGCGCCCGCGCCGGCGCACCGTGGCGCCGGTGAAGGCGCCCTTTTCGTGGCCAAAGAGCTCGCTCTCGAGCAGCTCGGCGGGCAGCGCCGCGCAGTTGATGGCGACGAAGGGGCGCTCGGCGCGCTCGCTGTTGAGATGGATCGCGCGCGCGACCATCTCCTTGCCGGTGCCCGTCTCGCCGAGCAACAGCACCGTCGAGTTGGTCGGCGCCACCTGCGCAACGCTGTCGAGCAGCTCGCCGAGCGCGGCCGACTCGCCGACGATCTCGCCGAAGTCGTAGGCGCGGTGCGCCTGGTAGTCGAGATAGCCGGCGTATTGCGCCAGCTGCTCGCTGAGGCGCTCGTTTTCGCGCTCGAGCTGGTAGCGCTCGATGCTCTGGCGCAGCACGGCGCGCACCTCGCGCGCGTCCCACGGCTTGGTGATGTAGCGGTGCACTTTGCCGCTGTTGACGGCGTCGATCAGCACGTCGACGTCGGTGTAGGCGCTGACGACGATGCCGATGGCGTCCGGGCGAAGCTCGGTGGCGCGCTCGAGCAGCTCGAGCCCGCTGATGCCGGGCATGCGCTGGTCGGTGACGATGACGGCGGCCTCGAGATCGCCGAGCAGCTCGAGCGCTTCGGCGCCGCTCTGCGCGCAGGTCAGCTCGAAGTCGCGCCGGAAGTTGAAACGAAAGGCCGAGAGGTTGTCGGGCTCGTCGTCGACGACGAGGACAGGAAAGCGCTTGAAGTCGATCTCGCTGGTGCTGCTCACGGCGGCCCTACGATAACAGCTTCGCGGCTCGTGCGCCGAGTCATCGGCAGCTGGCCGCGAGCTTGGCCAGCTGCCGGTCGCCCGGGACGATCTCGCGCGCCGCGGCGATGTGTTTGTGCGCCAGGCCGCTCAGCTGCCTGCGGCAGGCGTAGTGGGCCCACAGGTAGTGCGTCCAGACCACTGCGCGGCGCGTCTCGTTGTCATCTACCGGGCCGATGGCGTCGCGCCAGCGCATGATGGCGCGCGTGTGCGCGGTGGTGCCGTCGCTTAGGTCGGGCTGCAACAGCAACCCGTCGGGGTTGAGCGCGCGTGCGAGCGCGTCACCGACGTTGAGGTCGTACTCGAAGCGCACCGCGCGTCGGGCGGCCAGCGTGCGCAGATCGCTGGGCGTGACGTCGCGGTCGCGCCAGCGCGCGAGTTGGCGCGCGAGCTCGGGTTGGCGCTGCGACTCGCGCTCGACGTAACCCGGCTGCTGGCGAAAGTTGCGATGCACCACGGCGAGGTCGGGGCGCGCGTCGGCGCTCTCGCGCAGCGCCCAGACGTTGAAGATCGTCTCGAAGAACGAGGTCAGAAGCAGCGCGCCTGGCGGTTGGTCGAGCGTGGCGCGCGCCGTCTCCTCGGCGGCCCAGTGCGCGCGCAGGTCCGCGCGCGGCAGCGCCGCCCACAGCTGGCGCGCTGGCACGACGAGCGCCAGCGCGCAGCTCACCACGGCGGCGGCCGGACGCCAGGAGGCGAGGGCGTCGGCGACGATGGCGACGAGCACCGCCAGAGGCACGGCGAGAAACACGACGCCCACCGCCAGATAGCCGTAGGCGTCGGGGTTGAACGGGTCGAAGCCGACCAGCAGCGGGCTGGTGACGTTGCCAAGCACGAGCAGCGAGAAGAGCGCCGCCAGCTGTCGCGTGCCCTGGCGCCGCCACAGCAGATACAACCCGGCGAGCCCGAGCAGCGCGCCGGCCGGGCCGAGCGCGCCCATCAGCGCGAAGCCGACGCCCGCCGCGCGTTCGGCCAGCGGCTGGTTTTTCGCCACGCGACCCGGCGTGCGCATGAACAGACGCGCCGAGACCACCCAGCCGAAGCGCGCCATCGTCGTGGGCGTGCCCCAGCCCACGCGCGGGTTCTGCGCCGCGCGCAGCGGCAGATAGGCGAGCGTGGCGAGCCCGACGAGCAGCGCCAGCACGAAGGCCACGGCAGCGCGGCGGCTATCGGCCTCGCGCTTGCGCCAGGCAAACAGGAACACCGCCACCGCGGGCATCGCCAGCGCGACCAGCAGATGGTGGTTGCACAGCGCGAGCCCCGCCACGAGCCCGGCGGCGGCCAATCGCCGTCGGTCGCCGTCGCGGTGCCAGTGCACCAGCTGCAGCACGCCGGCCACGAGCAACATCGCGTTGAGCGCGTAGACCTCGGCGCGCACCGCCTGAAAGGCGAGCGCGTAGGAGAGGCCGGCCGTCAGCGCTGCGGCCGCGCTCGCGAGCTGCACGATGCGCCGTCGACGCGCGGCGGCCTTGTCGCCCTCGGCCGGCGGCAGCGCCTCGTCGGCCACCAGCTGACACAAGCGCGCCAGCAGCGCCGTGGTCGCCGCCGCTTGCAGCGCGCAACACAGCGACACGCGAAAGGCGAGCGTCCCCACCGGGATCAACGTCACGAGCTTGGCGAGCAGCGATGCCAGCGGATGGCCCGGCGGATGGGCGATCCCGAGCCCTTGGGCGGCCGCCACCAGCTCGCTGGAGTCGAGCCAGTAGAACGTCGGTCCAGCCAGCAGCACGTAGACCAGCAGCGTCCCGAGGCCGAGGGCGGCGGGCAGCGCCCGGCCGGGCGTTGTCGGTGCCGCGACGGCGGCAGGCTCGGAGCGGTTGATTCTCACACGCGACTGCATATATTGCTGCCTGCTATGGCCAATGACGAGAAAACACCGCGAAACGACGAGGGTGATAGCGAGTCCGTGGGCTTCAAGGTCTTCGATCGCCGCCACTGGGCGCTCGACGAAGACCAGCTCGACAACGAGCAAGCCCACGAGTCCAAGCCGAGCTACATCGAGCAGCTCGAAGCGCAGGTCGCGCAGAAGGACGCTCAGCTGCGAGAGTACATCGCGGCCTACAAGAAAGAGGTCGTCGAGGGCTTGGAGGAGACCAAACGGCGCCTCACGCGTGACGCCGAGCAGCAGCTCAAGCGCGCGCGCGCCGAGATGGCCCTGCCCATGCTCGAGGTTTTCGAGGCGCTCGAGCGCTCGGTGTTCGCTGCGCAGTCGGCCAAGGCCATCGACGCGGTCGTCGAGGGCGTGCAGATGGTCAAGCAGCTGATGCAGCAGAAGCTGGGCGAGATCGGCCTCGCGCGCGTCGAGACCGTCGGCCAACCGTTCGATCCCAACGTGCACGAGGCCGTGGCGCTAGCGCCCGTGTCGGACGCATCGCAGAACAACGTCGTCCTCGCCGAGCTGAGCCCGGGTTTCGTGCACGAGGGTCGCGTTTTTCGGCCCGCCAAGGTCCAGGTTGGTAAGCTGCAGGCATGAGGCTCCGCCCCGCGCTTGCAGTGATCGTCGTAGGCGCTGCGCTATCGGTGTCGCCGTTAGCGAGTAGCGCCGTCGCCGCTGGAGAGGATGGCGCCTTCATGGCGCGGCTGGTCGCGCGCGGCTTCTTTCGGGCACTGGTCGCCGGTGACGTCGAGACGATGCTGCCCATGTGCGCCTCCGACGTCGATCTCGATGGGCGCGTCGTGCGTCGCGGCAAAGGGCTTCGCGCGGCGCTGCAAGCCCTCGTCGCGCGCGCCCGCGCGCGGCAGCTGTCGCTGTCGTGGATCCGCGTGCTCGATCACCGTCAGATGCTGGCACGCTTCGGCCCCGCTCCCGCGCGCATCGCCCGCGTCGTGCGCTCCGGGCGTCGCTATGCCCTCGCGCGCTTTGCACACAACGCGGGTGCCATCGCGGTGCTCGCCAAGGTGGGCCGTTTCTATCGCGTGGTGGCGCTGACCGATTGACCAGGCGTCGGCCTCGCGCGACGCCCCGAGAACCTCAAGAAATCTCAAGTTATTGGCATCTGTCGAGGCTCAGAAACGCATGCTAGTATCGAGCGGACCGAGGAGCTGACCTTTCGTGGAGCGCCAACAAGGCACTGTCACGCCACCCGAGAATGGCATCGGCGAAGGCCTCGTGGGGTTCACCCTCGAAGGCGTCTATCGCATTGATAGCATTATCAATCGCGGCGCCACTTCGGTCGTCTATCGCGGGACCAATATCCGGCTCGATCAGCCGATCGCCATCAAGGTGCTCGCCGGCTACCTGACGGGCGACGCCTCGCTGATGGCGCGCTTCGAAGCCGAGGCGAAGCTTCAGGCCAAGCTGCGTCACCCGTGCATCGTCTCGGTGCAGGACTTCATCGCCGCCGAAGAGGTCTACGCCATCGTGATGGAGTACTTCGACGGCGTGACGCTCGACCAAGTGCTCTACGACCTCGATGGTCCGATGCCGCTCGATCGCCTGCTCGGCGCGATCTACCCGGTGCTCGACGCGATCTCGTACGCTCACGATCAGGGCATCGTGCACCGCGACATCAAGCCCTCCAACATCCTGATGGCGATGGTGGGCGAGCGCGAGTACCCGAAGGTGATGGACTTCGGTATCGCCAAGGTGCTCGCACAGAGCGCGTCGCAGACGCAGCCGGGCGCGATGCTCGGCACGCTGCTGTACATGTCGCCCGAGCAGTGCAAGGCGCTCAAGACCGTGGACGAGCGCTCGGACATCTACTCGCTGGGCGTGACGCTCTACCAGATGGCCACCGGCATGGTGCCGTTCTACGCCGACAGCGCCTTCGACATCATGATGGCGCACGTGCAGACGCCGCCGCCGTCGCCGCGCCGCCTGGCGAGCACCATTCCGCGCAAGCTCGAAGAGATCATCCTCAAGGCGCTGCGCAAAGACCCCGGCGATCGCTACCAGACCGTCGAGGAGATGAAGGCCGAGCTCGAGTACGTACCGCTATCGCCCGAGGAGACGCCGCCGAGCGGTGAGACGGCGCGGCGAATGGGCGCTCGCGTCGACACGCCCGACGACAACGACGTGGTGCGGCCCAGCCGCTCGAGCATCGTCGGACGCGACATCGTCGCCGCTATCGCCTCGTCACTCGACATCGACGCCTCGCAGATCAACAAGGGGCCCAAGGCCGGCGGCGCCGTCGCTGCCATGCGCGAGAACGACGAGGACGAGGTCTCGGGGCCGATCGTCGCCGAACGCAGCCGGCGGCGCAGCGGTGGCGACAGCGACTACGACTCCGACACCGAGGTGGTCAGCGTCGACGAGCTGCGCGCGGCGCAGGCGGAGATGACACGCCAGGCGAAGGCGGAGCAAGAGGCCGAGCGCAAAGACCGCGTCAAGGCGGAGATCTCCGCCAAGCTGGCCAAGTCGACGCCGCCAGGGCGCCGTTCGACGGGGACCGCCGAGTTCGCGCGCGAGGCGCCGACGGCCAAAGAACCCTCGTTTTCGGTCAAGGTCGCCGGCACGACCGATCAGCCGTCGGTGGAGTCGTCGTCCTCGAAGCGGCGGCCCAATCTGCCGTGGGCGGGCGGCTCGGCGCGCAAAGAACATCGGCGCGCCCGGCGAGCGACGGAAGAGGCCGATCTCTCGCGCCGCCAACAGCGCCAAGAGACCCTCGACCAAGAGGCAGCCGAAGCGGCCGCGACGGCGGCGGCCGAGGCCGCGACGCCGGTCTCTCGAGAAGTCGGGCGCCCGCCGGCCGAGGCGGCCGCGCCAGCGCCGGCGCCGGCGGAGGGCAAGCCGGCCGAGGGCGAGTCGCCAGTCTTCGAGATGCGCGAGCCGGCCGCGGCGCTCGCCGACAAGGCGGGTCTGCGCGAGCCGATGAAGCCGCGTCGCGCCGTCGACCTGACGGGGCCGCAGCCGCGCGCGCGCGGCGAGGATGGTCGGAGCAAGCCGCGCGAGGACGGCATGACCGCGCCGGCGGAGCGGCGCAGGCCGCGCCGCATCAGCGGAGAGTCGGCTACCACCGGCCGCAGCTCGTCATCGCGGCGCAGCGGCAGCAGCGACAGCGGGTCGGCTGGCCGTCGTTCCGACCCCGAGGCGATCTTCAGCCCCGGCTGGGACGAAAACGACATGCGTCGCCTCAAGCTGCGCGTGCCTTCACACGAAGACTGGGATCGTTTCTTCGACCCCAACATCTTCGGCGGCGGCATCTTTTGCCCGACGCAAGATCCGCCCGAGGTCGGCACGCCGGTGCGCGTGGAGATCACGTTCGTCGCGGGCCCGCGATTCTACGTGCGCGGCGCTGTGACGTGGCGTCGGCCGAAGCTCAACGACCCGCGCGCGCGCGCGGGCGTGGGCGTGCAGGTGCACCCGTCGGAGCGCAACAAGGTCGTCTACGTCAACAGCTGGGTGCAGGGCGGCGTGCAGGACAAGCGCCACTTGCGGCGGCTGCCGGTCAAGCTGCGCGTGACGTACACCGCCCGTGCTGGACGTCGCATCAACTTCACGCGTGACCTCAACGAAGAAGGTGTGTTCGTGCGCTCGCAGGAGCTGCTCGAGAAGGGCACGATGATCAAGCTGCTGCTGATGCCGCCCGGCAACGGCCGACCGTTTGATCTACGCGGTCAGGTCACGCGCGTCGTCGAGAGTCGCGACGAGCGTGGCATGGGCATCAAGCTGCGCTTCAAGAGCGACGACGCGGAGAAGGCCTGGGCCGACACGGTCGACGGGCTCGAGCGCGCCTTCTTGTCCGGCGAGCTGCCGGACGACGTCGTCTCCTAGCAGCTGTCGCTTCCTCGCCGTTAGCGTTCGAGTCGCGCGAGGTGCTCCTGCGCGATCGCCTTCCACGACGGCTCGTCGTCGGCGTCGGCGAGCTCGAGGTAGCGCCGCCAGTGTGTGATCGCCTGGGTGCGTCCACCGACCCGCTCGAGCGCCAACGCCAGGTTGAAGTGGGCGTCGCGAAACTCGGGCATGCTGCGCAGCGCGCGCCGATACTCGGCGATCGCCACGTCGAGGTCGCCTTCTTCCTCGTAGATGTTGGCGAGGTTGTAGCGCGCTTCGGCTTGCTCTGGGTCGAGCGCGCAGGCCGCCTCGTAGCAACGGATCGCCTCGCGCATGCGACGCTGGCGGTAGTAGAGGTTGCCGAGGTTGGTGTGCGCCGCGGCGAGGCCTGGGTCGAGCTCGATCGCCTTTTCGTAGGCGGCGATGGCGGCGCCGAGCGCCGTGTTCTCTTCGTCGAGGCTGCAGCCGCGCAGAAACCAGCCGTAGGCGCTTCTTTCGGCGTCGTCCTCGTCTGCTTCGATGCGGGCGATCTGCTCGGGGGTGGTGTGACTGATCGTGCCGTTGGCTGGCCGCACGCGCGCCGAGGTGGCGGCGCGGCGCGCGTCGTCGAGGGCGCAGACCTCGGCGGCCTGACGGTCGACGTCGTCGATGGAAAAGTCGATCACCAGCTGGCCCGAGGCCGGCTCGAAGGTGCGGTCTTCCTCGACGACGACGAGCGTGTCGGCGTCGCCGCGCACGTGCATGCGGGCCAGCGGCTGGCGCTCTTGCGGCAGTGTCTCGCGCAGCGCGCGCAGGCTGCGGCGTACGCGCTGCAGCGGGATGCCGGCGTCGAGCAGCTCGCGTGCGGCGCGCACCTCGATCAGGTCGTTGAAGGTGTAGGCGCGCCGTCCCGACGAGCTGCCGGTCGGGTTGATGAAGCCGGTTTGCGCCCAATAGCGCAGGCGGCTCTCGGTGAGACCGAAGATACGCGCGACGTCGCGGACGGAGTAGAGCATGCTCATCGAGAGGCCTCAGCTGCGGCGCGACGGCGGCGGCGTGTTGACCTGCGCGGTGCGGGCGCGCGCTTCGACATCGACATCGACGTGGATCGTCGTTTGCGCGGCGTGCACGCGCACGTCGGTGGCGACGCGCTCGAGCGGCACGCCGGCGATGCGCTTGGCCTCGTCGCGCGCGACCTCGGCGAGGCGCCGCAGCATCGAGCGATCACTTTCGATCAGCTGCGCCGCGCCCGCGGCGGCGCGCACGTCCCCGCTTTCCCTGCTCGCGGCGCCCATGCCCCCCAGATCCACCGTCAACATCGTGCTGCCATAGTAAGCGCCACCCTCGGCGAGGTCACCCTCGCTCAAACGGGTGG
>JAGQIK010000345.1 GCA_020431405.1 Myxococcales bacterium
CACCGTGCTGGCCCGCGCCGCGCCGAGGGCGCGCGCCAGACCGTAGTGCGCCTCGGCGAGGTTCCGATCGGCGCCTATCAGCTGGCGATACAGCTTGGCCGCCTTGGCCGTCGAAGCCGGCTCGCCGGCGCCGAGCAGCGCGCTCTCGGCGCGCCCGAGCAGCTGCAGCAGCGCGGGCTTGCCCGCTGGCCACAGCGCCAGCGCGCGACGCGCGGGCGGCGTGTCGATCTTGACTTGCAGCGTGCTCGCGAGGCGGCGCGCCAGCTCGTCCACAGCGCGACGCCTCGCCGACGCGGCCGACGCGACCTTGACGACCTTGCGCACCGTCGGCTTGTGGCTGTGCACGATCTGCGCTTCGATGCGCAGCTGCCCTGCGGCGACGCGTGCGGTGCCACCGATGACGATGTCGACGCCGGCGCGCGCAGCCTCGCGAGCGGCGCGCGCCACGTCGCGAGAGCGACTGGCGTGCTGCTCGTCGACGACGAGCGTGGCGAGCGCGTCGAGCTTGCTGCGCAACAGCAGCGGCAACGCGCCACGCAGCCACCTCGGCTCGCTGCCCTTGGGCATCTCGAAGGGCAGAATCCACAGCCGGCGCGCGGCGGTGTCGACCTTGGGCGGCAGGTGGTCGCTGCTGTGGTGCGCCGCCGCGCCCAGCACCGGCTGCAACACGCGCTTTTTCGGCCTGCGCGCGGGCACCACCGCGGCGTCGCCATCGCCCCCGGGCGGCATCGTGACCGTGTTGCTGCGCCCGATGGCCAGCGCCGCGGCGCCCACCAGCAGAAGCCCGACCACCACGACGATGGTGGCGTGGCGGCGCTCGCGCCGCTTTAGCGCGGCGGCGTGCTGCTGCTGGGCCTCGACGATGGTGGGTGGAGGCTGGGGCCGCTCGTTCACGGGGCAACTATGCGAGCTGAAATCGCGGCTTGGCAACACTGGCGACCGCGGCTTCTCTTGCCCCGATGACAAGCCGGCGGCATCATTCGTGACAGGCTGTCATGCTGCGATGCGACTGCGGTGACCAAAATCCTTGAGTTTCTCGGGATTGTCCATGGCACGGGGGTTGCTCTAACGCGCGGCGATGCAGCAGCTTAGATCGAACCGAGGCACCAAATGAATCCGCTCGGCCGCGCCGCCACGATCCTTGCCGCGACGATCCTCGCCGCCACGCTCGCCCTCGTCGGGGGCGTGCGATCCGCCCACGCCCAAGGCTTCGCCGTCAAAGACATCATTTTCGCCGAGGTCGACGCCCAGGGAAACGAGACGCGCCGCCTCACCGAGAGCGAGCTCGTCGACTACTTCGGCCGCGCGCGCTGCGACTGTGACGCCGAGATCAAAGTCATCATCCGCATCACGCCCGATTCGAAACAGCTCGGCACGTTCAAAGTCGTCAGCGGCACCACCGACTGCATCAACAACACGACCAACGAGATACTCGACAACTGCCAGATCCACAAAGAAGGGCGCATCCAGGACCAGCGCACCGACATCGAGTTCAACGTCAAGGCGTCGGCGCTGATGACGCTGCCCGGCGGCAACTGCGACTCGGTGGGCGAAAAGACGATCACGATCTCGGTCCTCACCGATCAGAACAACGACCAGTACGCCGCGCAGGCCAAGAACCGCGTCATCACCGTCGACACCGCGCCGCCGCTGGCGCCCATCGCCCCTTCGGGCGACGCGACGCTGGCGGGCGAAGGTCTGGTCAAGGTCACCTTCGAGAAGCCCTCCACCGACGAGCAGAACGTCGAGTACCAGATCCTGTGCCGCATCAAGGACAACCCGACGGCCGACCCGCTGCCTAACACCAGCCACACGCCGCGCTTTCAGTCCGCCGCCAACATCTGCCCCACACGCACCCAGACCGCCGGTGACGCCGGCATGCGCGCCACCGATCAGGGCGTCTCCGACACCACGGAAGACTTCTTCGTCGATTTCGGCAACGAGGACTTCAGCGTCGACGGCGACGCCTCGCCGGTCTCCGACGCGGGCGTCGACGACGCCGCGGCGACGGGCAGCGACGAGCTGCTCTCGGCGCAGTTCGTCTGCTCCGATCACCTCACCTCGGCAGGCTCGGTCTCGGTGAGCGGCCTGACCAACGGCGTGACCTACGAGTTCTACGTCGTCGCCATCGACAAGCGCCGCAACGCCAGCACCATCACCTACCTCGGCGAGGAGACGCCCGCCGCCGAGGAGGACCTCTGGGAGCGCTACAAGCGCGCCGGCGGCGGCGCCAGCGGCGGCTGCGCGCTCGGCAACGACCCGCTCGATGGCGGCACCATCGGCCTGCTCGCGCTGCTCGGCGCGCTGCTCGGCACGATGCGCCGGCGACGCCGCAAGCGCCTCGCGCGCGGCGCGCGCGCAGCCGGCAAGGGCAAAGGCAAGAGCAAGGCGCTGCTGCTGGCCCTCATCGTCGGCGTCGGCGCCACCGCCACGGTGCGCGTCGCCCACGCGCAGGGGCGCATCGACCCACAGATCGTCGACGACAGCGAGTATCACTCGCCGCAGTGGTTCGCCGCCGAGTTCAAGCTCGGCCCCTACAAGCCGAGCATCGATAGCGAGTTCTCGGGCGACGGCCCCTACGCGCGCATCTTCGACGGCGGCGGCCTGATGCTGCGCTGGGAGTTCGACGTCCAGGTCTGGCACGGCTTCGGCAGCCTCGGCATCGGCGTCGTCGGCGGCTACTTTCGCCGCTCGGCGCAGGCCTTCATCGACGATGGTGGCGGCGGCACATCGAGCGGCACCGAGCGCTCGGGCGGCGAGACGTCGATCATGCTGGTGCCGATCTCGGTGCTCGCCGTCTATCGATTCGACGTGCTGGCCAACCGCTGGCACATCCCCGTGGTGCCGTTCGTCAAGTTCGGCGTCAACTACACGCTGTGGTGGATCTTCAACGGCTCGGGCGACGTGGCCAGCGTCGACGGCGACAAGGCGCGCGGCGGCAGCTGGGGCCTCGCTTTCAACGCCGGCCTGGCGCTGCAGCTCGACTTTCTCGAACCCGGCGCGGCCAAGACGCTCGACGCCGAGGTCGGCATCAACCACACCTACCTGTTCTTCGAGTTCGCCTATACCGGCGCTGACGGCTTTGGCGCGGCAGGCAAGCTCGATGTCGGCGACGCCACCTGGCAGGCCGGCCTCGCCTTCGAGTTCTGAGCGGTGCGCAACCTGCTGCTGACCATCGCCTACGACGGGGCGGACTTCTCCGGTTGGCAGCGCAACCCCGGCGCGCGCACGGTGCAGGCGACCATCGAGGCCGTGCTGCGCGAGATGACACAGGACGAGACCGTCACCTTGCGCGTCACCGGACGCACCGACGCCGGCGTGCACGCGCTCGGGCAGCTCGCCGCCTTCAAGACCGAGTCCGCGATCGCCGAGCAGCGCTTCTTGCGCGGGCTCAACTCGCTTCTGCCCGACAGCGTCAGCATCCTCGCGGTCGAGAGCGTCCCGCTCGACTACAACCCGCGCCACAAAAACGCGGGCAAGCACTACCGCTACACGATCTGGAATCACCGCGAGATCGCGCCGGCAGACAAGCGGCGCGCCTGGCACATCTACGGTGCCGTCGACCGCATGCAGATGGCGCGCGCTGCGCGCTTGCTGGTCGGCACGCACGACTTCGCCGCCTTTCGCGCTGCCGACTGCGAGCGCCCCAGCACCACGCGCACGCTCTATCGCGTCACCGTCAGCGAGCTGCAAGCGAGGCGCGAGCTGCGCATCGACGTCGAGGGCACGGCGTTTCTCAAGAACATGGTGCGCATCATCGCGGGCACGCTGCTCGACATCGGCCGCGGCAAGCTGCCGCTCGAGCTGGTGCACGAGCTGCTCGAAAGCGGCGACCGCACCCGCGCCGGCATCACCGCCCCCCCGCACGGCCTTTGCCTCGTGCGCGTGCTGCGTCCCTGAGACGGTCGCACTGCGACGCGCGCGCGACGCACAGCCGCAAGCGCTCGACATCAATAGCCGCACCGATGGTCCGTCACTTGCACTCGAGAGCTACCCAAAGGAGGTATCTCAGATGCCTAGCAAGCCGGTCTCCATCATCCTCGCGCTCGTCTTGTTCGCCGCCGCCGCGGTTGCCTGCGGTCCGCTGCCCGACGACGAGCGCGACGGTCCACAGTCGACGCGCTCCGCGCAGTCGCTCACTTCGATCTCGATCAACCCGATAAACCCGAATCTGCCGAAGCTGTCGCTGCCGACCACCGACGTCATGACATGGAACGCGTGGGGCACTGGCCGCGGCGCGCACTGGCGGCTGAGCGACTACGGCGTCGTGCGCGTCAGGACAGCGCTGACACACCCTCGCGGCTGGAACCTCGTGGGCGTCGCGGGTGACCGTGTGCTGTGGGCGAGCGGCAGCGGCGGCGCCGAGCTGTGGACCATCGACAGCAACAACCAACGGGTCGCCACGCACACGCTGCCCTCGCCCGGGTCGGGCTACAGCGCTGTCGGCCTCGCGCAGGCGTCGCCCCTGGCGTGGAACTGCTACCGCACGGGCGCCGAGCAGAACTACTACGTCGCATGGGACGCGATCCCTGACGCAGAGAGCCGCGAGGGCCGCTGGGCCGTGCAGCTCGTCGCGGGTGACGGCTACGTCAGACGCACCAACTTCCAGAACAAGCCCTTCGGCGGCCTCACGGCGCTGTGGTTCGGCTACGCCGCCGACGGCTACGAGGCGATGCTCTTTCGCAACAACACCGGCGCGGCTTATCTGTACCGGGCGGTGTTTTCGGGCACGACGTACACGCTGCAGAACCTCAAGACGTTCCAGCGCAGCGGGTATCAGGTGGTGGGTATGACGGCCAAGAAGCGTCCCACCAGCCTGACCTTCAATCCGCTGGGCGGCACGCCGTTCAACAACCACCTGCTGTTCAGCAGCTACAGCCAGAGCAGCGGCGCCGCGATCCTCGCTGCCTACGACGCTGGCGGCATCCACCTCGCCGACTGGAGCTACAGCTCGCCGACCTACAGCGCCACCGGCTACGCGTACGTGCCGCCGGTCTGCCGCTAGCGCGCCGGCCCGCATCCGAGGCCATAGCGGCTTGGCTTCGCGCTATGCTGCGCGCATGGCCAAATATCGCATCCTCAGCCTCGATGGCGGCGGCGTGCGCGGCGTCTACACCGCCGTGCTGCTCAAGCGCCTCGAAGCGCGCGCGCCCGGTTTTCTCGCCAGCATCGATCTGTTCGCCGGCACGTCCACAGGCGGCATCATCGCGCTCGCGCTGGCCTTCGGCCTCACGCCTGACGATCTGATCGAGCTCTACCACGACAACGCCGAGGCGATCTTCGCTGACTCCATCGCCGACGACATGCGCGACCTCGGCAAGCTGCTCGGCGCCGACTACGACCAGGGCCCGCTGCGCAAGCTGCTCGAGGAGCGCTTCGGCGACAAGGTGCTCGGCGATCTGGTCAAGCGCGTGCTGATCTCGGCGTTCGACCTCGATCCTGGCGAGGATCAGCCCGAGCGCGTCTGGCAGCCGCGCTTCTTTCACAACTACCCGCCGGCGCCCGGCAAGCCCGACGACCGCACCGCGCGCATCGTCGACGTAGCCCTCGCCACCAGCGCGGCGCCGACGTTCTTCCCGAGCTACCGCGGCTATGTCGACGGCGGCGTGGCCGCCAACAACCCGAGCATGTGCGCGCTGGCCCAGGCGCTCGACAAGCACACCGGCAAGCAGAAGCTCGAGGACATTCGGCTGCTCTCGCTGAGCACCGGCGTCGATCCGCGCGTCGTCACCGGCGACACGCTCGACTGGGGCTACGTGCAGTGGGCGCCGGTGCTGGTGCACATGATGATCGAAGGGCCGATGCAGACAGCGCACTACCAGTGCAAACGCCTGCTCGGCGAGACCGGCTATCGCCGCGTGGCGCCGCTGTTGCCGCGCGCCATCGGCCTCGACGGCGCCAAGCACGTGGCCGATCTCATCGAATACGCCAACGACGTCGACCTCGACGCCCCCGCGCCGCTCGGTGTCGCCGAGTGGGTCAAGGCCGAGCTGGCGCCCGAATAGGCATCAGGCGTAGACCTCACCTCGGGTTTCCGTGCAGCGACTCGGCGCGCGCTTTGAGGTCGCGGTCCATCTTGCGAAAGCCCGGCTCGGCGACGCGCCGGATCAGCGCGAACGTCGGCGCGACCAGCGGCCCGCGATACTCCTCGCGGTGGGTCACGTGCGTGGCGCCAGCGCCGATGTCGTCGAGCGCGAACGAGTGGGTCCCGTGGCCCAACGGTCGAAGCGCGTGCACGAAGCTGCCTTGCCAGCTGAAGAACGTCTCGGCGTCGATGCGCTGGATAAATGACTTGCCCAGCACGCGAAACGGCAAGAAGTCGAAGTAGATGTGCTCGGTGATCTCGGCGCCAACCCGTGCTGCCCCGTCGATGCGGTGGATGAAGCTGTTCCACAGCGGGTAGCGCGGGAAGTCGAGCAGCACCTGCCACACCAGGCTGCGGGGCGCGTCGATGGTGATCTCGGTCTGCACGAATCGCATCGCCGTCGATAATAGCGCCATGCGGCCGTGGCCGTGGAGGCCGTGTCGTGGGTACTGCGTCTCGACGAGCTGCGCCGCCCGTGTCGCCGTGCTCTCGCGCAGCGGCCGACAACGCTCGAGCTCAGACGAGCACGGTCTCGCCTGCCTCGGCGCGAGCCGCCCACGCCTCCACGCGCTCGGCGTATGCATCTTCGATGGCTTGGCGCTTGAGCTTGAGCGTCGGCGTCAGCATGCCGTTATCGATGCGCCACTCGTCGGCGGCGACCACGACGAAGGCGAGCTGTTCGTGGTGCTCGAGCTTGGCGTTGACCCGCTGGCGCAGCTTCTCCGCCGCCCGCACCAACAAAGCGCGCTCCGCTGGTCGCGCCAGTCGTCGCCGCGCGGCGTCGGTGAGCATCAGCACCGCGAACGGCTGCGGCATCCCGCTGCCCATCACGCACGACTGCTCCACCACATCGTCGACGTTGAGCAGGTTCTCGATGGGTGCCGGCGAGACGTACTTGGCCTTGCTCGTCTTGAACAGCTCCTTCACACGTCCCGTGATGATCAACCGCCCCTCGTCGTCGATCACGCCGCGGTCACCGGTGCGCAGATAGCCATCCTCGGTGAAGGCCTGCGCCGTCAGCTCGGGCGCCTTGTAGTAGCCCTTCATCAGCGCCGGGCACTTCATCAGGATCTCGCCCTGCTCGGAGATGCGCAGCTTCACACCGACGTGCGGCTCGCCGACGGTCCCGAGGCGCACGCGGCCCGGCCTGGTGGCGGTGCAGTAGGCGAAGTTTTCGCTCATGCCGTAGCCCTCGAGCAGCTCGAGGCCGAGGTCGCGATACCAGGCCATCAGCTCGGCGGGCATCGGCGCCGACCCAGTGCCGGCGTAACGCACCTCGCCGAGTCCGAGCTCGCCGAGGATCTTCTTTCGCACCAGGCGGCCCACCAGCGGCAGCGCCAGCAACAGTCGCAGCCGGCGCGCCGGGATCTTCTCCTCGACGGCCGCACGAAACTTGAGCCACAGGCGCGGCACCGAGAGGAAGAAGGTCGGTCGGGCCCGTTTGAGGTCGTCGCGAAAGGTCTCGAGCGACTCGACGAAGCTGACACGGCAGCCGTAGTAGATCGAGCACAGCTCGACGACGCAGCGCTCGGCGGTGTGCGCCAGCGGCAGGTACGAGAACATGCGGTCGTCGGCGCTCATCTCGATGGTGGCGCCGACGTTCTTGGCGAACGCCACGATCGCGGCAAAGCTCACCTCGACGGCCTTGGGCACGCCGGTGCTGCCCGAGGTGTAGATCAGCATCGACGTGTCCTCAGCAGCGCGCGTTGGCGAGTCGGCGATGGGCTCGTGCGTCGCGACGATGTCGTTCCAGCTGTCCATCGGCGCATCCGCGTTGCGCGGGCTGCGCGCGCAGCCGAGCAGACGCACAGCACCCGAGACGGCGCCGCGCAGCTCGGCCCAGCCGTCGAGCGGACCGACGAACATCAGCGGACATTCGGCGTGCTCGAGCACGTAGCGCAAGGTCTTGCTGCTGACCGTCGGGTAGATCGCCACCGACACGTGACCGGCCATCCAGATCGCCAGCTCGAAGATGAAGAACTCGGCGCAGTTCTTCGAGAGCAGCGCGATGTTGCTGCGCGCCGGCAACGAGCACCCGCGCAAATAGGCGGCGACGCGGCGCGCTTCGTCCATCGTCTCGCGCCAGCTGCGCTCGAAGACGCGCCCTTCGTAGGGCTGGACGAGATAGGTCTGCGACGCCCGCTGTCGCTCCCAGTGGTAGGCGCGCTGCAGCGGCAGGTCGGCGTCGAGTATCGGCGCTGCCTCGGCGGCCTCGAGCTCGACCACTGCCGAGTCGCGCGGCACGCCCGTCGACGATGGGTCGGCATGTCGGGCGACGCTGGGCGCGCGGCGCGGACGGTCTTGTTGCGGCTGGACGAGGGTCATCGCGGTCTCCGTTGCTCTGTGGTGCACCAGCAATGGCTCGCTTCGGTGCTCAGCTGCCAGACCATCTGCTGCTCACTTTGTGCTCATTCGATGATGCGTACGGCCAAGTTGCGGAGATCAGCTGATAGGATGAGCAGGTGGGCGAGCGCGGGCCCGACAAGAACGCGGCGAAGCAGCCCCTCATCGGCGGCGGCGGCGGCGGCGGTCTGGCGGCGCATCTCGAACGCGCGCGACGCGATGCGTTTGTCGGTCGCAGCGACGAACAGCGCTGGTTCGAGACGCTGCTCGCGTCCGAGCAGCCCGTGGTCGGCTGGCTCTATGGCCCTGGCGGCATCGGCAAGAGCTCGCTGCTGCGCCGCTGGGCCGACCTGGCGCGCGAGCGTGGCTGCACCGCCGTAACGCTCGACCTGCAACAGGTGCGCGCGTCCCCGAGCGAGATCATCGCGTGGCTCTGCACCGCCCTCGAGTCGATCGACGAAGAGGCGCTGGCCCGCCGTCTGGCCGCCGGGCCTCGCGTGGTGTTGCTCGTCGACACCTGGGAGCTCGGCGGCGCCTGCGAGGGTTGGATGCGGCAAGCGCTCCTGCCCTCGCTGCCGCCGCAGACTTTGGTGCTGTTCGCCGGTCGCCACGCGCCCTCTGGCGCCTGGCGCGACGACGACGGCTGGCGCGCGCTGCTGCGCGTGCTGCCGCTGCGCAACCTGACGCGCTCGGAGAGCAGCGAGCTGCTCGCGCGCGCCGGCGTCCCCGAAGCGCTGCACGAGATGCTGTGCGCGCTGACGCATGGCCACCCTTTCGCGCTAACGCTCACCGCCGAGCTGGCACGCGGTCGCGCGCAGTCGAGCGAGCCGCTGCGCTTCGATCAGGCGCCCGACGTGCTGCGCACACTGATGGACCGCTTCGTCACCAGCGTCCCCAGCGAGCAGCACCGGCGCGCGCTGCGTATCGCGGCGGTCGCACGCCACAGCACCGAAGCGCTGCTGCGCGCGATGACCGCGCCGTCCGCCGAAGCCGCGGCGAGCGAGACACCCCGCGAGTGCTTCGAGTGGCTGCGCAGGCTGCCCTTCGTCTTGGAGGGACCGCGCGGGCTCTACCCGCACGATCTGGCACGCGACGTCATCGGCGCCGAGTTCCGCTGGCGCGACCCCGAGGGCTTTCGCAAGCTGATCCACCAGCTCACCTTCTGCCTGCTCGATCTGATGCGGGACCTGGAAGGCACGGCGCAGGAAGAGGCCTTCCTCGAGCTGCTCTACCTCAACCGCATCAACCCGAAGCTCCACGACTTCTTCGACTTCGAGGGCCTCGGCAGCGGCTGGGCCGACCGCCCTCGCCCCGATGGCGCCGACCGCGATGCCGTGCACGCGCTGGTCAGCGAGGCCTTCGGGGCGGCAGCGCGACCCGCGCTGGACTACTGGCTCGAGCGCCAGCGCGGCAGCTTCAGCGTGCTGCGCTCGCCGCTGGGCGAGCCGGTGGCGCTCTCGGGGCACCTGGTGCTCGCTGGTATCAGCGCCGAGGACCGCCGCGCCGATCCCGTGATGTGCGCGCTCGCCGACGACATCGAAGCCCGCGGCGGGCTGCTCGCCGACCAGCACATCGTCGTCACGCGCTATCTCGTCGGCCAGGGCGCCGACGGCGACAAGCGACTACGCCACAATCGCCAGCAGATGCGGTACCTCAGCGTGCCCAACCTGGCCTTCGCCTACGTGCTTCACCCACACGCCGAGCCGTGGCTCGCAGCGCACGCCCACGCCGACTTCACGCGCGCGAGCGCGCTCGAAGCGCACCTCGCGGTCCTCGAGGCCGCGCCGCGCGGCGCCTTCGCGCGCGACTTTCGCACGAGCTCGGCAGAGGCCTGGCTCGAGCTGCTGGTCGAGCGCAGCCTGATGAGCGCGAGCGACGACTACGGCGCGAGCAGCTCGGCGTCGGCCGTGCTAGCGCTGTCGCGCGAGGAGTTCGCCGGCGCCGTCCACCAGGCGCTGCGCGACTACAGCCGGCCCACCGAGCTGGCGAAGAACGCGCTGCTCGCTGCTCGTTGCGTGGTGCTCGCGGCGGGCGGCGCCCAACGCGCAGACACCCTGCGCGAGCTGATCGACAGCGCGCTGCAGTCGTTTGGCGATCACCCGCGCGACCATGGCTATGCTCGGGCCGTGCGCGCGACATACATCGATGGCGCCCGCACGCAGGAGGCGGCCGCGGAGCGCCTCTCGATGGCGTTCAGCACCTACCGCCGCCACCTGGCGCGCGGCGTCGAGCGCGTCACAGAGTGGCTGTGGCAACGCGAGCTCGGCGCGACCTGACGCGGGCCGGCCGCCGGCCGAGAGCGAGACGACGGGCGCGACCGGCGGAGGAGGTTGCCGCCGCCGCCCACACGCGAGACACTTGGCGGCGCATGAGCAGCGACCACGAGGTTCGAACACGTCGCCGCGAGTTCATCGGCGCGCTGGCCGGCGGCGGCCTGGCGCTGTCGGCGTGCGAGCGGCGACCGGCGACGCCGAGCTTCGACGAGATCGCCGACGTCATCGTCGTCGGCGCCGGCGCGGCAGGGCTCAGTTGTGCCTGCACCGCCAAGAGCAGCGGCGCCACGGTGATCGTGCTCGAGAAGGGGCCAGTGGCCGGCGGCACCACCTCCAAGTCGGGCGGCTTCTACTGGATCTTCAACAACGCGTTCATGCGCGCCAAAGGCATCGCCGATCCCAAGCCCGCGGCGCTGCGCTTCATGGCGGCCCTCGCAGCGCCGCATCGCTACGATCCGGCGTCGCCGACGCTCGGTCTGACGGCGCGCGAGCACAGCTGCATCGAGGCCTACTTCGACCACGGCAGCAAAGCGATCGAGCACCTCGAGCGCATCGGCGCGCTCAAGTCGAAGTGGTGGCCTCGCATCCTCGACTACTTCGCTCACCATCCCGACAACAAGGCGCCGCGCGGTCGAAGCCTCACGCCCAGCTCGCGCACGCAGCCGCGGCCGCCGCTCGGCCACGAGCTGGTGCGACAGCTGCAGGCGTACCTTCTCGGCAAGGGCGTCAAGATCAGGACCCGGCATCGCGCCTCGGCGCTGATCAGAGACGACAAGGGGCGCGTGACCGGCCTCGAGGTCGCGGCGCGCGGCGGGAAGTCGCTGCGCCTCGGCGCGCGCAAAGGCGTGGTCTTCGCCAGCGGCGGTTTCCCTCACGACGTCAGTCTTTGCGAGGCCTACCTCGAGGGGCCGATCTTCGGCTCGTGCGCCGTGCCGAGCTGCGAGGGCGACTTCATGCGCATCGCCGCCACCGCCAACGCGTCGATGGGCAACGTCAAGAACGCCTGGTGGTCGCAGGTGGTGCTCGAGGAAGCGCTCGCGATGCGAAGCGTGGCCAACAACCTCGCCTTCCTGCGCAACGACATGATCCTCGTCGACCGTACGGGCAAACGCGTGGTCAACGAGTCGTCTTTCTACCACGAGCGCACGCAGGTGCACTTTCGCCAGGATCCGCGCACTGGCGGCTACTCCGAGCTGTTGCTGTTCCTGGTATGGAGCAGCCACGGAAAGAAGAAGGCCGACTTTCACGGCGACGAGTACGCGCTCAACGTCAAGACCGTCGCCGCGCTGCGCGAGCAGCTGAGCGCGCGGCTCGCTAAGGTCGCTCGCCGGACGGGCGGCTTCACCCTCGACGCGTCATTCGAAGCGGGCCTGGCGCAGACCATCGAGCGCTACAACGGCTTCGCCAAAACTGGCAAAGACGAAGACTTTCGGCGCGGCGAGACGCCGTGCGAGCGCGCGATCGCCCTGCAGATGGGCGGCGCCAGCGCACGCGCGGCAAAGAACCCGGCGCTGCGCGCGCTCGACCTCGAAGGCGGCCTTTTCGCCATGATCGTCGCGCCAGGCGTGCTCGACAGCAAGGGCGGCCCCGCGGTCAACGCCAACGCCCAGCTGCTCGATCTTGCCGAAAAGCCGATCATTGGCCTCTACGGCGCGGGCAACTGCGTCGCCTCGCCAGCGCTCGGCGGCTATCCGGCGGGCGGCATCACCATCGGTCCAGCGCTGACGTTCGGCTACCTCGCCGCCAAGCACGCGTCAGCGCAGAAGGCGCGCGACATCGGCGAGGTGCGCGCGCGGCAGGCTAGGAAGGCCTGATGCGTCTCGCGGCCGTGTGCCGCTCGCTGCTGCTCGTCGGCCTGGCGCTCGTCGGATGCAGCGACGCGAAGAAGCCCCGTCGCCGCAGCGCGCGCCTGACGCCCTTTCATCGCGAGATCCAGCCGATCCTCGATCAGCGTTGCGTGGTCTGCCACCTGGTGAAGGCGCCGCAGGAGAAGCTCGTGCTCGAGGACTCGCACACCCCTGCGAGCCTCGTCGGCGTGCCCAGCAAGCAGTCGCCGCTGCGTCTGGTGGAGCCCGGGAAGCCCGACAAGAGCTATCTTCTACTGAAGCTGCGCGGCGAGCATCTCGCGCGCGGCGGCAAGGGCAAGCGCATGCCGCTCGACGCGAAGCTGCCCGCCGAGCAACTCGAACGCATCGCGCGTTGGATCCGAAGTCTGGGCAGCAAGGGTCTGGGCAGCAAGAGCTTGGGGAGCAAGAGGCGCTAGACACGGGAGGTGGCAGGTGAAACAGCCGTTGATGGAACGTCGCGAAGCGCTGCTGCTGCTGGCTGGCGGCGCCGCCATCGCCGAAGGCTGCGCAGCTGAGGCCAAGACGACGCCACGTCAGCCACGTTCTCGGCGGGGCGGCTCGGATGGGCGCGTGGTCCGCAACGGACGCGTCAAGCAAGGCGTTGCGCTGTGGCCGTGGACCTTCAAGCGCAAAGTGCCCCTCGAGAATCTGCTCGCGCAGGCGGCAGCGATGGGCCTCTCTTCGGCCGACATGGTTCCGCCACAGCTGTGGCAGCGCGTGCGCGCGGCGGGGCTCCAGGTCTCGGTGGGCCTGCCGCTGCACGGCGGTGCGATGAGCATCAGCAAAGGCATCAACGTGCGCGCTAACCACGACGGCATCGTGCGCGCATTCGAGGTGATGGTGCCGCGCGCCGCCGCCGCGAAGGTGCCCAACCTCGTCTGCTCCTTCGGCAACCGGCAGCCCAAGATGTCGCGCGACGAGGCGATCAGCAACTCGGTGGCGTGCCTCAACCGCTGCAAGGGCAGCGCCGAGAAGCACGGCGTCACGCTGGTGCTCGAGATCCTCAACAGCAAGCGCGACCACGTCGGCTACATCGGCGACTCCAGCGCTTACGCGCTCGAGATCATCAAGGCGGTGGCTTCATCGCACGTCAAGCTGCTCTTCGACATCTATCACGCGCAGGTCAGCGAAGGCGACGTGACGCAGACGATCAAAGAGCAGCACGCGTGGATCGCGCACTACCAGATCGCCGGCAACCCGGGCCGCCACGAGATCGACGACAGTCAGGAGCTCAACTACCCCTCGATCCTGAGGGCGATCCTTGCCACCGGCTACAAGGGATATGTCGTGCACGAGTTCGTGCCGACCAAGCCCGACCCCATCGCTTCGCTGCGCGAAGCCGCGCGCATCTGTGATGTCTGACGACGAGCCCCTCGCCGCGCAGGGTCGCGGCGAGCGCTGATGCGCCAGCTGGCCCGCAACGCCGCGCTGATCCTCTTCGCGGCCCTCGGCGCGTACCTGCTGTCGCTGCCGCTCTCGGCGCGCCTGGCGCTGCTGTTCGCCAAGTCGGCACTGAGCTCGCCGCTCGGCGCGGTGCTGCTGGCGTTGCTGGCGCTCGACCTGAGCAAGCTGCCAACCCTGCTGCTGATGGGCTGGCTCTTCGGGCGCGGCGTGACGCTCTCACCGGCGAGCACGGCCGCGGCGCTGGTGGCGACAACCTACGCGCTCGAGGTGGGCGTCTCGCTGCTGCTCGACGAGACGCGCTGGATGAAGAGCGCCAGCGTGCTGCTCGCGCGCGCCGCCGCGATGTTCGTGCTGATCTTCGTCACCCGCCTGGTGATCAAACGCGCGGCGCCCGCGAGGGAAGTTGCCGCGGCCGCCGACACGCGGGACACTTCGAATGAACCTGGGGATTCCGACGCGCGATGAACGTCCGCAAGACATTCTTCATCCTCCCCAACCTCTTCACGCTCACCAACATCCTGTGCGGCTTCTTCGCGATCACGCTCTGCGCCGGCGGCCGCGATGAAGACCTCTACCAGGCCGCGCTGGCGATCTGTTTCGGCTTCTTCTTTGACCTATTCGACGGCCGCGTAGCGCGGCTGACGCGCACGCAGAGCGAGCTCGGCGAGCAGCTCGACTCGCTGGCCGACGTGGTGACCTTCGGCGCGGCGCCGGCGATGCTGGTCTATCGTTGGGGGCTGACGCAGTTCGGCCTCTGGGGCGTGTTCATCGCGTTTCTTTTTCTCGGCGCGGGCGCCATGCGCCTGGCGCGCTTCAACGTGCTCGCCGCGCGCGAGCGCGAGGCGAAGAAACAAGCCGAAGAGCAAAAGGCCGCCGAGGCAGAGCTCGAAGGCCCGCCCGAGCGCGCCGTGGTGGAGGGCGAGCACGAGGCCGAGGAGCCGGGGTCCGGCGGCAAACGCCGCCAGCCGGCCTACTTTCTCGGCCTCTCGATCCCGGCGGCCGCCGCCACCATCGTCTCGCTCGTCGTGGTGCACCATCACGTCGGCGGCCAGTACGTCGCCTACAGCCAAAGCGCCATCGCCGTGCTGGTGGTGGTGCTGTCCTACCTGATGGTCAGCCGCGTGCGCTTCCGCTCGTTCAAGGACCTGCGCGTGTCGCGCCGCTCGCTGGCGGTGACGTTTCTGCTGCTCATCGCCAGCATCCTCATCATCACGCGCCTGCGCGCCTCGTTCGTGTTCCTGTTTCTGATCTCGGCGTATATCGCGCTCGGCCTCACCGAAGAGGTCTACCGCTTCGCCGCCGAGCGGCGCCGCGCGCGACGCGCCGCCAAGCTCGCCGCCGGCACGCCCCTCGATCAGGACGACGAAGAGCCGGAAGACGACGAAGACGAGGTGTTGCGCGAGCTGGGCGCGGACCCGTAGAGCCGAGCTCAGGCCTCAGGCCTCGGGCCTCGGGCCTCGGGCCGCAGTGGCCCAGCGCCGCAGCGTCTCGTCGATGCGCTCCAGATAGCCCCCATCGCGCACGATCTCGACGTAGCCCGGCACGGCGCCGACCCACTGGCGCATGCGCACGTTGGGCTCGTCGGTGAGATAGAGCGTCTCGAGGCCGAGCAGCGCCGGTCCGTCCATGCCCGCCGTCGTCACGCCGATCTGGCCGACCAGGCGCTGCTCGCGCCGCATGTGCTCGAACAGCGCGAGCTGCGCGCGGCGCATGTCGATGCCCTGAAAGAGCGGCCGCCGCCAGCACAGCGTGAGGTCGACGGTGCCGGGCGGCAGCTCGCCGCGCGGCGTGTCGCCGAAGAGCACCGGCTGAAGCCCCGTGGCGCGTGCGCGGCGCGCGATCTCGCACAGCTCGCCGTGGTCGGTGTTGCGCGTGGGGTGATGCACAGCATAGCGGACCCACAGCATCACCCTGCCGCCCTGCTCCGGTGTGCCCGCGAGCGCGGCGTCGGCGAGCTCGGCGATGGCCGCCGAGGTCGGCTCGTCACCAAGAAACGCCGCCCGCAAGCTGCGCTGCGCAGCGAGCGGGTCGCGCCGAAAGGCGCGCGCCACGATCTCGGTGAGGTGCTTGTTGCTGCGCGGGCGCGGGCGGTACGGCCCGAGCCTCGCGCCGAGGCCCGCGTCGCGCAGGAAGCGCTCGGCCTGCGCGCTCTGCGGCTGCTCGGGCTCGATCTGGATCGCCACGCCGGCCAGCACCGAGGCCGCCGCTAGATACCAGCCCTCGCCGAAGGAAAACCCCGGGTCGGCGTGGAACGTGTAGGCGTGGTTGCGCTCGTCGATGATACGGCGTGCCTCGGCCGCCGCGATCCGCCCCGCCTCGCCCGCCTTCGCCGCGGCGCGCGTGTCGAGCCTCCTCGCCACCCGCGCCGCCTCGCGCGCGAAGCGCTCCGCGTCGTCGACGATGGAAGCCACGCGCTGCCAGCCATCGTCGCACGCCTCGACTGTCGGCGCGCGCTGGCTGCCGCGCGACAGCTGCCCCGCCCCGTAGCACGCGTCGCGCGCGCGCGCGGCGTAGGCTCTGACCAGCGTCAGACGCGCGACGGCCACCGTGTGCGGAGAGACCGTCGCATCCTCGCTGTGCTCGGCGACCGCGAGCACGCGCTTCGCACGCTTGATCACGCGCTCGAGCTGGCGCCGGTGATGCTCGCGCCCACGCCACCGGCGCAGCGCGTCGGCGAGCAGCGCCGCGGCCTCGTGCGCGAGGGTGTCCGCATCGAGCATGACGAACTGTAGCGCATTCAGCTCCTAGCAGAGGTTTGTCAACGGGCTGCTATGATGCGCCTCATGCGTATCTCCCGAGCTGTCGTGATGGCGTTGCTCTGCTGCGCCGCCTGTTCGAGCAACACACCGGCAAACGACGCGGCGGACGGCGGCGTGGTCGACAGCACGCCAGCGGATCTCGGTCCCGCACCCGCCGCGCCGTGGCCGGAGTGGGTCTTTCATCACTGGGTCTGGGAAGACGAGAGCACGCAGCAGTCGGCGACGGCGCTGGTAGAAGGATACCGACAGCGCGATATCCCGGTAGGCGCGATCATCATCGATAGCCCCTGGGAGACGGCCTACAACACGTTCGACTGGGACACGACGCTCTTCGCCGAGCCGCAGAAGATGATCGACGACTTTCACAGCAAGGGCGTTCGCGTCCTGCTGTGGATCGTGCCGGCGATCAACATCGACGCGCTGCCGCTCTACACCGAGGCCAAGGACAAAAACTACTTCATGCACTCCAACTCGGGCGAGGCGGCCGTGGTCAAGTGGTGGAAAGGCGACGGCAGCCTGCTCGACTACTTCCAGCCGGCCGCGGTCTCGTGGTGGCACGGGATGATGGACAAGGCGCTGGCCTACGGCATCGACGGTTGGAAGTGCGACGGCCTCGACTTCTCGGCGTGGCTCGCGCCCGTCTCGCCAGGCAAAGGCGGCGCGCGCGTCACGCGCATCGAATACTCCACGGCCTACTATCGCGACTTCTTCGAGTACACGCGATCCAAGCTGGGCAACGATCGCGTCATCAGCGCCCGCCCGGTGGACACCTACGGCGCCGACGTCGGGCGCATCAACCCCAAGGCGGTGCCCGAGGCTGCCTTCGCGCCGCGCGAGATCAACTGGGCTGGCTGGGTCGGCGACCAGGACGCCACCTTCGCCGGCCTCAAGGCCGCCCTGCTCAACATGTACTACTCCGCTCAGCTCGGCTACGTGATCTTCGGCTCGGACATCGGCGGCTACCGCAACGATCAGAAGACCTACCCGACAAAAGGTCGCAGCAAGGAGCTCTTGATCCGCTGGGCACAGCTCGGCGCGCTCTGTCCGCTGATGGAAAACGGCGGCAGCGGCGAGCACCGGCCGTGGCAGTTCGACGAGGAGACGACGGACATCTACCGCCGCTTCGTCAAGCTGCACTACGCGCTGATCCCCTACCTCAACGAGCACGCCGCGCGCGCCTTCGCCAAGGGCACGTCGCTGATGACCTTCACCGCCAAGCCCGACTACGCCTACCTGCTCGGCCCCGACATCTTCGTCGCGCCGATGACCGAGTCAGGCACCTCCAAGGACGTCACGTTCCCCGAAGGGCGCTGGCTCTACCTATTCGACAAGACCAAGGCCTACGACGGCAAGACCACCGCCAAGCTCGACGTTCCGCTGGGCGAGTTCCCCGTGTTCGTGCGCGAAGGCAGCAGCATCGCCAAGGACCTCAGCGTGCCCTGACGGTCGCGGATTCTCAGGGCGCGGGACAGCCTTCGAGGCTGTTGATCCACTGCGCGACGAGATCGGCGGCGCCCTGGTCGACGCGCTCCGTGCCCGCCGGCGGCATCCCTACCAGAAAGTCGCGCGAGACCATGCGCAGCCACAGCACCGAGCTCTTGGCGTCGCCTGGCACGAGCAAGATCGAGCCGATGTCGGAGCGATAGGACGGCGCGTTGCAGGCCGCCATCTGAGAGAGCGGCACGCCGAAGCCGAGGTCCATCGACGGAAACAGCTTGCCGTAGTGGCAGAACGAGCAGTTGGCGTCGAGATACGAGCGCGCGCGCTGCTCGACGCTGGCGCCGCTGTCGGCGGCCATCGGCGTCGCCATCGCCGCCAGCTTGTCGGGCTGCGCGAGCGCATCGCTCGGCGCCACGAGCCCGGCGCGCACCAGCAGCGCGAGCTGGTTTTCCTGCGCGTCGCCGCAGACGGCGCCCACCGAACGCGTGATCGAGTCGCCCAGCGCGCGGTTGAGCTGCGCCGTGCGAATACCGAGCGGCACCGGGCGTTCGCTGCGGTGACACCAGAAGCAGTCCTTGCGCGACGGGAAGATGTGCTTGTGGCTGGCGCTGCCGCCCTCGCGCGTCACCGCGTAGACCTTGGCGTCGCCCTCCTCCGACAGCAGGCGCGCGTCGCTCTGGTCCTCGTTCCACTGATAGGAGTAGCCGCCCCAGGCGTCGTCGTCCTGCTTGACGAGAAAGCGCGTCTCGACGAGGCGCGCCTGGGAGAAACGCGCGTCATCGTCGCGCGCCGGCACCCAGAACTCCTTGACCAGCACGGTGCCAGCGGGAAACGTCCACGCGCCGCCGCTCGAGCCTGCCGAGAGCTGCGCGCCGTCGGGCAGCGCGATGAAGCGCCGCTTGAGCGCGCCGTCGGTCCACAGCGGCGAAGCCACCTCGTAGGGGAAGAGCGTGTCGTCGACACGATGTTTCGCCACGTCGGCGTAGCAGCCGCTGCTGCTGATCATCTCGGGTGCGCCCGCCGCGCCGGCGCGCGCCGTCTGCATGCAGCGCGTCGTCGCGCTCCACGTCTGCACCGGGCAGGGCACCGCCTCGTCGCCGCCGCAGCCGAGCAGCGGCAGCGCTGCAAACACGAACGCTATGACGCGAGAGAGCACCGCTCGCGATCGTAGCACCGTAGGGCGCTGACGGCGCTCAGGTGGGCGGAACGGGCAGCGCGTCCTCGGCGGTGCCCTTCCACTTCTCGCCCTCGTCCACCAGCAGCACCGGGATGCCGTCGCGGATCGGGTACTTCATGCCCGAGTCGTCGCAGACCAGCCAGCAGCCCTTGACCAGCCGCAGCTGCCCAGGATCGTCGCCCTTGTCCTTGTAGTGTACGGCGATGGGACAGCGCAGGATCTCGAGCAGCTTCTCGTCCACAGCGGGGATCTCGTCGCTCATGTAACGCCTCTAGGCTTTCGTGATCTCGACGCTGATGACCTCACCGCCGACCTTGACCGTCGGCGATTCGGGCAACGCGTCCGCTTGCTCGAGCGAACGGCACAGAAGCTCGCCCGCCAGATAGTCGCCCCACTGGGCGAAGACCTTGCGCGTCATCTCGCCCTCGCTGGCCCAGCGAAGCGTGATGCGGTCCTCGATCTCGAGCCCCGCGTCCTTGCGCTGCACCTGAAGCCGACGCAGAAGGTCGCGCATGCGGCCCTCGACCTCGAGCGCCTCGGTGAGCGTCGTCTCGAGCGCGACCCAGCTGCCGCGATCCTCGCTGACCGTCAGCTCGTCGGGCGCCGTCGCCTCGAGCAGCAGGTCGTCGCGCGAGAGCGCCACCGTCTCGCCGTCGAGCGCGAGCTCGAAGCTCTGCGCGCCGTCGTTGTACGCCGCCACGAGCTCGTCGGCGCGCGCCGTGATCGCCGCCGCCGCCGCCTTCATCTGCTTGCCCAGCCGCGCGCCGAGCGCCTTGAAGTTGGGCTTGATGCTGTAGCTCAGCGGGCTCTTGGCGCCCGGCTCGAGCACCTCGACCGCCTTGACGTTGAGGTCCTCGGCGAGCATCTCGCGAAAGCGCTCGCAGGCGTGTTTTTCGACGTTGTCGCGCGGACCGACGCGCAGCAGCGACAGCGGCTGGCGCACCTTGATCTTCTTGGCCTCGCGCGCCGCGAGCGCCATCGAGGTCAGCCGCTTGACGGCGCGCATCTCCTCGGTGAGCGGCGCGTCGAAAAGCGCCTCGTCGGCCTCGGGGTAGCTGGCGTGGTGCACGCTGGCCGGCGCGTCGCTGTCGAGCCCGCGCACCAGGTTCTGATAGATCGCCTCGGTGACGAACGGGATCATCGGCGCTGCCAGCAGCGTCAGCGCCTCGACGCAGTCGTAGAGCGTCTGCAGCGCGGCGCGCGTGTCGGCCTCGTCGTCGGACTTCCAGAAGCGGCGCCGGTTGTGGCGGATGTACCAGGTCGAGACGTCCTGGGTGAACGACTCGATGGCGCGCGCGGCGCCGCGCATGTCCCACGCCTCGATGCTCGCGCGACAGCTGCTGATCGTCTGCTGCAGCTCGCTGAGGATCCAGCGATCGAAGCTCGACAGCTTGTCGAACGGCACGCGCTCGCCCTTGCGGTCGTACTCGGCGAGCCGCGCGTAGTTGGCGAGGAAGCCGTAGGTGTTCCACAGCATGTTGAGGAACTTGCCGCGCACCTCGCGCAGCACGCCCCAACCGAAGTTGAGGTTTGTTGTCGTCTCGTGCGAGCAATAGAGCCAGCGCATCACGTCGGCGCCGGCCTTTTCGGCCGCGTCGTCGAACCAGATCGCGTTGCCCGTCGACTTGTGCATCTCCTTGCCGGTCTCGTCGCGCACCAGCGCGTAGCCGAGCAGCGTCTTGAAGGGCGCGATCTGCTCCATCATCGTGCTCATGGAGAGCAGCGCGTAGAACCAGTTGCGGAACTGCCCCGGGAAACACTCGAGCACCAGGTCCGCCGGCACCCACTTCTGCCAGTAGTCGCGGTCGCTGTTGTAGCCCACCGTCGAGTACGGGACGATGCCGGCGTCGAGCCACGGGTTGCCCACGTCCTCGATGCGCTTGGTCTCGGCGCCGCAGTGCGAGCACTTGATGACGATCTCGTCGACCCACGGCCGGTGCGGCGTGTTGCCGTCGAAGGCGTCCCAGCCGCGCACGGCGCGCGCCTCGAGCTCTTCGCGGCTGCCGATCACGTCGAAGTGATCGCACTCGCCGCAGAGCCAGATCGGCAGCGCGAGGCCCCAGAAGCGCTTCTTGGAGATCATCCAGTCGCGCATGTTGGTCAGCCACTCGAGCTCGCGGTCGCGGCCCCAGCCCGGGATCCATTGGATGTCGTCGACGATCTTTTTGATCTCCTCGCGCCAATCCATCTGGATGTACCACTCGTCAACCAGCCGGAAGACCAGCTCGTCGCCGGTACGCCAGCAGTGCGGGTAGACGTGCGGGTACTGCTCGGTGGCGACGAGCAGACCCTTGTCCTTGAGGTTGGCGATGATCTGCTCGACGGTCTCGGGCGCCACGGCGTGCTTTCCGACGAGATCGCCGAAGCCCTCGCCGAACAGCGCGTTGCCGTCGAGCGGCGCGATGGAGGGCAAGCCGAGGCGCGCCCCCATCACGTGGTCGATGTCGCCGCAGCCGGGCGCGCTGTGCACGATGCCCGTACCCTCGCCGGCGACGACCACGTCCGCGCCGCGATCATCCTTGCCGCCATCGATCACGCGGTGCGCCTCGATGCCCGAAAGCTCGCCGAAGCGCCCTTCGGTGATCTCGCCCCGCTCGCCCACGACGTAGCCGCCCTTGACGCTCTGCGCGTGAAGCTCGTCGAACGGGCCGCGATAGCTCAGCCCGACCAGCTCGGCGCCTTTGACGGTGCCCTCGATCTCGTAGCCGCCGCGCTCGTTGAAGATCTGCGCGATGGTCTTGAGCTTCGGCACGCCCGCGACCCACTCTTTCTTCTCTTTGAACTGCCGCTCGAGGCGCTGGTACTCGAGGTTGTCCTTGGCGAAGTAGAAGAGCTCGCCGCTGCGCTTGTCGCGCAGCTTGACGTAGTCGAGGTCGACGTTGACGGCCGCCGCCACGTTGGACGTCAGCGTCCACGGCGTGGTCGTCCAGATGAGCAGGTTCTCGCCCTCGCGCTCGACCAGCGGGAAGCGCAAGAAGATCGCCGTGTGCGCCACCAGCCGGCGCCCTTCGATGACCTCCATCTGCGAGTAGGCCGAGCCCGAGCGCCCCGACCACGGCATCACGTCGGTGCCGCGATAGATCTTGCCGCGCTCGTGGCACTTCTTGAGGAACGACCAGATCGTGTAGTTGTTCTCCTCGGCCATGGTGAAGTAGGAGTTGTCCCACTGCATCCACATGCCGAGTCGCTTCGACTGCTCGGTCTGGATGCCCGAGTACTTGAGCACGCGCGCCTTGCAGTCGTTGACGAAGTTGGCGATGCCGTAGGTCTCGACGTCGCGCTTGGAGGAGAAGCCCTTCTCCTTTTCCACCTCGACCTCGACCCACAGCCCCTGGCAGTCGAAGCCGTTCTGGTAGCGCTGGTCGCGCCCGAGCATGGCGTAGTAGCGCTGGAAGGCGTCCTTGAGGGTGCGCCCCCAGGCGTGATGCACGCCCATCGGGTTGTTGGCGGTGATCGGCCCGTCGAGAAACGAGAAGCGCTCGTTGCCGCGGTTCTTCTCGACCAGCGTCTCGAAGGCGCGCGTCTCGTGCCAGAACGCCAGCACCTCGTTTTCCAGCGGCGCGATGTCGAACCACGGCTCGACCTTGGCGAGGCCTTTGCCGGGCGCGATCGTCATCTGCGGGCCTTCGGGGCGTTCGTTGCTCTGCTTGGTGTCGTCGGCGCTCGTGCTCATCTGCTCCGTCCGGGCGAAGCAGCCTTTTAGCGCGCGCCGAGGAGCCTTTCAATGGCGGCGCGAGCTTAGCGATGGCGAGGCGCGCGGCGGCGGCGGCGGCGGGCCAGCGCCAGCGCGGCGCCGAACAGAAGCGAGAGCAGCGCGCTCGCGCCGAAACCCTCGGACGAGGGTGCGACGTTACAGCCGCCGCCGTCGTCCTTCTTGGTCGAGCCGGCGTCCTTGGTCGCCCCGCCGTCGGACGCTGCTGGCGCGTCGGGGCCGGGCAGGTTGTCGAGGCCCGGAGGCACCGCGTCGTAGTCGCCGATAGGCTCGCCGCTGGCGTCGGGCACCGTGCCGTCGGTGCATGCCGTGCCCGTGCCGCCGACGGTGCAGACGTTGTTGTTGCAGCGGTAGGCCGAGCCGAAGACGGCGCAGTCGCGATCACAGCCGCACGACGACGAGAAGTCCGGGAAGATCACGTCCGCGAAAGCCACGCTCGGCGCGACGAGCGTGAAGGTGATGGCGATGATGGTGAGCGTGCGACCCTTGCTGAGCATTGCGTAACCTCCGCGCCTCGACACAGCAAGGAAGGCGCCAGACTACCCGCTAGCGATTTCCGTGTGTTAGACGCGCAGCGGTGTGCCAGCCGCTGTGCCCTATGGCACAGCCGTCAGCGCCGCGTCACACCCTCAGCACTGCGTGACGCGCTTGGCCTGCTTGCAGTCGCCCCGCGCACGCTTGCAGCGATCGCGCGAGTCGTCGTCGCCGATGTAGTCGGCGAGCTTGCAGATGTGTCGCGCTGCGCGGCAGATCGCGCGCGTGTGGCGGCAGCGATCGACGCGCGGGCTGTCGCTGCCGCTGCTGTCGGCGGCGCCGCCCGAGGCGGCGGAGATGCGGTTTTCAGCCCTCGCGGGTGGCGGCGCTGGCGAGGGCGCGGTGGGCCTGACCGTGACGTGCTCGGGCACGCCGGGCTTGAGCTTGCGCGACGGGTCCTGCGCTGCAGCCGTGCTGGTCCCCGGCTCGCGCAGACCGAGGCGGCGCCGATCGCGCGCGATGTCGCCCTCGAGCAGCGCGATCTGCTGGCGGGCCTCGGAGGGGCTCTGTGGCGCTCGCATCACGCGCGCCGGCGCCCGGCCAGCGGAGGCGCAGGCGGCGAGCAAGACCGCGAGCGCGATGGTCGCCGCCCACCTCGAAGCTCGATCCGTCATGGCGTACCTCCCGTCGTCCCGCTGCCAGTGCCTGTGCCTGTAGCGCTCGCAGAACCGCTCGTCGAACCGCTGCCGCTGCCGCTGCTGCTGCCGTCGCCGCTGCCGCTGCCGCTGCCGCTGCCGTTGCCGCCAACGCCGAGACGCCGCTGCAGCTGCTTGTTGATCGCGATCGAACGCTCGAAGGCGGCGATGGCGTCACGGGCGATGGTCTTTCCTTCGTCCTTCTTGCCGGCGTTGTCCAGCGCTTTGGCGCGGGCCTCGAGCAGCTCGCCGCGCACGGCGTGCAGGTTGGCGAGATAGAAGCTCGGTCGCGTGGTCTCGGCTAGCTCGGCGTCGACCAGCACCAGCGCCTGGTCGGCCTTGCCGTCGGCGAGCAGCAGCTTGGCCAGCCGCGCCTTGGCGTCGAGCCGCACCTCTTCGGCCTCCGGCCAGCGCGAGTCGAGCCCCAGCGCGAGCAGCGCGCGCATGCTCGCGATGGCGCCCGCGCGATCGTCGCCGCGCAGCTGCAGGTTGGCTTTGTGGTGGTAGGCGCGCGCCGATGCCAAGAGCGACATCAGCTTGGCGTCGAGCGTGCGCTGGCCCGCCGTGGTGCAGGGACAGCAGTTCTTGGCGTTGCTGTTATTGCTCGCGGTGTTGCCGCTGCTGCCCGTGTCGCGCCGCCTCGCGCAGCCCGCTGCCAACAGCAGCAGCGTCACGCCCAGCGCGCTCGCGACGAGCACCCGATACGTCCTTTGTCGGCGGGCCGTCACGGCGTGCTCCGCGCCAGGCGCAGCTGGCGATAGCCGGCCATCCGATCGGCGAAGACGCGATCGAGCCGAGCGGACGCGGCGGCGCGCTCGCGCCTGGCGATCGGCCGGCCGAGCAGGTCGTCGCTGGGGCGCGACAGCACGCGCTGCAACGCCGGCGTGTTCTTCGCGACCGTCGGCCCCGCCGCGTGCCGTGCGGGCGCCCAACGATCGCTGACGGACATCGTCAGCAGCGCGCCGATGACGATCACCAGCGCGGCGGCCATCGCCAGCAGCGGGCCGGCGCGACGCATCGCCGAGACGCGCTTGGCCGCGCGCGCTTCGCGCGCTGACGCGAGATCCGTCACCGTCGCCGTCGCTTGCTGCTGCTGCTGCTGCTGCTGCTGCTGCGCCTGCGACGACGACGACGCGGGCGTCTCGGCGCGCGCGCTATCGACCTCGCTGAAGGCCGCGTCGAGCAGCGCGTCGCGACGCACGGCGCCGAGCTCGGCCTCGTGGTGGCTGGCGCGGATCATCAACGCCATCTCCACCACGGCCCCGTCGTCGTCGGACATCGCCGCCTCGCGACCGTCGAGCGCAGCAGCGAGCGCGTCGGCCGCGCGTCGCTCGTCGTCGGTGATCGGCTCGGTCTCGCCCGGTGGAGTCTTGCTTGTCTTGTCGTCAGTCATGGCTTACCTCGAGCTAACGCTCGCCGAAGCTCTTACGAAACGCGCGCACGGCGCGAAAGAGTAGGACGTCGAAGGTTCCAACGCTCACCTCGAGCGCGTCAGCGCACTCCTCGCGGCTGCGCTCCTCGACGAGCCGCATCTCGATCGCGCGCCGATAGCGCGGGTTGATCTTGGCCATGGTCTGCGCGATGCGCTCGCCATTGAGGCGCCGCTCTTCGGCGGCGATGAGGCTCGCCTCGGGGCCGGGGCCGGGCGGTGCCTGCACCTCGGCCTCGTTCTTCAGCGCGTCGGCGAGCCGGCGCCCGCGCTGGTTTTTGCGATGGTGGTCGATGACCTTGTTGGCGGCGATCTGACGCAGCCAAAAGTAGATGCTGCGGCCCTGCCAGCTGAAGGTGTCGAGCTTTTCGATCGCTGTGACCATCGTCGCCTTGAGGATGTCTTCCGCCGTGGCCCGCTCCCCCACGCGCGGCAGGATTACCTGCGCGAAGAGCGCGTCCGCGTGGCGGCCCAGAAGCTCCCGCAACGCCGCACGATCGCCGGCTTGCGCGCGCTCGACGAGCGGTCGCTCTATCTGGGCTGCCTCTGCCGCGGCAGCTTCGGCCCTCGCCTTGTGCTCGGCCTTGCTCACCGCTCGTAGCACCTAACGGACGCCATCGAGGGGACCTTACACCACAGCTGATGTATCCTGCGGCCATCCGACGACGCGCACACCAGCTGCCGCCGGTGCTGCTCGGCGCCGCCGCGCTCGTCCTCGGCACCCTTTGCGGCGGTGGCGCGCAGGCTGGCGGCTTCACCGCTGCCCCCGCCAGCGCCCTCGACCTGAGCCTGGGCGGCGCGGGCATCGCCATGGCCGAAGGGGCCGCGGCGCTGTGGCTCAACCCCGCTGCGCTCGACGAGCGCCGCTTTGGGGCGGCGCTGACGCTCTCCATCTCGAGCGACGACAGCACCCTCGTGCGCGACGGTCCGGTGGTCAACCAGTCGCTGCCCGAGGCGCGCGACGGCGAGGGGCCGCGCCTGGCGCCCACCATCGCCATCGCGGCGGCCATCGTTCGCAATCGCCTGTGGGTCGGCCTCGGCTACCACCAGGCGCTGCGTCACGAGAGCCGCTTCTTGCCGCCCGACAGCGACCGCCTCGAAGAGTCCGCGCGCTACCTCGGCCGCTCGCTCTCGCTCGTCGATCACCGCGTGGCGCTCGGTGCTGCCCTGGCGCTGGGGTTCGTGCGCATCGGCGTCGCGCTCGAGATCGGCTACGCCAAGCTCGACCACGCGCGCGCGCTGTGGGCCGGATTCGACGCCGACGCGACGCAGCTCGAGCAGAGCCGCTACGACAGCGACGCCGAGCTGTCGCTGGGCGGCGCCAGCTTTGCCGCGCGACTTGGCGTGGCGCTGCGGCCCTGGCGCTGGTTGCGCCTCGGCGCCGTCTTCTCGCCGCCCGGAGTGCGCCGACTGAGCGGCGCGCTGCGCTTGCAGCCGCCGGCGCAAGCCCCTTCGGGCTTCACCAGCATCAGCGCCCGCAACGGCGACGCCGACCTCGACCTCGACCCGCCGTTGGGGCTCGACGTGGGTGCCGCGCTCGAGGCAGGACGCCGCCTGACCTTCGTCGCCGCGCTGCGCTGGCGGCGCTGGTCGTCGATCGGCACCCCGCGCGCGCGGCTCTCCGGCGCCGGCTACGACCTCTCTGGGGCCGCGCCACAGGCTGTCGACGCCGCGTCGCTGGGGCTCGGCTTCACGCTGCGCGATGCGCTGTCGCTGCACGCCGGCGCCGAGCTGCGGCTGCTCGACGGCTTCATGCGCCTGCGTGTGGGCTACGCCTACCAACGCGGCACGACGCCCGCGCAGAGCCCGTCTTCGGTGCTGCTCGATCCGCCGCGTCACACCGTCGCCGGCGGCGCCGAAGTGCGCGCCGGCGCGCTGGCGATCGCGGCCAGCGTCGCGCACAGCTTCGGCGTTCAGCTTCGCAGCGAGGGGGGCGGCACGGCGTTGGAGAATCCGCTCGCGCCGGAGGTCACGCGCGACATCGGCGCGGGGCGCTACGAAGCGTCGAGCACGCGGGTGGTGTTGGAGCTGCGACTAGCCCTGTAGCGTGCGCGAGTGCGCTAGTCCTTCTTCTTCGCCTCGGCCTTGCCCTTGTCGGCCTCTTTCTTACCGCCGTCGTCCACCTCGACGAAGATGCCGTAGACGATGCCGACCGCGGCGCCGAGGGCGTAGGGAACCTTGCTGACGGTCACGCCGGGGCCGATGAAGGCGAGCTGCGGATCGCCGAACGCCTTGACCACCAGCGCGTAGAGTCCGAGACAGATGCCGAAGCCGACGATGGCCTTGACCACCGGCGTCCAGATCGTCTCGTGACGCCAGAAGGGCTTGCCGGCGACGAAGCCGACCAGCGCGCCGATGATGCCGTAGAACAGGTAGTGCACGAAGCTCGGCATCGCGCCCAGCTGCATGAAGCCAAAGCCTAGGCCACCGCCGATGATGCCGCCCTTGAGCAGCCCTAGTAACACGCGCAGCATAGGCTTTCTCCGTGTAGCCGCACTCCCTAGTGGGACTTCGCGGCAAAAGTGGACGTGTCCTCTATCAAGTATACGCCACCTGAGCGACGGCGCTTTCCCAACCCGGACGTTTGCTGCCGGTTTCCGCGGTTGCGTCGTCTATAGGCGCGGTGTAAGTATGAATTGTGTAAGGCTCCGCCTGGCCTCGGAAGGCAATGGGCGCGCAGCCGCGCACATTCCCCTCCGATGACATCCTTTTGGCAATTCCTCAACCGGGACAAGACGGTCGAGCTCAAGGGGCTGACCGAAGATCTCGGCGACCGCTTCGCTGAGCTGATCGGTCGCGGCCACTCGGTCGCGGATCTCATCGGGCACTATGGCGACGATTTCGGGCATCTGACCTCGCAGCGCCTGACCGCCATGCATCGCGCCCACCGGCGCTATCAGACCACGCGCAAGCGCGCGCGCCAGCTGCAGAAGGCTCGCAAGGACGCCAAGCTCCCCGAGCTGCCGAGCAAGGCTGTGGCCGAAGTCACATCGCCACACGAGCTCGACGCGCTCTTTCGCACGGCGCGTATGTGTCCGCGCAAGGACTGCCGCGACACGGCGAGCTGGGCGCGCGTGCTGGCCAGCGGCGCCGACCTGTGGCGCCGCTGCGTGCTCGAAGCCCAGAAGAGCGGTCGCGCGAAAACGCGCATCACCGACGCAGGCCACCCCGAGGCCGATCGCTACGACGACCTCGCGCGCACTGACGACATGCTCGCCGACATCGCGCCGCACCGCTGGCTGGCGATGCGCCGCGGCCAGCGCGCCGGCGTGCTCGAGCTCGAGCTCGAGCTGCCGCGCGAGCCGCTGCTCGCGCAGGTCGAGGTGCTGCGCTCGGAGCTGGGGCCGACGGCGGCCGACCGCGACGTCAACTCGCTGCTCGACGAGCTCGTCTACGACGACCTCTCCTCGTGGCTGCTCCAGATCCTCGATCAGAACGCCGAGATGAAGGCCATCGACGGCGCCGCGATGGCCCTCGCGGGGCTGCTCAAGAGCACGCCGGTGCAGACGCGGCGGCTCGCGGCGGTGCAGCTCGGCAGCGCCAAGGCCCCGGTAGGCATCATCATCGCCGACCGTGAAGGCGAGCTGCTCGAGCAGGTGGTGCTCAAGCGCGAGGGCAACTGGGTGCAGAAGGTGGTCGACTTCGTCGAGCGCGGCGGCGCCCAGCACGTCGCGCTGCCCACCAGCGCGCCGGACAACCAAGGCCTCTCCGAGCTCGAGCGCGCGCTCGGCGAGACCCAAGGCGACCGCGCGATCAACGTCATCAAGGTCCGCTCCGCGGCGCTCGCCGAAGCACGTCAGCCGCTCACCGATCCACCGCACCGGCTGCGCCCGTCGGTGGCGTCAGCGCTGGTGCTGGCGCGGCGCGCCCTCGATCCGCTCAAGGAGTGGTCCAACGTCGATCCGGTCTCCATCGGCGTGGCGGAGTACCAGAACGACCTCGACAGCGAGCGGCTGCGCGCCGCGCTCAAGCAGACGGTCGCGCTTTGCCGCTACGAGCGCCGACGCGGTGGCAAGTCCTCGGGCGGCGGCGGCGGCGGCGGTGGCGGAGCGCCGGTGGCGCGCGGCGCCTCGGCGATGTCGCGACTCAACCCGCTCGTCAAGACCATCGCCGATCTGCGCCCCGGCATGACGGTCAACGGCGTCATCACCAACATCTCGCACTTCGGCGCCTTCGTGAACATCGGCCTCGCTCAAGAAGGGCTGGTGCACATCTCGGAGCTCTCTGACGAGTACGTCAACGACCCCAACGAGGTGGTGCGCATCGGCCAGCAGGTCAACGCCAGCGTGCTGGGCATGGATCCCGGCCGCGGGCGCATCTCGCTGAGCCTCAAGGTCAGCCGCGCGATGGCGGGCGCACGGCCCGGCGGCGCTGCGGCGAGCAGCGGCGCGCCGAAGCCAGGGCGCGGTCCGGGCGGCGGCGGCAAACCCAAGAGCAAGGCCGAGGCCCTCGCGAGCCTCGAGCGTCTGTTCAAGAAATGACGGACGCCGTCAGATGACAGGCGACAGGCCCGACAAACCGCGCCGCCCGCTGCGCAGCACGCCCACCAACGACGTGCTGAGCGTCTCCGGCAAGCGCGCCGGCGCCGATGAAGCGCGCGCCTGCGAGCCCGACGAAGGCGAGGATCCTGGCGGTAGCGCCGAGGCCGACAGCCTCGACGAGAGCGAGATATCCGAGCGCATCACGCTGCCGCTGCCCGGCGGCGAGATCGAGCCGCGCATCGTACGCCCCTTGGCAATGGGCAGCGGACCGTCGGAGTGGATGGCCGAGCTGCCGCCGCTGTCCTACGGCTCGATGTTCGACGGCCGCGCGGGCGAGGTCGCGATGCTGGTGATGCGCGAGCCGGGCTGGATGCTGCTGCAGAGCAAGCGCAGCTACCCCACCGGGCTCTTTCGCGTGCCCACCGGCACCATCGAGGCGGCCGAGAGCGCCGAGCACACCATGCGGCGCGAGCTGCACGAGGAAGCCAACCTCACGCCGCAGTCAGCGCGGCGGCTCTTCCGGCTGCGCTACACGCTCGGCGGTCACGCCACGCCGTTCTACAGCGAGGGCTGGGTCATCGAAGGCTGCTCGGGACAGCTGCGGCCCAACGATCCGAGCGAAGCGATCAGCGCCTGGCGCGAGGGACAGCTCACCGAGCTGGCGACGATCTGCGCCGAGCTGCGCGCGCTCGACGGGCGCTGGAAGCCGTGGGGCTGGTTCCGCTCGGCGGTACACGAGCTCTACTACCAGCTGCTCGTGGTCGCCGCGCAGCGCTAAGCCTTCGACGCGGACGACCGCTCCGCGCCCACTCAGAACGACTTCGAGATGAACGGCGCCAGCACCGGCCCGCCGCTCTGCCGCTTGACGGCGATCAGCCCGCCCTCGAGCACCATGCCTACCAGCCAGCCTTTGCCGAAGCCGTAGCCCGCCTCGAGCGCGAAGCCGGCGTAGCTCGTGCCGTTGCCGATGCCGCTGGGCGACGGCGGATAGGCGTCGGGCACACTGCCCACCGGATGCCGACCCTGAAAGCGCGCGGCCACCAGCAGGTGGCGCGAGAAGAACCAGCCGCCGCCCTCGACGCTCCAGGTGAAGTCGTCGGCGAAGCCGCCGGTGCGGATGATGCCGCCCACCGAGAGCGCCACCCACCAGTTGCTGCCGCCGTAGCCAGCGTGCACCGCGAGCGGGATGTCGACGACGCGCGTGCCGATGCGCAGCTCGCCTTGTGCATCGCCGCTGCCGTCGACCTTGAAGACGGTCTGCACCGGATCGCCGGTGGCGAAGGGGATCTTCACTCCCCCCGAGCCGGCGAAGGCGAAGCCGGCGATTTTGTAGAAGCACCAGCGAAAGCCGATCAACGGATCGGGCGGCGCGATATGCGCCTTTGCCGACTCGCCGGGGCGCGGATCGCCGAGCGTGAAGAGGCGCAGCGGCGCCATGTTGAGCGTGAGCGCGAGGCCGCGCCAGATGCCGAGCTCGCCGTAGAGGTTGAGCGAAAGCTCGTGGTAGGAGGGAAAGTCGCTGCGCGTGTTGTTGCCGTCGTAGAGCCCGAAGCCTGGCAGCCAGCGAATCCAGCCTTTGACGTAAGCGTGCAGCGGGTCGGGCGTCCACGGCCCGGCCTCGGCGCGCTGCGGGGCACCGAGGACGATGGCCGCGGCGATAGCGAAGGCGACGGCGTGGGCGAGGCTAGCGCTTCTTCGCGCCGGCGCCGCACGCGGGGTGCGTCGAGCCGAGCTGCACAGCGGAAGGGGGCACGAGCTTGATCGAGGCGAGCTTGTAGCTGGTGTTGCCGATGCGCCAGGCGCTGGGAACGAGCACGCCGGCGCGACGCGACCAGCCATCGAAGTAGAACACGCGTTTGTCTTCACGCTGGTAGCGTACCAAGCGCAGGCGCTTGACGGAGAAGTCGTAGACCTCGTTTTCGACGACGAAGCGCTGCACCTCGAGCGGGCGCGAGAGGTGCGGCGGGTAGAGCCGCGTGCGCCCGACGAACTTGACCGTGTAGTTCGGGTCGGTGAAGTCGGCGATGGCCAGGTTGGGCAGAAGCCCGTGCGGCCGCGCCATCAGGTCCTCGGCGCGATGGCGCGTGGGCGCCTCCGCCGGCATGCTGCCCCAGCGCCGGCCGTCGTCGCCGCCGGCGATGTGCCCGAACGCCGAGCACAGCTCGAAGCGATAGCCCTGCTTGCCGGCCATCATGCGCAGCCGACGGCGGCCCTTGGGTTTTGTCGCGAGCTCGAGCGTCACGCCCTTGACCGCGGCGATCTTGCCCTGCGCGCGTCGGATACGGCGCACCAGACGCTTGACCTTGCGCGAGCGCAGCGCGTCGTTGAGCGCGCCCTTGAGCGAGGTGCGCATCAGCGTGAGCAGCAGGTAGCGGTTGCCGCGCTCGACGCCGAGCGTGACCTGCGTGCCCGGCGGGCCGGTGATGCGCGCGACGATCTGGTGGATCGAGAGCTTGGCCAGCGGCTGTCCGTCGACCTTGATGATGCGATCGAAAGGCCGCAGCCCGGCGCGGTGGGCGGGCGAGTTGGGCACCACGTGCCTGACCTCGGCACCGCGTGTGATCGCGCTGATGACCATCCCGACCTTGCCGCGCCCTTTGCGCGGCGACGCCACGGGCACAGCGCCGCTCGCCGACCCGCGCGCGGCGCTCGGCAGCAGCGCCAGCAGCGCACACACGGCGAGGCCTGGAACGATGCGGGTCACCTTATTGGGTATAGCGCATTCGGCGCGCCGGAAAAAAGAACGCCCCGGCCGCGTGCGTGAGCGCGGCCGGGGCGTCGGTCGAAACCCAAGCGCCTCCGGATAAGGAGGATTCAGGAGGAGGAGACCTACC
>JAGQIK010000346.1 GCA_020431405.1 Myxococcales bacterium
CCTGCTCCGGCACACACGTCCCCGTGCTGTCACAGCGCTCGCACGTCCCGCTGCAGTCGCTCGTGCAACACACGCCGTCGCGACACATCTTGCTCGCACACGCGTTGTTGTTCGTCCCGCACGCCGAGCCGGGCGGCAAGTTCGCCTGGCACTCCGTGCTCACGCACTGAAACTCGCCCGTACACTTTTTGTCGACGTCGTTGTCGTCGCACGGCTTGTCCCGACACTTGCCGTCCTTGCACGTGTAGCCGCCACAGCTGCCCTCCGTGCTCGACGCCACGCACGTGCCCGCCCCGTCGCAGAACGACATCTTGATGCGGTCTTCCACCGTCGTCGTCCCAGGCACGCACGTCCCACCGCACTCGACATTCGTCCCCGGGAAGCGGCACGCCGCATTGCCATCGCAAACGCCCTTGCACGCGTCGGGCTGCCCAGCGACCTGGCAGTCGTCGCGCACATCATCGCCGTCAGCCACGTTGGAGCACTTGCCCAGCGAGCCGGCCAGATTGCACGCGATGCACTTACCCACACACGCGGTTTCGCAACAGACGCCATCGGCGCAGTTGCGGCTCTTGCACTGGGTGGCATTCACGCACTTCTCGCCGCCCTCCAGGCTCTGGCTGGGCGTGTCGGTCGCAGCATCCCTCCTGACGGGCGAGCTGTCGCCGCAGCCGCAAGCCAGCACCACGACGAGGGCCACGATGAGCGTTCTTGCGCTAGACATTCGTGCGAAGGATACCTCGTAAATCCATCGCGCCGTCAACCAGTACGCAGAAGACCCGCTACCGCCCAGTCGTAGTCGCAGCGCTCGCCGCGCCAGGTCGGCATCGTCGAGGCGTCCACGCTCGGATCGTCGACGAGCGTGGTCCAATCGCCCTCCGGCATACGTGGGACAGGGGCTAGTGCTTGATTCGCAGCGACGACTTCGACGGCGCCATCAGCCAGGCGACGCAGCCTGAAACGGCCCTCGTGCAGCGCGCGGTGATGGTGGCTGCACAGCAGCACGAGGTTCTCCAGCGACGTCTCACCGCCATGCGCCCAGTGCACGATATGATGCGCTTCCAGGTAGCGTGTGCACGAGCACCCAGGGAATGCGCAGGCAGGCTGGCGGCCACGCAGGGCTCGGCGCAAGGCAGGCGAGACGACGCGCGTCTTGCGGGCAACGTCGATGAGGCGATCACCTTCGCCATGGCGCACCGTCACCATCGCGGCGTCGCAGCTGAGGCCGAGCGCGGTGGCCTCGGGCAGCGCGCCAGCGTCCTCCAGATGACAACAGCCGCGCGACGATCCCGCCGGCTGCAGCACGCGCTCGTCGACGTGCAGCACGACCTGCACGTGGTCGGCGCATTCGCCGCGCGCCATCTCGCTCGCCAGCGCCGAGCACGCCACCCGCTCGAGTGCGTCCGCTCGACGCTGCTCCGGCGTCGGCTCATCCATCGCGTCGCACGTTTCCGCGGGAACGCCCTGCCGCTCGGCCTCCTCTCGGCGCTGCGCTCGCTCTAACGCCCGCAACACGAGCGCTCCTTGCAGCGGCGAGAGCCGCGCCTCGATCACGACCATGCCGTCGTCGTCGACGCGGCTGCGTAGGTAGCGCCCATCGCTGTGTTGCTGCGCCGCCAGCTCGGACTCCGCGACCGACCGCGCGCGCCGATAGAGCCGGCAGACCTTCTCCACGTGATGCGCCGTGCCGTGCAGCGCGATCTCGAGCAACTCCTGCTCGAGCTCGGGCGTCGCCACGCGTGTGAGCGCCCGCACCTTGGAGTAGCTGATGCGTCCGGCCTCGAGGGCTGCGGCGATTTGCGGCAGCGCTGGCAGCGCGCGGGCGACGCGAACGCGCTCGCGCGCCGCGCCGCCGTCGAGCCCGATGCGCCAGCTTAGCCACGCAGCGCAGCTGCGAAAGCCGCCCGCCGCCCAGTACTCGCGGGCGTCGTACTCGGCGATCAGCTGCAGCAGCCGATGCTCGGCTGACGCGACGTGGGCAGCCAACGTGGCGATGGCGTCTTCGAGCCGGCCGGCCTCATCTCGGGGTGACAGCGCGGGCGCATGCAAGGCGACGAGTGCGGAGTGCATCGTTCGATTCCTTTCGCAGCTTCTTGCATAACACGCGGTATTTCGGCCTCTGCTGGCCGGCTGTGAGCCATCGCAGCTCTACCGAGAGCGAAATCGCACTCTGCACACCGCGCCGTGGCGGCAGCGCGCCACCAGCGGCGTCTTGGCGAGGTTCTGGTAGACGGTTGGAGCGCTGGCGCTGGCTGGCGCCGAAACCTGTCAAGAACAAACGCTTCGAAGTGGCCAATAGTCGCCAAAGCTTGGCGCTTCTTTCGAGATTGCATACGATGCGCCCGATATGAACACGTTCCGTTCGCTCGCCTTCGTAGCTGCGCTACTACCGCTGCTGCTCGCGGGTGACGCGCTCGCCAACATCGAAGCTGGTACGTCGATCGCCGTGCTGCCGCTGCGCCACGCCGGCGACGTCAGCGACACGGCGGCCTCGCGCATCGCCGACGACATCCGCGCGCTGCTCAAGTCGCGAGGCGCCAACGTGCTCGCCAAGGACAAGAGCGAGCGCCTCTCGCACAACCGGCGCGCCGCCTGCACGAGCAAGAAGTGTCTCGACGATCTGATCGCGTTGTGCGACGCGCGCATGCTGCTGGGCGGTCGTCTGACCCGCGAAGGGGGAGCGCTGACGCTGCAGATTTGGCTCTACGACGCCAAGCGACAGACGCAGGGCAAGCCGCTGCTGATGGCGACGCTGCAGGACCGCTGCTCGGGCAAATGCGCCGACGCCGCCGCGCAGAAGACGCTCGCCGAGCGCGCCACGCGCGATCTGATCGCCAAAGCGCGCTCGCTCGGTGCGCCGGCGTACATCACCGTGCAGTCGACGCCGGCTGGCGGCACCGTGCGCATCGACGGCGCGCCGATGGGCGTGACCAACATGACGTTCGGCGTCACGCCGGGCAAGCACGTCATCACGGTCGAGAAGCCCGGCTTCAAGCTCAGCATGCACGAGCTCGATGTCGAGGCCGGGGCGCGTGGCAACGTCAGCGCCGAGCTGCAGAAAAGCGAGAGCGGCGACGGCTCTGGCGGCAACAGCGGCGGCGGCGGTGCTGGCGGGAGCAAGGTCACGCGCCTGTTTGCCTGGATCACGCTCGCCGCGGCGGTTGGCGGTCTGGCCGCGGGCATCCCGCTCATCGCAATCGATGGCCAAGGCACCTGCGACAGCGGCCACGTCGCCGGGCTCTGCAAGGAGCGCTACGCCACGCTGGCGGGCGGTGTCACCCTCACCGCCATCGGTGCAGCAGCCGCGATCACCTCTGCTATTCTGTTCTATGTCTCTTCATCTTCGACTCGGGGCGAAACGCGCAAAGCGTCCTTGACGCCACTCTTCGGCGCAGGGACGGCTGGGCTTCGCGTCGACCTTACATTCTGATTGGGGCGCCGCATGAAAGCTCGCACCTTGCTCGTCGCGCTCGTGCTGTTGTTGTCGAGCGCCTGCACGGAGAACGATCCGCTCTACTGCGCGCAAGACAGCGAGTGCACCGACGCCAACGCGCAGCGCTACGATCCCGCGACGCCCTACTGCAACACGCTCGGCAACTTCTGCTTCGCCGGCTGCAAGACCGACGCGGACTGCGCCGACCCCAGCTCCAAGGCCTTCGAGGGCACCAGCAAGCCGACCTGCAACACGGGGACGGGGCACTGCGTCGGCGGCGACACGCTCCCGACTGGGCTGGAGAACGGCGAGAAGTGCGTCAACGCCAACCAGTGCAAGACCAGCAACTGCGTTGATGGTGTCTGCTGCGATCTGGCCTGCGTGGGCAAGTGCATCGCGTGCAATCTCGCCAGCTCGCTGGGCAAGTGCGCCAACGTGCCCGACGGCGATGACGTGCGCGACGATTGCCAGGTCGCTGGGCAGCCCGATGCGTGCAAGGGCGTTTGCGATGGCAACGCGGCGTGCCGCTTCCCTGGGACAAATGTCGAGTGCGGAGGGACGTGCGTGCCTGGCACGGGCACCGTGGAAGACCGCATCAAGATGTCGTTCTGCGACGGCGCGGGCACTTGCGCGGCGTCGAGCACGGAGGGCAGCTGTGGCGGCTACACGTGCAAGGACGGCAAGTGTCGGGACAAGCCGTGCGACGACAACGACGTCGACAAGAAGTGTACGGGCGAGTTTCAGTGCGTGAGCACGGAGTGCCAGGCGAACCTGCCGGCGGGCTCGGCGTGCGGGACGAACAACAACGCGTGCGCGAGCAAGATGTGTCGCGACGGCGTGTGTTGCACGAGCGACTGCAGCGGGACGTGCGAGCGCTGTGACAGCACGGGGACGTGTGTGCCGGAGCAGGCGGGGGCGATGCCGATGGGCGACTGCGAGGTGAGCGGTCAGCCGGTGGCGTGTCGGGGTAGCTGCGATGGCAATCGGGCGTGCACGTGGCCGACGGCGTCGTGCAAGGCGGGGACGTGTGGGACGGGCAGTGACGGCAGCCCGGTGGCGCAGACGTATTCGTGCAACATGGGCAGCTGTCCGGCGCAGCCCAATGGCGAGAGCAGCTGTAACTTCAGCTTGTGCAGCGGCGGGGCGTGCATGGATGGGTGTGCGACGAAGAGTGATTGTGTGGCCAACAGCGTCTGTGATCGGACGGCGGCGCACACGACGGGGCGTGGGGCGTGTGTGGATCCGACGAAGGTGCAGACGGTAACGACGACCATTCAGGACGCCGTCAACGCGGCGCTTGGCGCGAGCAAGACGCACGTGGTCGTGCCGAACAATGCGACGCCGTACACCGCGGGCGCGAACATCACGTCGGGGGCGATCACGATCATTGGCGACGGCAGCGTGACGGTGAGGCCGACGAGCGGGGCCGCGTTCAGTGTGACCGGTGGCGGGCTGTCGCTGTCACTGCAGAACGTGACGGTGAATCAGTCGCCGGACGTTGGCGTGAGCTGCGGGTCGCTGGGGGCGCAGTCGACGCTGGTGGTGGTGGAGTCGACGATATCGAGCTCGGCGAAGGAGGGCGTGTTTGGGACGAAGTGCAACGTCACGCTGCGCCGCAACACCATCAACAACAACACGGGTGGTGGCGTGAGTCTTGGCAACGGCGCTTTCACACTTGTGAACGACGTTATCTACGGCAATGGGGCAGCCGGCGCTGCGGGCAGCGATGTCGGCGGCGTGGGGCTCAGCTCGGTGCAGGGGGCGCTGGTGTTTGCCAACAACACGGTGGCAGACAACTTGGCCAAGACCGGCGTCGCTGCGGGCATCAGTTGCGCTGGCAGCGCTGATACGGTGCGAAACAGCATCGTGTGGGGCAATCTCGGTGGCTCCCAGTTCCTCGGCTGCTCCTTCGAATACTCCACCGTCCAGGGCGCCTCTGCGCCGGCCGGCACCGGCAACCTCAACGTCGACTGCAACCTCAGCGCTACATACCGGCCGCAGGCCGCTGGCTGCTTCAACGTAGGCAGCAACACGGCTGCCGGCGTAGGCGCTATCGATCGCGCTAACGATGCTCGCGTGAAGGGCAATACGATCGACCTCGGCGCTTACGAGGTGCAGTAGCGCTCGTCGTTTCTCGCCGCGAAAAATGAACACCGGCGCACGCCCCGCGCAACGTAGGCCCTCGAAGTTGCCTACCACAGCGCAGGAGGTGTGATGAGGTCACGACGCCGGGGTCCGCTCGTGCTGTTTTCGGGCTTACTAGTCTTCGCTTTCACTTCGATGCCTGGCAGGGCTCGGGCGGCGGGGGGCTCGATGCCGGCCGTGCGGATGCTGCCGGAGAGCCCAGCCTTGGCGCGCGCGATGGTGCTGTCGCAGGCGCGTCATCTGGCGCAGCTGCACCGCAGTCAGCCGCGCCTCGAGGGGCTGCGGCGCATCGCTTCCACCGAGCCGCTGCAGGTGTCGGCCGTGGACACCAAGCTGGTGTTGGCGCCTTCGGCCGGGACGGTCTCGAGCGTGAGCACGATCACGTTCGTGGCGGCGTCGGGGACCTACGGCGCGCTCTACGTGCTGGCGCCGGAGCTGCCGGGCGTGACGTTCAGCGACGCGCAGGGCGCGCTGACGTCAACACCGGTGGGCCAGGGGATTCACGAGGTGACGCTGCGGCAGGCGCTGTCGGCGGGCGGGTCGGCGACGCTGACCGTCTCGGCGGCGGGCGCGCCGAGCTGCGGCGGCGGCGTGGGTGGCGGCATCGCCTGTCAGGTCAACACGACGCTGACGTTTAGCATGTCGGCGCGCTGGCACGCAGTGGGTATCAGCGGCGCGCTCGACGCGCTGCTCACGCCGGCCAGCGCCAAGCTCTCGGTGACGGTGCCCGACCCGGTGGTGGTCGCCGCCAGCGGCGTGCAGACCGGCAAGCAAGCCAACGCCGATCAGACCACGACCTACTCGTTCGTCAACGACACCAACGGGCTGTTCGCCCTCTCGGCGGCGCCGTTCTCCGTTGGCCAGACCGCCTTCGGCGCGGGCAAGCAGATCGGCTCGTACCTGCTCGGCCCGGCCGCGTCGGCGGCCGCCGCGTGGCGCGACGCGATGAAGGACATCATGAGCTATCACATCGGTCGCTATGGGCCCTACGAGGCGTCCAAGATCGATATCACGCAGGTGCCCGACGCCGTCGGCGCCGCGTTCGGACCGTTCAGCACGATCTTCATGCCCGACTCGCTCGTCGCGCAATCGCCGCTCGACTGGCAGTACACCACCACGCTGGCGCACGAGCTGGCGCATCAGTGGTTCGGCAACATGATCGACCTCGCCGACAACAGCTCGGCATGGCTCAACGAGGGCTTCGCGACCTTCGCCGAGATGGAATACACCATCACGCAGGCGAGCAAAGACTTCGGCATCGACTACGGGCCGACCTATCGCAACTACCACAAGCAGCTCTACATCTACGGCATCCCCGTGCAGGCCGATCTGCCGATCAGCTCGATGCAGGTGCGCCAGGCACCGCTGCAGATCTACTACGTGCTGACCTACAAGAAGGGCGCGATGGTGCTCGGCATGATCCGCCACGCCCTCGGCGGCAACGCCGAGCTCGATAAGGCGCTGAAGCGCTATCGCCTCGATCATCTCGGCACGCGCGGCGCCACGCTGCAGAGCCTCGCAGCGTCGGTCAAAGCCGCCACGGGCAAGGACATCGCGCCGCTGCTCAGCGAGTGGGCGAGCAAGGCCGGCTATCCGACCTACAGCATCGGCGTCGAGCGCAGCAAGGTCGGCGCCAAGCACCGCCTCACGCTCACAGTCGATGCCGACCGCGACTTCCACGTGCCCGAGGAGGTCGAGATCGTCGGCGCCGATGGCACGCGCACGCGCAAGCGCATCGAAGCGGACGGCAAGCAGCAGACGTTGGTGGTCGACAGCGACGTGGAGCCGATCTTCGTCAACTTCGATCCCGACAAGCAGCTGGTCTGCCTCAGCCGCGGCGCGCTCGAAGGCGACGTGATCCTCAACGGCGCCGTCGACGGCACGGACCTGATCTACGCCGCCTGGGCCGTGGGCCAGCAGGCGCAGTCGCAGCAGCAGCAGACAAACTTCGCCGACTGGGCCGACCTGGTCTTCGACGGCAAGGTCGACCAGAGCGACCTCGACCGCGTCACCAACAACTTCGGCAAGCGCTCGGGCGCGGGGAGCTAGCGATGATGACCACACTTCCCTGGCGATCTCGCCCGGCCATCATCATGGCCTTCGTGATGGCGCTGCTGCTCGCCGCGTGCGGCGATAGCCAACCACCAGCCGGCAGCGACGCCGCCGTGGCCGACAGCCAGAGCGGCGACGGCGCGACACCTACGCCCGACACCAAGCCCCTCGGCGCCTGGACCTTCACACCCGACGCGCCGCAAGGCGGCCAGGCGACAAGCGTCGACATCGTCGCCGCCAGCATCGAAGGCGACAAGGCGACCCTCGAGCTGCGCGTGCGCGGCGTCGCGCAGCTTCAGGGCGTGGCGTTCCGCCTGCGCTACGACGCGGCGCGCGTCAGCATCGGCACGACCGAGCGCGCCAGCGCCTGGGGCGCACAGCAGGTCGTCGACCGCTTCGCGGCGCGCGACGCCCCAGGTGAGAAGTTGGACGGCGAGCTGTGGGGTGGCATCGGCTACCTCGGGCCGCGTGGTCTCGCCGCCAGCGCGCAGACAGTGCTCGCTCGCGTGCAGGTCACGCTCTCGGGTGCCGACCCGATCCACGTCGACTTCCGCCCCGCGCACAACGTGCTGCTCACCCCGGAGCTGCGCTCGCTGCCCGCCGAGTGGCTCGGCGGCACCTTCAGCCGGAAATAGCGCCAGACGCCGCGGCTTCGTGCCCTCGCGCGGCGAGCTGCGCGGCCATCTCGCTCTGGCGCTGCTCGATGCGCGCGACCATCGACGCGCCGGTGATCGCCGCCGCCACCAAGAGCAGGTCGGCGAAGGCGCCAACCCACAGCCCGGTGTTGAGCATGCTGGCGTTGCCCGTGAAGCGCGAGGCGATGTACGAGATGATGTTGCCGCCGAGCCAGAAGCCCCACCAGCGGTTGACGATGCCCCAGTTGGTGGAGGCCTCGTCGTTCTTGCTGTTCATCCAGATCTCTCGCGCGATCTGCTGCGGGCGGATCAGGTTGAGGATCGGCACGAAGAAGCTGCCCGGCGCCCAGCCGAGCTTGAAGGCGGTGTAGTCGCTGCCGAGCCCGAGCAGATTGGCGTAGGCGCGATAGAACCAGATGCAAAACGGGATCGCGCAAGCGACGCGCGCGATCACCGCGACGATGATCAGCAGCGAGTAGACCAACAGCGCTTTGGGCATGTGGGCGATGTAGCTGCGTCCGCCGCCCGAGGCTGCCCAGATCGCCGCGCTCATCGACAGCGCGGCGACGACCGCGTTGATGTAGAGGAACACGCGCGCGACGACCGCCGCGCCGCGCGCCGAGCGGTAGCTGCCGAGGCCATAGGCCAGCTGCACGCTGCCCTGCTGCGAGCTCGGCGGATCGACCGCTACCGAGGGCGCCGCGTACGGGTTGTCCTGCTTCGTCTTGTCGCTCATGCCGACCGCGCCTCCCCTTCGCCGCCGCCGCGGCACGGCCAGTATAGTAGCTAGACGAGCTCGAGCAGCGCCACCTCGGGGGTTGCCGCGGCACCGAGGCGCAGCGAGATCGCCGAGGCCCCCAGCCCGGCGTTGACGTAGAGGCGCGCGCCGTGCGCGAGGTCGTACCAGCCGGCGATGTAGCGCTGACGTGTGAGCCGCTTGACGGCGCGCTCGATGCGCGGCGTGTTGAGCTGTCCGGCGTGGGTGTGGCCGGAGAGGATCAGCCGCCCGCCGCGCGCGGCGATCTCGTCAGCGGCCGCCGGCGAGTGCGAGAGCACCAGCGCGCTCGCCGCATCTTCGACGCCGTCGAAAGCGCGCTCGACGTCGTGTCGGCCGGTGAACGCGTCGTCGACGCCGACGACCTCGAGCACGCGGCCGTCAGCGAGCGAGACGCGCTGGCTGTTGTTGCGCAGCACCGGGATGCCGTGGCGCTCGATGGTGCCCGTGATCACCTCGACGCCAGAGTAGTGGTCGTGGTTGCCGAGCGACGCCACGCACGGCCGCGGCAGCGCGCGCAGGAAGCGCTCGAGCTCGCCGATGTGCTTGAGGGAGTGGTTGAGGTAGTCGCCGGTGAGCACCACCAGGTCGGGGCGCAGAAGCGACGTCTGCGCCAGCGCCGTCTGCAGCACGGCGTCGGGTGTGGCGCGGCCGATGTGAAGGTCTGTCAGGTGAACCAGGCGCAGCGGCGAGAGCCCTGGCCAGGGGACGTGGTGGCGACGGACGGTGATGCGGTGGGCACGAGAGCGGGCGCGCTCGCGGGCGAGGGCGAAGCGTCGGGCAAGGCTCATAGGCGCTCCTTGGCTGCGAGTGAGCTCGCTGTGGGTGGATCGCTGTGTGAGATCGCGCGAAGCAGAGAACCTGGGACTGCACGGGCGCGCGTCAAGGCCCTCTTCGAAAATGCGCCGGCAGGCGGCGACCGCGGAGGCCACCCCCTGCTGCGTGCTGTCAGCTAGGCGCTGAAGTGGCGGTAATCGTGTGTGTGTGCGCGCGGCACGGCTGTTGCTCGACCCACGGTATTGGAGTGACTGTGTCCCAATCGAGGCGGATCCCGTACGCCAGGTCGTCGAGGCTGGCGCTCGTTGCAGCGCTGTGTCTTGTCGCGCTCGGCAGCCAGGCAGCGTTCGCGCGCGGCAAGGGCCAGCGCAGCCCGCTCTCGCTGTCCGATCGGGCGCGCGCGCAGCTGTCGCAAACCGCCAAGCGCGAGGCCATCGCCAAGTACGGCGTCAAGGCGATGGCGCTCAAGCGCACCTTCCTCGCCAAGCACAACACCGACTACAGCGTGGTGATCCCGCGCGGGCGCACGCCCTACGAGATCCGCAACCAGCGCCAGAGCGGGCGCTGCTGGCTGTACGCCTTCGACAACGTGCTGCAGAGCAAGCTGGCGCTCAAAGGCGTGCGGCCGCGCGACCTGTCGACCTCGTTCATGAACTACCACGCGCTGCGCACGCAGGCGTTCGCGCTGCTCAAGGAGGCCGCGTCGTCGCGCGCGCTTCCCGACCTCGCGCGCATCGGCGAGCTCGACGAAGGCGGCCACCAGCCTTGGGCGCGCGCCATCGTGCGCAAGCACGGCATCGTACCCGAGCGCGTGATGCGCTCGACCTACGACGGCAACAACTCGGCGCTGACCATCAACAAGCTGCGGCAGCTGATCGTCGCGGCCTATCGCGAGATCGGCAAGCAGTCGGCCGACAAGGCCGGCGAGCGCGCGTCGAAGGCGATCGCCAAGAGCTACCAGAAGAAGATCGAGAAGCTGCTCGACTCGACCATCGGCAAGCCGCCCAGACAGTTCACCATCGACGGCGTGCGGTACACGCCCAAGACCTATCTGAGCCGCAAGCTCAAGATCTCCGACGCCGACCTCGACTACGTCGTGCTGCTGCACGACCCCGAGCGCGGCTTCAACCGCGGCTACGTGCAGGGCGGCGACCTCGGCTTGAAAGACTTCGTCGCCTACAACGTCTCGATGGCGACCATGCAGGCGGCGGTGAAGAGCACCATCAAGGGCGGCGAGTCGGTGTGGTTTTCGGCCAACGCGGCGAGCGGCAACCCGCATCGCGCCGGCGTCTCGAGCGCCGAGCCGCGAGAGGCGCGCGGCGTGCTCGCCATCGGCGCCTTCGACTACGAGCCCTACATCCCGTCGCCGAAGATGAGCAAGCGCGAGCGGCAGCAGGCGATGATCAACCTCAGCGACCACGCCATGGCGCTGACGGCGTTCGATCCCAAGGCCGGCTCGCGCGGCACGGTGCTCAAGTGGCGCGTCGACAACAGCTGGGGTCGTCAGAAGGCTGGCAAGGACGGTCACTTCCACATGTACGACGACTACTTCAGACACTACGTCGACTCGGTGGTCGTCCCGCGCAGCGCGCTGAGCAAGGCGATGCTTACCAAGCTCAACGCCAAGCCCATCGTCGGCCTCGAGCCCGCGGTCAAGCTGGCGAAGAAGCCAGCGGCCAAGTGGCGCGCGCCCGAGCGGCGCAAGCTCGTGCTGCAGGTGATCGCCGGCGCGCTCAGCGTCGACGAGGCGGCGCACCAGCACGGGCTCAAGGCCAGCACCGTGCAGCGCTGGCACGACAATGCGCTGCAAGCGATGAACGACGCGCTGCGTAGCGATTAGCGCTAGAGTCGCCCCTCTCGGGAGGGGCTATGGACAGGCAGCGCACCGTCAGGGTCGACTACCAGCGCGCGCACGAGGTCGGATCTAACGTACACGTCGGCGAGGGCTTCGCGTTCATCGGCGCAGGTGGGCTGAGCAAGCTCGGCTTGTCGTGGCTGACGCGCGTGCCTGGCGTCGCGAGTGCTGGCCAGCTGGTGATCCCGCTCGTCGGTGACGAGGCCATCGATCTGCTCGCCGGGGCGGCGGTGCGCCCGATCTCGGTCACGCCGCTGTCGATGCACAGTGTGACGGCGGACAAGGCGCTCTATCGCGAGGGCGCCGACGTGGTGAACCTGCTGCTGGTGAGCCCGTTTCACGCGGGGCGCGAGCGCACGCTGCGCGTGCTGTGCGGACACGAGGAGCACGCTCGGCTGACCGTGCGCTGCGATGCCGGCGGCTGTGCCGGAGCCGAGCTGCGCGGGCTGCCCGCCGGTGGCTACACGGTCGGCATCGTCGACGATGACGGCAACTGGCTCGGCGATCCCTCTTGCACCTTCACGGTCGCGACCTATCGGCTGGCGCCGCTGACGGCGACGCTGCGCTCGCGCGAGCTCGACGGCTCGCGCCTGCTGCTGCGCGTGGGGCTGACGACCTTCGGCGTGCCGGCAGAGGGCGAGGTGCAGCTCGAGCTGCTCGACGACGGGCGCCGCATCCAGACGAGGCGCGCGCAGGCCGAGCAGGGCGTGCTCGAGACGACGCTCACGCTCACCGGCGAAGGACCGCACACGGTCAACTTCGTGCTCGGCAGCGATCCGTCGCGCACCGCCACGCTGCCGATCGTGGGCAGTCGCCGCGCCGAGCGTTCGGCGACGCGCGCGAGCAACCTCGGGCGCGAGATCGACCTCTCGCTGATCCCGGCCGCGGGCGCGCGCGAGGTGCGCGGCCTGTACCTGAGCGAGGGCGCTAGCCGCACCGCGCCGCTTTCGCTCGAGCGCATTGACAGCGGCGTGGCTAGGCTGACGGCGCGCGCCGACGTCTCGACGCTGCGCGCGCTGGTGATCGACCCCGCGCGCCCGCGCGCCGCGCACGACGCGGTCGACATGGCGGCCGCGCGACACCCCGAGACCTACAGCCGCCGCTATCAGCTCGGCGCCAAGCAGTTCGGCGAGGGACGCTACGAGGAGGCGCTGCGGCAGCTCGAGAAGGGCCGCGCCGAGGACGCACAACGGCACCCGTACTTCGCCTACTACCTCGGCTGCTGCTACGCGCGCTTGGGTCGCCGCGCGCAGGCGGTCGCCTGGCTGCGCGCCGCCGTCGAGGACGGCTTCGACGAGGTCGCGCGCTGGCGCGAAGACGAGGACCTGGCCGACCTCGCGGGCTACGGGCCTTTCGCGGCGCTGCTCGCGCCGGCCGTGCGCGAGGTCGAGCTGCCCGAGCGCATCGCAGCCGGAGAGACGGTGGAGATCGCGCTCGACGCGCCGCTGTCGCTGCTCGGGCTGGGCGGCTTCGTCGACGACAACCCGTGGGAAGGCTGGGCCGCGATGATCGCGCCGTCGCGCGTGGACGCCGAGCTCGACGTGCCCGAGGTCGTCGAGCCGGGCGCGCCGCTGCGCGTGGCCGTCACGCTTTCGGGCGGCGCCGCCGTGCGCGACTCGGCGAGCGCCTATCTGATCGTCAAGGACGCGCGGCTGGTCTCGCCGGACTCGCCGCAGAACCGCCTCGCCGCCGGCATCAAGGCCCAGCTCGATGCGTCACAGTCGCTGCTGGCGGCCACTGGCGAGGTCGAGCAGACGGTGGCCGAGCTGGTGCCGCAGTTCATGCCGCCGCCCGGCCCGCCGATGGGGATGCCGATGCCCATGCGTGCGATGAGCTTCAGCGGCGCGATGCCGGGGAGCGCGATGCCGGCGCCGGTGGCTGTCGGCGGCGCGCCGCACATGATGGACGCGATGGTCTCGGAGAGCGCGGCTGGTCTTGGCGATCTCGACTACGCCTTCGCGGAGGAGAGCGGGGCGGGCGCGGAGGACGGTGCGCGCGACGGCGGCGAGGGCAAGGCGCCCGACGACGCGGGCGACGACGTGCCGGAGGTGCTCTTCGCGGGCTTGGTGGCGCTCGATGCCGAGGGGCGCGGCCAGGTCGAGGTGGCGCTGCCCGACGCGTTCACCGACTACGTGGTCGAGGGTTTCGCCATCGCAGGGCTCGACTGGCGCGGCAGCGAGGCGCGCTTTCGCGCCGCTAAAGACCCGTTCGTGGCGCTGCAGATGGCGCCTTTCGTCCAGCGCGGCGACGGCGCCGTGGGCACGCTGCACGTCGGCGCCAGCAACGGGCCGGCCGAGGTCACGCTCACCTGCGACGGCGCGCCGCTGGCGTTGGCCAGCGGTGATATGGACTTCAGCGCGGGGCACGTCGAGGGCGGACGCGCGGCGCTGAGCTTTCTCGTGGCGAGCCCCGGCGAGTACGTCGCCGAGGTGCGCGACGCCGCGGGCAAGCAGGACCGCGCGGTGCTGCGCGTGTACGAGCCCGGGAAGATCCGGCACGTGGCGCGTACGCTGCGACTGCTCGAGGACGGCCAGAGCGTCGCGCTCTCGCCGCCCGAGGCCGAGCACATCGTCGCGCTGCGCGTGCTGCCGGCGCTCGACAAGCCGTTCAAGGCGCTGGTGCACGCCACGTCGGACTACGGGCACGCCTGCTGCGAGCAGACGGCGGCCAAGATGCTCGCCGCCGTGACGCTCTACGCGCTCGTCCCGGCGGAGCGACAGCGCGCCGAGTCGATCATCCTCACCGGCATCAAGCGCGAGGAGTCGATGTGGCTGCGCGGGCGCGGCTTCAAGATGTATCCCGACTCGTCGGCCAAGCCCGACGTGTACTGGGGCCCCAAGGCAGCGCAGTACCTGCACTACGTTGGTCTGCTGCGCGAGCTCTCGCCGTCGCGCACGCTTTCGGCGGCGATCGATCGCTGCCTCGAGATGGCCGCCGACACGTGTAAGGCCTACAAGCTCGACTGGCCGCCGACCAAACCCGAGTCGCTGCAGAGCGCCTACGACGCGGTGCGCTTCGGTGACAACAAGCGCGCGCGCACGCGCGCGGTGGAGCTCGCGCTGCGCGTGGCCGAGGCTGCCAGCGGGGCGATGGGCGCCGTGCAGGCGCGCGTCGACAAGGCCTACGCGGCGGCGGTGCTGTTGCGCGCCGAGGGGCGCGGGCAGATTCGCTCGGCGCTCGAGCTGGCCAACGCGGTGGTCAGCGAGATCGGCGAGAACGGCGCGCTCTACTCGACCTATGACTCGGTGGCGGCGATCGCGATGATGTCGGAGCTGTCGGCCGCGGGGCTGGTGGGCGGGAGCACGGGTGGCACGACGCGCGTGGACGTGGACGGGCGCGAGATGTCACTCGCCGAAGCGGTCAGGCTCGGCGCCGAGTGTGGCGAGCGCGTGACCTGCCGCGGCGGCGTGGTGGCCGTCGAGGTCACGCGGGTCATCGAGGAGGACTGGGGGCAGTTCGCCAGCAGCGCACCGCTGCGCGTCTCGCTCGAGCGTGCCGGCCGCGCCAGCGCGACGTTTTCGCCGGGCGATCTGCTCGACCTCGTCGTGCAGCTCGAGAAGGGCTACGTCAGCGGCGACCTGCTCTGGATCTGCTTGCCCGACGCGCTGACGTCGGTCGAAGGTGGCGGACAGATCAAGCGCCGCGCCATCGACTTCGCGGGGCGCGACGAGCTGCGCGTGCCGCTGACGGCGACCGCCGTGACGGTGAGCCCAGAGGGCAGCAGCGCGCCGCAGCGCTACGCCGTCTGCGTGCGCAACATGTTCGACGAGGAGCGCGCCGGCAACCCGGGGCTGCTCGAGGTCACGGTGGTGCCCGGACGCGGCGACGGCGGCGCCGGAGGATTGCTGTCGCGCGCGCGCGCGCTGTTTCGGCGGTTGGCGGGAGGCTAGCTCGCTACAAGGCGGCCGCCGCGAGGCGCGCGGCGCGAGGCGCTACTTGGGCCCGTAGCCGAACCAGGTCAGACACGGGATCTTGGCCTCGACGGTGGCGCCGTCTGCGCTGACCTTGCCGCTGCCGTAGTTGACCCACTGGCCCTCGCCGACGAGCGTGCCGTCCTCGAGGATGCAGTCGAGGCCGCCGAGCAGATAGAGCGCCACGTCGCTGTTGGCCGGCAAGTTGGTGCCGTTTGGAATGCGCGCGGTGAAGCCGCCGTCGAGCAGGTTGCCTTCCGGCGAGAACGCGTAGAGGGCGGAGACCTTGGCGCGCTGCGCGGCGTCGAGAAAGCAGACGCCGGGCGCGTCGGGGGCGAGGCGACGGGCGGCGAGGCCAGCGTAGCCGGGCGCGGCGAGGAAGGTGTCCTTGGGGATGACGTCGATCTCGAGGCCGTCGTCGAAGCGGACCACGCGCGCCTGCGCGACATCGCCTTCCGGCGGTAGCGTCGTCGCCGGCTTGGTGGCAAAGACCGTGAATGGTGACGCGAGCGCGACGTCGGGCGAGGCGTCCGACGGCAGCGAGACCGGGCAATAGGTGGTGGCGTTGGCGGTCGAGGGCACCAGCGCGCGCATCACCGCCTCGGCAATGCAGCGCGTGCTCTCGGGCACGTTGATCTCGAACTTGCCCTCTGCGTCTGTGAAGGGCGGATCGAGACACACCAGCGCGGTGTTGGCGAGCCGCAGGCATAGCTGCGGGCGCGCGTTGGCGATGCCCTTGCCGTTTTCGTCGACGACCGAGCCGGTGACACGCTCGGTGTAGCGCGCCGTGCAAACGGCCGCGTCCGGGCTCGCGTCGGGCGTCGTCTGTTCGGTGGAGGCGTCACGCGGCGTCGTGTCCGCCGCGCTGTCGGCGGGCGAGCTGCTGTCAGAGCAGCCCACCGTCGCCAGCACGAGCAGCGCCGCGAACGCGGCTGCGCGCGCGATCACGGCCCGAGCAGGCCGTCGATCACGGGACCGACGGTGGACTCGCCGCCGCCCGCGCCGCCGCCGCCGCCCTCGAGCTTGAGCTGGATCACGCCGGCGGCGTCGAGCACGAGATCGGCGTCGCGGTTGGCGGGGATCTTGAACGTCGACTGGATCGTGTTGCCCGTCGGGTCGCGCAACACCGTCATCGGCAGGTTGTACTGCGGGTTGTTTTTGATCTGGTTGCAGTAGGTCGCCGTGGGGATGGCGAAGTTGGAGTCCTGCGTGAGAATGAAAAAGGCTTCGAAGTTGTTTCCGTGGGCGTTTTTGTACTTGTTGTAGAAAGCCGCAGCCGACCTGGCGCGGTTGATACAGCTGCCTCACGAGCCGCGGAAGATGAATATCCAGGCTGCCTTCTTGCCGCACAGGTCGTGGATGTCGTGGTTGTTGCCGGCGCAGTCTTTGAGCGTCAGGTTGGGCAGCTTGTCGCCCTTGTTGGTGCCGAAGGGGCCCTGCGGCGGGCAGGTGATCGCGATGGCGTCGGCGGTGGTGTCGCCGCTGCCGGTGTCGGGCAGCGGGCCGTCCGGCCGCGGGCCGTCGGCTGCGGGGCCGTCGACGCTGGTGTCGCCGACGATGGTCTCGGAGCGTTGGAGGTCGGCGATGGCTTCACCGCCGCCGCCGTCGCGCGTCGGCGATTCGTCGCTGCAGGCCACACCGACCAGCAGCAGCGTCGCCGCGCCGAATACTCGAAGCGATAGGTTTTTCATGGACGGTAGTTTATCAGCTGCCGAGCAGAATGCGCTCGTCGGCGAGGCCGGGCATGCTCGGGTCGGAGCTCTCGGCCAGCTGCAGATGCTGGCGCGCGCGCGTGGGGCGACCGAGCTCGCGCATCACGTGGCCGAGCACCATGTGCGCGAGGGCGTTGTCGTGCTGGCGACGGTGAACGCGCTCGGCGAGCTTGCGCAGCTTCTCGAGGCGGCGCTTGGAGGCGCGCCCCTTGCGGCGGTAGGACATCCAGCGCTCGTGCAGCACGTACTCTTCGACCTCGGGGTCGAGGCGCGCGGCCTTGGCGAAGGCGCTCTGTGCCGCGTCGAGGTCGTCCTCGCGCCAGGCGGCGAGGCCTTCTTGGCTCCAGCGCTCGGCTTCCAGTCGACGCTGGCGCAGCTTGGCCGTCGACCGCGTTTCGGGCTCGCCTTCGGCGCTCTCGGTCGGCTGGAAGGTGGTCGAGACCTCGCCGGTGGTGAAGCGCGCGAAGGCGCCGCTGCCGAGCGAGTCGATGCCCTCCGGCGTGGCCAGCTCGTAGCTGCCGCTGCCGAACTCTCTCGACGCGGAGCTGCCTGTCAGCTCGTCGAAGGAGTCGCCGAGCGAGTCGCTCGCGGCGCTGGCGCTGGCGCGACCGGCGACGCTGCGTGGCGACGCCGTCTCGCCCGGCGTCATCAGCCCCATCACAGCCGAGTCGGCTCCGGTGCGCTTGTGGTTCGGATCGCGCGGCGTCTCGAGCGGCTCGGGCGTTGGCTGGCGCGCGGCGCTGGCCTTGCTGGGCGTGTTGTTCTGCGGCGCCACCAGCTGATCGGCCTTGCCCTCGAGCACGCGCTGGATCAGCGCGCACGGCGCGCTGCGCGTGTCGATGGTGGCGAGCTTGCCGACGATCAGCAGCGCTATCAGCTGGTCGATCTGCTCGCGTCTGAGCGGCCCGAGCACGCGCAGCGAGTCGACGGCGCGCTTGCCGTCGATCGACATCACGAACGACGCCTCCCCCTCGTCGAGCCCCGCACGATCGGCGAGCTCCCAGAAAGGCACGGTGACCTCGAGCCGCCCGTGGGCGTGAGGGCTGAGGAAGCGCGTCACGTCGACCTGCGGCGCCCGCTTGATGCAGGCGAGCAAGATGCTCGGCATCGGCGGCGAGAGCGACGACTTGTCGCCGATGTCCTCGGCGGCGGCGCCGAGCCGGATGCCGAGCGGCGGCGCTTCGCAGCAGACCGCGACGCGGTCGCCTGTTTGCGCGCTGAGCTCGGCGCGCAGCGTGTCGATGTTGATGTGGCCCAGCTGCAGCAGCGCCTCGCCGAGCAGCATCGGGTTGTCGAGCCGGTTGCCTTCGCCGATGGCGTCGACGGCCTGCGAGAACTGCTTGCCGTCGATCACGCCGCGGTTGAGCAGCCGCCGGCCTAGCGTGTCGCTGATGTCGTCGTGGTCGGCGAAGAGCACCTCGCCGCCGCGCAAATAGATGCGCACCTCGCCGCGCTCGGTGCTAACCAGCAGCTCGCCCGTGCGCTTGGCGTGCCACAGGTGTGCGAGCAGCTCGATCAGGTCAAAGCTCATCACGGCGCCGGCGCGTCGCACGGGCGCGTGCTCGCGTGTGACACGCACGCGCACCAGCCCGCCGACGAGCGCCACGAGCTCCTGGTCGCTGACGGGGCGCACCAGCACCTGCGCGCCGGGAGTGGCGTGTAGGTCGTTGCGGTCGCTGACGAGCACGACGTGGGGGGCGGTGTCGCCTTCGCGCAGGGCAGCGATCAGCGGCTTCTGAGCCGACGCGTCGCCGGGGGCGTCGACGATCACGAGCTTGACGCTGGCGTCGCGCGTCGCCGAGATCAGCGACCAGGCGTCCGCAGCGCTGCGGCATTCGTATCGCTGCGATGCGAGCAGCGCGACGATCCGCTGCGTGCGCTCGGGATCGGTGGCGAAGACCGCGACAACTGGCTTGCGACTGCTAGGCACCGAGGCTGAAGAGTAGCTTCGGACCCGACCTGCCTGCCAGCGCAAACGGCGGCGTGCCCGCACCTCTTTCTGGTCGAGGAGGTGGAGGTTTGGAGCTGCCTTGCAAGGACCAGATCATCGTCGAGATCTATCGCTACCTGGAGACCATGGGGGGCGACGCCACCAAGTGGTTCGTCGGTGTCACGCGTGACGCGGAACGCCAGCTATTCGAGGTCCACAACGTCGATCGCGCGGCCGACCGCTGGATCTGGCGGGTGTCACAATCGGCGGCGGAAGCGCGTGAAGTGGAACGGTTCTTCGTCGAGACGGTGGGTACCGACGGCGAGGTCGACGGCGTGACCGGCGAAGGACGAACGGTATACGCGTTTCGCAGGTCTTCGCGAACGCGTCGCTAGGCGGAGCGTGTGCCGCGTTATGCTCTCGGCCGTGACGACCACGACCGCCCCTCACATCCCGCCGACGCTCGTGTCGGCGGCTCGCGCCCTGCGCCGCGGCGAGCTCACCAGCCGGCAGCTCGTCTCCCACGCCATCGCGTCGCGCCGTGACGAGCTCGGCGCCTACCGCAGCGTCGACGACGAGCACGCGCTGGCGCAGGCAGCTGCCGCCGATGCTGCGCTTGCGGCGGGTTTTGATCTCGGCCCGCTGATGGGGCTGCCCATCAGCGTCAAGGATCTGTTCGGCGTGCCGGGCTTTCGCACCTACGGGGGGACGCCGCGCGCGCTCGCGGCGTCGTGGGAGCAGGCGGGGCCGGTGGTGCAAGCGCTGCGTAGCCAGCTCGGCGTGGTGGTCGGCAAGACGCACACGGTGGAGCTCGCGTTCGGCGGCATCGGCACCAACCCGCACTACCCGACGCCAAAGAACCCCTGGGACGCCGACGCGGCGCGCGTGCCGGGCGGCTCGAGCGCGGGCGCCGGCGTGAGCCTCGTCGAGGGCAGCGCGCTGCTCGCGCTCGGCACCGACACCGCGGGCAGCGTGCGTATCCCGGCGAGCTTTTGCGGTGTGGTGGGGCTCAAGACGACGGTGGGTCGCTGGAGCACGCGCGGCATCGTGCCGCTGAGCGCGTCGCTCGACACGGCGGGCATCCTCGCGCGCGACGTCGCGGACGTGGCGCTCGCGTTCGAGGCCATCGACGGGCGCGTGCGCGCGGGTGACGCGAGCTGCGGCGCGCGTCGAGGGGCGATCGATCTTTCGCGCCTGCCTCTTTCGCGCCTGCGTCTGGCGCGCTGCGACCAGCTCTTCTGGAGCGACTGCTCGCCGGGCGTCGTCGAGACCGTCGATGCGGCGCTCGGCGTGCTCGTGCAGCACGGTGCCGATGTCGCGCGCGTCGAGCTGCCCGAGGTGGAGGCCGCCTATCAGGTCTTTCTCGCCGGCGGTCCGGTGGCCATCGAGCTCGAGCGCTTCTTGCAGAGCGAGCTTCCCGAGGCGCTCGACACGCTCGACCCCAACGTGCGCGCGCGGCTTCAGGGTGCCACCACGGTGCCCGCCAGCGAATACCTGCAGCGGCTCGAGCGGCTCGCTCAGCTCGGCGCGAGCGCGGCCGAGACCATCGGGCCCTTCGACGCGCTGGTGGCACCGACCGTGGCGCTCACGCCGCCGACCTTCGAGGAGGTCGCCGATGGGGAGGGCTACCGGCGCAACAACCTGCTCGCGCTGCGCAACACGAGCAGCGCCAACTACCTCGGCTGGTGCGCGATCACGCTGCCGGTGGGCTGCGACGCGGCGGGTATGCCGGTGGGGTTGATGTTGATGGGCCGCGGCGGCACGGACGCGCATCTGATCGAGGTCGCGCGCGCGGTGCAAGCCGAGCTCGGTGATGCCGAGACGCTGCTCGGTGTGGCGCCGCGCTTGTAGCCGCGAATCCACGACGGACAGCACCTCTGTCCGTCATGACAAGCAAGCAACGCATCCGAATCGACTTCAAGAGCTTCATCGCCCGTCTGGGCGGCGGGCCGGACCAGTGGTACGTCGGCGTGAGCCGTGACGCGCGGCGCAGGATGTTCGAAGAGCACGGCGTGCACGAGACGCGCGACACGTGGATCATTCGTCGCGCTTCGTCTGCGGCCGAAGCGCGCGAGCTCGAGCGCTACTTCGTCGACGTGCTGGGCACCGCCGGCGGGCCCGGCTGCTGTGACGCTTCGACGGACAAATGCCTTCCGAGGCCAGGCGGAGCCTTCCTGATGATCTACGCCTACCGCCGCGGCACGCACACGCGGCCGTAGCCCGCTAGTGCGTTGGCGCCGGGGCGGCTTCGCCAGCATCGAGCCAGACGTAGTCGCGCCCTTCGATGACGCCGCGCCGCAGCGGGTTCTTGCTGCAGTATGCGCCGTGCTCGGCGTGCACGAAACGGTAGGGCAGGTGGGCGTCGCGCTCGGCGCGAATGCCGAGGCGCGTGGTGACGAGCGCCGGGGGTCTCGGCGGGGCGGCGGCGCTCACGTAGAACGCGTCGGGGTGAAACGTCTGGCCGCTCCACGTCTCGCGCGCGATGGCGAGCGAGCGACAGAGCAGCGCTTGACCGGCGCACAGTCGCTCTCGCGCGCGCGGCGGCGTGTCGTCGTCTTCTCCTGGCGGCGGGTTGAGACGGCGCATGGCGGCGAGCACGTTCGCGTCGTCGGGCGGGAGGGCTGCCTTGATCAGCACGGCGTTGCCCGGCCCGCCGGCGCTGACGTTGAGCGAGTCGCCGGCGCGCGAGTGATAGACGTAGAGCGTGCCGGGCGTCGCCCACATCGGCTCGCGGCTGGGCGTGCGTCCCAAGGACGAGTGGCTCGCCTTCTCGTCACGGTAGTAGGCCTCGGTCTCGATGATCGTGGCGCGAAGCCAGCGCGAGCGCGGCGTGAGGCGGCGGTGCAGCGTGGCGCCGAGCAGGTCGCGCGCCACCTGGCAGGGGTCGCGATCGAAGAAACCCGCGTCGAGCATGCGCGGCGCTTGCGCCGTCACAGCGCGGCGGACGTGCTCGGGTTGCGCTCGCCGTCGCGCAGCCGTCGCGCGATGCTGGCGCGGTCGGGTACGCGCTGCAGCGCCGGCGCCTCGACGATGAACGAGGCAGCGCAGGCGGCGAAGCGCGCCGCGGGCTCGACTTCGAGGCCGTCTCCGCGGGCGACGAGATAGGCCGCGGCGAAGATGTCGCCGGCGCCCGTGGGGTCGACGGTGTTGGCCGAAAACGCCGCGACGTGGGCGCTGTTGGCGCTGCCGCGCAGCACCCGTGCGCCGTCTTCGGCGAGGGTGTAGAGCAGCGGGTCGACCAGCGCGCGCCAGGCGTTGACGGCGGCGTCGCGCTCGTCGGGCTGGAGATCCTCGGGCGAGAGAAAGGCCGCCTCGAGGCTCGGCAGCAGCGCGCGCGCGTCGAAGCGCTGAAATGGTCGCGCGCTGACGCGGCCGTCGCCGTCGACCTGGCGCAGCCAGCCCTGAAGGCAGGCGGCGACGCGTGTGTTGGGCTCGAAGGCGCGCGCCATCGACGCGTCGACCTCGCCGATGACCGGTCCGAGCAGCACCAGCTTGGTGGCGCGCCACTCGGCGGGCAGGTCGGCGGCTGCGATATCGGGTGCGCGCGAGAGCAGCCGCTGCGCGCGCGCGCTGCCCTGGTATCGGTTGTCGAAGCGGGTCGGCTCGTCGACGACGCGGCCGCGCACGTCGATGCTCGCCAGCGCTGGGTGCTCGAGGAGGTCTCGAGAGGTTACCGTCAGCACGCCGACGCGCAGCCCGAGCGCGCGCCCGAGCGCAGAGGCGTAGGCGGCCGTGCCGCCGATGCGGTAGCTGCCGTCGTCGAGCACGTCCTTGACGACGTGGCCGACGACGAGAAGATCGATCACGGCGTGGGCTCTAGGGCGGGAAACGCAACAGCGTGAAGTGTTGCTGGTCGCCGCGCAGCGAGTCGCCCTGCGAGTTGGTCAGCGCGCCGCACACGCCGAACTCGTAGGTCGCGGTGGCGGGCGAGACGAAGAGCTCGTTGATCGTCACATTGGCGCCGTAGGGCGGGAAGGTGAAGACGCCGCGGTTGTCGACGGTGGTCGCCCGCGAGGCGTCCGTCGAGCCGGTGCCCGTGTAGGCGATGCCGCCGGTGGACGGGTTGCGGTAGCAGGGGCGCAGCGTGGCCGAGATCGAGCCCGATGACGAGGGCACCAGCACCATCGTGCCGATCATGTGCACGCGATCGCCGACGTTGACCGCCAGCCGCGAGCCACCCAGCCACACCGGCGACGTGCCGCTCATCACGCTGGGGCCCGTCGCGGTGTGCGTTGCACCCGCCGCGAGCAGGCCAGGTGTGCCCGCCGGACCCTGCGGGCCGGTGTTGCCCTGCGGGCCGACGTTTCCTTGCGGGCCTTGCGGGCCGGTGTCGCCCTGCGGTCCTTGCGGGCCGACGTTGCCCTGCGGTCCTTGCGGGCCGACGTTGCCTTGCGGTCCCTGCGGGCCGCTGTTGCCCTGCGGTCCTTGCGGTCCGACGTTGCCCTGCGGTCCCTGCGGGCCGGTGTTGCCGACGGGGCCCTGCGGACCGCTGGGACCGCTAGCGCCGGTCGGTCCTGTTGGTCCCGTCGGTCCCGCGGGGCCCGTCGGTCCCGTCGGTCCGGCCGGACCTTGCAGGCCAGCGGGATCGCCGACCCACTTGCCGGTGCTGTCGATGACCAGCTTGGTGCCGATGGAGACCGACTTGGGATGAATGTCGCCGTCGACGTCGCCAGCGGTGACCGCGTAGGGCACCGACTGGATCGCCACGCGCGGCGAGAGCTTGGTGTTGCCGACGGTGATCTCGAGCCAGCGCGCAGCACCGGGGAAGACCGTGCTGTCGAGCGCCGTGGCGCCGCCGAGGTCGACCGTGAAGACGCCGTCGCTGATCGAGACGCTGGCGTGGCTCTCCGACCAGACGCTCGTGCCGCCGGTCGCCGCGTCGAAGATCTCGAAGGTGATCGCCAGCGTCGCGTTGACCGGCTGGCCGCCGTCGAGCAGGCGGCCGGTGTAGGCAACCTTGGTCGGCACGGCCAGCGCCGGCGCCGCGAGCGCCATCACGCCAAGCAGCGCCATCGTCGTCGCGGTGACTGTTCTACGCATGTGTGACCTCTTCATCTACCAAGGGATGATCGACGCGTTCCAGCGCAGCTCGTAAGTGCCGCCGGTGGCTGGCTGCACGCCGAGGCCCGGCCCGATCTGCGATTGAAGGGTGTATGTGCCGCCGGTGGAGACGCCGCTGCCGCCGCCGAGGTTGCCCTTGCGAAGCACGCGGCCATCGAAGATCTCGCGCGGAGCGTCGGGGGGTGGCCCGTCGGTGGCGCCGTCGGGCGTGGGCCCTGCCTCGGATCGGGCGTCGTCGACGACGCCGTCGGTGACGCCATCCTTCGACGTGGGCAGGTCCTTGACCGCGCCGTCCTTTTGCACCGGGTTGTCGCTGGTGCAGGCGCCGAAGGCCAGCGCGAGCAACGCCGTGAGGCAGAGCAAGGCCAACCTGCGAGAAACACCTTGTAGTTTGGGCAACTGCTTCCTCCGCGGGCGGGCGAGACGGTACCCAACACCTCGCTCTACGTAAAGAGACAATACTGCGATGCGGCTGTGGCGCGGGTGTCGCGAGCTCAGGTGGGGATGTCGCTCTGGAACGTGTCGGCCGTCTCCACACCCTCGCGCGCAGGCGCGGGCGTGGTGTCGTGCTCGCCGCGCACGCGCAGGTTGGACCAGCGCAACAGGCGCAGCCGGATCACGCGCAGCGCGATGTCGAAGTGGCGGCGCACGACGAGCCACTCGAGCAAGCGACCGATGTCGATGTCGCGCTTGGTCGCGTGGTAGACGTGCGTCAGGTAGCCGGCGATGAAAGCCGGCACCAACAGAAACAGCCAATACTGACTCATGAAATCGCCTCCCCTCTTTTGAAAGAGGTGGCGAGCGCGACGTTTTTGCTCAGCGATCGCGCCGTGCTTGCAGCGCCTGGCGAATCTCTGGCGAGGCGAGGGCGCGCGTGATGAAGGGCTGCTGAGCGGCCATGATCTTCGCGTCGGCTAGCTCGCGCGCGAACCAGCCTGCGCGGTCGACCTCGGGGTAGCTCTGTTTGCGCCCGGAGCCGCGCGGCCACTCCATCTCGAAGTTGTTGGACGAGAGCGCGGCGGGATCGGCGTCACCGACGGCGGCGAAGCCATAGACGATCTTGCCGCTCTTCTGGCGCACGGTGCCGAGATCGACGTACGGCGGCTGTGGCCTCGCGAAGCCCGTCTCCTCGCAGAACTCGCGCAGCGCGGTCTCGAGCGCGTCCTCGCCGGGCTCGATGAGGCCTTTGGGGATCGACCACCAGCCGGCGTCCTTGTTGCGGAAGAACGGACCGCCGGGGTGGACGAGCAGGAGCTCGCTGGCGCCGCCGAGGTTGCGCAACAGCAGCAGCCCGGCGCTGCGTTTTGTGGTGCCCTTGGCTTGGCTCATGGGCGCTGATCAAAGCGCTCTCGCGTCCGCTTGGCAAGGCGGGCTATTCTGCGCCACATGTTCGTCGCCCGCGCGCTGCTATTGACGCTGCTCGTCGCCGCGCCGCTGGGCTGCGCCAAGAAGCCGCGGACGGCGGCGGCGGGCTCGGGCTCAGCGGCTGTGACCGGCGTGCCCAAGCTGGCGGCGAGCGACGTGCGCGCGCTGCTCTATCGCTGCGAGGCGCGTGCGCAGGCCGACGACGTCAAAGGCTTTCGCGATTGTCTGACGCGCGCCAGCGAGCGGCGGCTCGACCAACAGTTTGCCAGTGTGCAGAAGCGGCTGTCGCAGGCGGCGCTGGTGGTCGATCCCATCGCGCGCCGCGCCAACGCGCTGGCGCCCGATCAGCGCGCCAAGGTTGCCAAGCAGCTGCTGGCGCTTTCGATGCTGCGGCTGCGCCTCTCGACGATGATGCGGCGGGTCAGCTGGAAGGCGCACCTCGCGAAGATCGCCAAGGCGCCGCGCAGCGAGGTGATCGCGCTCGAGCAGAAGGACCGCCACGCCAAGTTCAAGAAGCGCTTCAAGGCGGGCGGCAAGGTCAACGAGACCTGGCACACGCTGGCCTACGAGCGCGGCGCTTGGCGGGTGGATCTGGTGGGCAACCCCGAGTTCGCCAAGCGCATCGTCGCGCTCGAAAAGGCGGTGCGCAGCGGCGTGACGGCGCTGCAGGCGCGGGCGGCGGCGTTGGGGACAGCCTTGGCGGGGGCGGAGTCGAAGTCTAAGTCTAAGTCTAAGGTTAAGGCCAAGGCCAAGACCAAGGGCAAGGGCGGCTAGGGCCTCGTTGGAGAGACGCAGGAGGAGAGGTGCAGGCGGGCGGCTTGGTAGCTCGGTTTGAGTGAGAGCACGCGCTGGAATTCGGGGACGGCGGCCTTGCAGTCGCCACGCTTCATCAGTGCGAAGGCCAGGTTGAAGCGCGCCTGGACGTGTTTGGGCTGCGCGCTCAGAAACGCCCGGTAGGCGGCGATGGCGCGATCGCGCTGGCCGAGCTTCTGATAGGCCCAGCCGAGCAGGTAGCCGGCGTCCTTGTAGCCACGCGGGCTGAGGCGCATCAGGCGCCGCAGCGGCGCGAGCGAGCGCTGTTCGTCACCGGCGACCTGCAGCGCGCGCGCTGCCGCGTACTGATACTCGATGTTGCGCGCGTCGAGCTCGGCGGCGACGGCGTAGTGGCGTGCCGCGGCGCGTTTGTCGCCCAGCTGGGCGAGGGTCAGCGCCACCCAGTAGCGCGGCAGCGGGGCGCGCGGATCGAGGCCAACCGCCTTGGTGCAGTGGGCCAGCCCTTCGCGCGTCTTGCCGAGGCCGACAAGCGCGCGACACACGTTGACGTGCGCCAGCACGAAGCGCGGCGCGAGGGCCAGCGCCTGGCGCAGCAGCGCGACGCGCCGCGGAAGCTCGTCGCGCCGGCCGAGCGCGACGGCTAGGTTGTGATGCGCCAGCGCGCCGCCGCCGTGCGCCACCGCGTGCTCCCACAGCGCGCGGTCATCGCGCCAGGCGCGGTTGTTGGCGAGCGCGACGGCGCCGAAGTAGAGCAGCGCCAGCGCGCACGCGCCGGCGCGCAGCAGCGGCTGCACGGCGAGCACGCGCCGCAGCAGCAGCGCGACGAACAGCCACAGAAACGGCGAGGCGACAAAGGGCCGATAGTCGACCGCCATGGCGTGAAGCGGCAGCAAGGACGAGGTCGGCGCCATCGCCACCCAGTAGCCCGCGATGCAGAGCGCCTCGAGCGGACGCTCGCGCCGCCAGCGCGCCGCCAGCAGCAGCGAGGCGATGATCAGCGCGGCGCCGCAGATCGCGCCCAGGTCGAAGCTGTCGACAGCCTGTACGTGCGGGTCGACCGCCAGCGCGAGCGGCCACAGCGCGTTGCGCAGGTAGTGCAGCAGGTGCAGCCGCGCCTGCGTCGCCGCGTAGGTCCAGGGGCTCTGCTGCGACGTGACGTGCGCCGCGTCGGAGAAGCCGAGACCGAAGTGTGTCCACGCGAAGAACGCCGCCACCACCAGCGCCGCGGGCAGCGCGCGCAACCACGGGCGCGCCGAGCGCGGCGACTCGCCGCCGATCGTCAGCTCGAGCAGCACGATCAGCGCCGGCGCCACCGCGGCGTTGGTCTTCGACAGCAGCGCCAGCGCCAGCGCGAGCAGCGAGAGCCCCCACATCAGCCGCCCGCGCGTGGTAGGGCCCGCGCCGCGCGCCGCCAGGTAGGCGCACAGCGTGCCGAGCAGCCCGACCATCGCCAGCAGCAGATCGCGCGCGCAGATGTAGTTGACGAGGATGCCCGAGACCGGGTGCACCGCGACGATGGCTGCCACGCCAAGCGGCAGCAGCCCGACTTCGACCCCAGCGCGCGCGAGCAGCTGTCTGACCAGCAGCCAGCAGAGCAGCGCCACCAGCATCAGCAGCGCGAGGTTGGTGGCGTGATAGTGCCGCAAGCTGTGGCGACCGCCGGCCGCCGCGTAGTCGATGGACAGCGACAGCGGCAGCAGCGGGCGGTACTGCGCGATCTTCTCGAGCGTCGACATCGTGCGCGGGTCGACGAAGTGGCGCGAGATGGGCGACACGCGCCGGATGTCGGGGTTGTCGCGGACGCGGTAGAAGTCGTCGAGGTGGAAGCTGTTATCGAAGGTGTTGACGTGCGCGAGCAACGCCAGCGCGGCGATCGCCACCAACTGCAGCCAGCCGCGGCGCGCGATCATCAGCGGGCAGCGGCCTTGGGGCTTCGCGCCGCGATGCCCAGCTGTGCGCGTGCGCGCGCGCGCAGTGTCGCGCCGGGCAGCGACATGTCGATGCGCAGCGGCTTGCCGGTGATGCGCTGGATCGCCTCGCGGGCGAAGTAGCGCACCAGGGGGTAGGCGTTGGCGAGCTCGTCGATGATAGCCGGCAGCGCCGCGCGCGAGCGCGCCTTGCCGAGCGTGATCATCGCGACGGCCTTCTCGTGGGCTCTGCCGCGCGCGAGGGTCAGGGCCATCGTCGGCTTGTCGAGGTCGTCGCCGTAGAGCGCCTTGATGGCGGCGCGATCGAAGCGCTTGCCTTTGCCGCCGCCCGCGCCGCCCCACCAGCGCTCCATCGACGCGAGCAGGGAGCTGACGCTGCGCTCGGGGTGACAGAGGGCGCACTCGAGCGGGCGATCGCGCGTTACGCGCGCCGCGTCGTTGGGCGCGCCGATGCGGTGATAGCGCGTCAGGCCGTAGCGCAGCCCCATGTTCTTCTTCGGCATGTGGCAGCCGACGCACGAGCCGCCGGCCTTCGCCGGGTCGTGGTGCGCGTGCGCGCGCAGGGCGGCCGGCGCGGCGTACTTCGCGTGGCAGCCGGTGCAGATGGTGTTCTTGGCGGGCGTCGCCAGCGCGTGCAGCGCCGCCCTGGTGTCGCGCGCGTGCGGGTCGTGGCAGGTGCTGCAGGCGAGCTTGCTGAAGCAGCGGCCGAGCAGCAGGTCGCGCGCCTCGCTGGAGTTGATGTTCGAGCCGCCCGGGTTGCTCGAGCGCTGGCCGCCCTCCCAGGTGTGCGGATAGCCCGAGAAGAGCACGTTGTGGCAGCGCAGACAGGTGCGGTTGACCCAAGGCGCCTTGTTGCCGGCGGCGACCGACGCGCGCATGTGCGGCGGCACCAGCGCGCGAAAGAGCGTCGTGCGCGGCGCGAAGCTCGGGCGCAGCGCCGGGTTCTCGACGTGCTGCTTACTGCCGCCGTGGCAGGCCTCGCAGCCGATGCCGACCTCGACGAGGTGTTTTTCGTCGAAGCGCCGCCGCGTGGCGTAGGCCGCGCCGCGCAGCAGCTTGTCGAGACCGGTACGCTGCCAGCGAACCGGTCGCGGCGACCACAGCCGCGTGAGCTCGGCGCCGAGGGCGGCACGCAGCCGCGTCAGATCGCGCGGCTGCAAGCGCCAGGCGCGCGTCGCGGGCAGCAGCGTGTCACCGAGCGTGCCCTGGTAGCCGAACTGCTTCGGGCCGCGGTAGAGGTCGTCGTAGTAGTAGGTCAGCTGCGGCGCCGTGTTGTGGCACAGGATGCACGTCTTTCGCCATACGGGGCCGGGCTTGAGGCCGGGTCGCTCGGGCAGCATCACCGAGTAGCCCTTGTAGCGCAGCTCGTGGGCGAAGCGCACCCACGAGACGGGCAGCACCAGCTCTTCGGCGTCGCGTCCGCGCGGCTTGCCCGTGACGCGCACGCCGACGAAGTCCTCGCGGTAGCGCCCGCCGATGACGCGCGTGATGCGGTAGGTGTGCTTGCCGGCGTAGCGCGAGTCGAAGCGCATGCGGCGCTGGCCGCCCACCGTCTCGAGCACCACGCTGTCGTCTTTGAAGCGAAACGTGCGGCCGTCGAAGGGGGCGTCGACACGCGCCTCGGCGATACGGCGCGTCATGTTGCGCATCGGCGAGGCGCGCCACTTGGCGTAGATGCGGCCGTGGCAGGTCTTGCAGGCCGCCGAGCCGGCGTAGTCGTCGCGCAGCACGTTGCTGCTGACCCAGCGCGAGGCGCGCGCGGTGGCGACCTTGCCGCGCGCGCGCGTGCCCGTCGGCGCCGGTGGGCGGCAGGCGCTGGCGGCGAACGCGACGAGCAGCACGAGGGGGAGCTTTCGCAGCGGGCGGCGCGCGGGCATGCGCCAACCATATGCTGCTACTTGTAGGCGGACCAGGTTCCCTTTGCCTCGGCGAAGAACCCGCCGAAGGAGACGCTGATAAACACGGGTCCGTTGTTGAAGCCGAGCGGCATGAGGTTGTCGAGCTGGCCGCTGAGGTCGCCCTTGGCGGGCACGCCCGAGCTGACGACGGTCATCTGCAGCGTGCGGCAGTTGAGCTGGCCCTGCAGCGCGAGCGTGTTGATGATCGGCACGCCCTGCAGGTTGAGGGTGCCCTTGGCGTCCATCAGGCCCGGAGGCTTGTTGGGTGACTGGCTGAGCGAGATCTGCAGCGTGCCGCTGACGGGGAAGCCAGAGCCGCCGCCGCCGCCGCCGATGGTGGCGATTCCGTTCCACTTGCCGTTGTACGTGCCCTGCACCGCGGCGATGGACGCGGGCAGGCAGCCGGGCGGACCACCGTCGAAGGGAAAGAAGGCATCGGGCGGCGGTGGCCGATCGATGTCCCGCGTCAGATCGGGGAAGCCGAAGTCGGGGAAAAATACGTCGTCGGGGAAACTGAAGTCCGGCGGCAGCAGCGTGTCGTAGTTGTTCGGCGAGTCGACGGTGGTGTCGCGCGGCACGCCGCCGTCGTCGCGGCCGCCCGCCGAGCCGGCCGGCGTGCGCGCGCCGCAGGCGCCGAGCAGCAGCAGCGCGCCGAGGGCGGCGATCAGGCTGCGGTGTCTAAGCACGGGTACCTCCATATCCATAAGCTCGAGCTAAGAGGAGGTTAGCACGTCCCCTGCGCGGTCCTCGGGATCGCGGCCTTGGCTGAGCGCTTTGTCGTAGCGCACCTCGCCGTCGTCGCCGACGAAGCGCACGCGCACGGTGTTTCGGCGCGGGTCGAGCGTCAGCGTGGTGGCCGCCGTCTTGGAGCTGAAGAAGTCGAACTGCTCGGGCGGCACGCCGCGCTTGAAGAGCACCGGGTTGGCTTCGAGCGACGTCCAGAGCTGGTTATCGTTGCCGCCGGGTCCGGCGAGGATCTCCCACAGGTCGCGGCGCGGCCCCTCGCGCTCGACGCGCGCGACCATGCCGATGTGAAAGTCACCGCTGACGAACCACACGTTGTCGATGCTGTCGACGATGTCGAGCACCGTCTGGCGCTGCCGTTCGTAGCCCTGCCAGCGGTCGTCCTGGAAGATCCAGAAGTCCGGGAAGCCGATGATGGGCACCGAGTTGAGCACGAGCTTGAAGTGGCACTTGGACGCCGTGATCGCCGCGCGAAACCACTCGAGCTGCGCCTTGGAGATGTAGATCGGGTCGTCGCTCTCGCGCGACGCGACGTCGCGCTCGCTGCGGCAGTCGAGCACGAAGATCTCGACGGTGTCGCCCCAGCGGTAGCTGTTCCAGATGCGGCCGTCGCCGAGGTCGGGCGTGGCGACGTGCTCGAACAGCGCTTCGCGCGCGATGGCGCGCTGCTCGGCGGGGAGCTTGTAGAGCACCGAGTTGTCGCTGACCTCGTGATCGTCGAGCGTGTGATAGAGCGGCGCCACCGGCAGAAGCTCGCGGTAGCCCTTCTGCGAGAGCGTGCGGCGCCACTTCTCGCGATAGCCCTCGCGGTCCTTGGCGCCGTCGTTGTAGGACATGTCGCCGGTGTGACAGAAGATGTCGATGTCCTGGACGGCGAGCTGCGAGAGCGCCGGGAACGGCGCGCGCTTCATGCTCGTACAGGCCGTGGCGCCGATGGTCAGCGTGGGCCGGTAGCCTGGCGGGTAGGGCGCCCTGAAGTGGTTGATCGGCGAGCGGGCAACCAGCTTGCCGCCCTCTTCGGCGAACAGCGCGGCGCGATAGGCGTGACCCGGCGAGAGGCCGCGCAGCGTCTCGCGCACGTAACCGTCCACCGGCGAGAGCGAGCGCTCGTCGACGAGAAACTGCTTGCCCGGCTCCTCGGCCTCGCGCCACACGCGCAGCCGCAGCTTGCTGTCGTCGGCGCAGTAGCCGACCAGAAGCCCGCTGCTGCCGGCCAGCGCGCCGACCTGTGCGGCGAGAGGGAAGCGTTTTTCGTCGTCGGCGATGGCGGCGGCGTCGAAGTCGACGTAGGCGGCGCTGTCGTCGGGCGGCGGCAGCGAGAGGTCGTCGGGGGGCTCGCTGCAGCCGCTCGCGCCGGCGCCGAGAGCGAGGGTGGTCAGCGCGGCGCCACCGCCGATCAGCAGATCGCGGCGCGAGAGCTTGGCTTGGTCTTTGTCGCGGTTGTCAGACATTCGGTAGGTCGTAGCGCTAGTAGGGGATCGGCGCCAGTCCGCTGCTGCCGCCGCTGCCGCGCCAGATCACGCCGTTCTCGGCGCCGATATACACGACGCCGAGAGGCGAGCAGAAGACGCTCCACAGGTGATCGCGGCCCAGCTTGTCGTGCTTCTTGAACGTGCGCCCGCCGTCGTGCGACGAGGCGACGAGCCCGCCCGAGCCGACGACGTACATCTCGCCGTAGGGGCCGAGGCAGATGTCCTCGAGGTCGGCGCTGACGCCGAGATCGATGCGCTCGAAGCGCGCGCCGCCGTCGGCGCTGCGCAGCAGCACCCCGCCGTCGCCGACGATCCAGACGTCGTCGTCGCTGGCGCCGCACAGCGAGCAGAGCGGGCTGCTCACGCCGCTGTCACGCGCCTCCCAGGTCTCGCCGCCGCTGTCCGAGCGCAGGATCGTGCCGCCGTCGCCGACGGCCCAGACCACGCCGCTGCTGCCGAAGCCAGGCCCGACCCAGATGTTGAGCAGCCGGTAGCTGACGCCTGTCTCGCAGACCTGAAATGACTGCCCCTCGTCTTCCGAGCGCAGCACGGCGCCGCTGTCGCCGCAGGCGAAGACGTGAAAGTCGCCGTCGCCGTCGATCTTGTAGATGCAGCCGCTGACGCCCTCGACCTCGACCTCGTCGATGGTGCTGCCGCCGTCGGTGGAGCGCAGCACCGTGCCCCACTCGCCCACGGCGTAGATCGTCTCGGGCGAGGCGCCCCACACGCCGCGCAGCCCGTGGCCGCCGCTCTTCAGCGCGCGCCAGGCGTCGCCGTCGCTTTGCACCAGCGAGCCGGAGCCGATGCCGCCCGCGGCGAAGATACGGTTGCCGCTGCCCCACATGGAAAGCAGCGTGGCGTTGGTGGCGCGCTTTCCGTCGCCGGGGTGGTCCTTCTTGAACTCGACATCGGCCATGGCTCGGTGCTCCTCCTCTGCGCGGGCGCGGCGCATCTTAACAGCCCGATGCGATGGACGACCGTGCTACAAGATTCGCCATGAAGCTCTCCGTCAACCTCAACAAAGTAGCGCTGTTGCGCAACTCGCGCGGCCACCAGAACCCTGGCGTGCGCGTGGCGGCCGAGGCCGTCCTCGACGCCGGCGCCTACGGCGTGACGCTGCATTGGCGCGAAGACAACCGCCACACGCGCGCCGACGACGTGCGCGCGCTGGCAGCGCTGTGTCGCGAGCGCGGCGTCGAGCTCAACCTCGAGGGCGATACGCGCGACGAGCTGGTCGAGCTGGCGCTCGAGCTTGGCGTCTCGCAGCTGACGCTGGTGCCGGTGACGCCGGGCGAGATCACCAGCGACCACGGCTGGGATCTGCCGCGCGAGACGCCGGCGCTGCAGCCGATCATCGCGCGCGCGAAAGCACGCGGCATCCGCACGTCGATCTTCGTCGACGCCGATGCCGAGCGCATCGAGCACGTGCCCGCCACGGGCGCCGACCGCGTCGAGATTTACACCGAGCCCTACGCCGCCGCGTTTGGCGGCGCGCAGCACGAGCGGGAGTTCTCGCGCGTGCGCGACACGGCGCGGGCGGCGGCCAAGCTCGGCATCGGCGTCAACGCCGGCCACGACCTCGATCTGTTGAACCTGCCGCTGCTCGCGCGCGAGGTGCCCGAGATCGTCGAGGTCAGCATCGGCCACGCGATCGTCTGCGACGCGCTCTACCTCGGCCTGCACGAGACGATCACGCGCTACGTGGCGGCGACGCGCGGCGAAGCGGTCAGCGCGCCGTGCACCCGGTGATGAGAGACTCGGCAAAAACTTTGGCCACTGCGTGATTGGCGACACCATCTGCTCGGGCGCACAGGAGCACACTGTGGGACATACGCCCTTACGAAGGAGATTGGGAATGAGACTGCGTGTTCTGATCACTCTGGTCGTGGTGTTCGTAACGCTCGTGGTGGCCAACGCCTGTGGCGGCAAGCCGAGCACCTGCAGCGGCCTGTGCGGCGAGTACGATTCGAGCACCGATCAAGAGAAGAGCTGCGTGGCGGCCTACGTTGCTCAGCGCCAGCCCGCCGTGCTGCTCAACGCCACGTGCGCGGGCATCAACAGCGCCAGCAGCTGCAGCGACTGCTACGCGCAGGTCGGCGTGTCCGACTCGCTCTGCGCTGACGCCGCCGACTCCTGCCTGTAGCCAGTCGCCGCCGAAGGCGCCTGCGGCGCAGCTAGCGCCTTCACCGCCGCCGGCTCGGCGCGTGCCGGTAGAAAGCGGGCGGGCAGCTCGGCGCCGGCGTGCGCGAGGCTCGGCGCGATGTCTTCGGCCGGGTAGAGATAGCGCCGGTAGAGCCGCTGGAAGTTCGCGCGCGCGCCAAGCTGGGCGAAGATCGCGTTGAGCCCGAACGTGATGCGATTGAAGAAGAGCAGGTCGGGCGGCAGGTTGAGCATCTTGAGGTCTTTGAGGTTCATGACCTGCTTGGCGCGCGCGACGTACTCGTGGGTGAACTCGAACTCGGCGTCCTCGGCGAACGGCGCCGCGTGGTACTGGAAGAAGTCCCACGTCATCTCTCGCGCGTAGGGTCTGCCTGGCAGCACGATCTCGAGCTTGTGGATGTGCTCGTCGAAGGCCTCGCGGTCGCGCTCGACGATCGCGCGGTTGAGCGCTTGCATGTGTGCGAGAAACGCGGCGTCGAAGTATTTGATGCAGCCGAAGTCGAGAAACGTGACGCCGCCGTCCTCGTGAAAGAGGTAGTTGCCAGGGTGCGGGTCGCCGTTGAAGACGTGAAAGCGGTGCATGGAGTCGAAGACGAAGTCGTTGAGCACGAAGACGGCGAGCTCGCGCTCGCGCGCGTTGGAGCGCTCGAGGAACTCGTAGAACGACATGCCGCGGCAGTAGGCCTGACACAGCACGCGGCGCGCTGACAGCTCGGGGTAGACCTCGGGCACGCGGATGTACGGGTGGCCGCGCCACAGCTGGCAGAACAGCTGCTGGTTGCGAAGCTCGCGCCGATAGTCGAGCTCGTCGTCGAGGCGCTCGGCCAGCTCGGCGAGCACCGCCTTGTGATCGGCGTTGGGCAGAAAGAGCTGGATGATGCTGCCCAGGCCCGCGGCGGCGCGCAGGTCGCTGCGGATCGCGGTGTCGACGTCGGGGTACTGCACCTTGAAGACGACGTGGCGGCCGTCACGAAGGCGCGCCTCGTGCACCTGGCCGATAGAGGCCGCCGCGAGCGGCTCCTCGTCGATGTGCTTGACCTGCTCGCGCCAGCGCTTGCCGAGCTCGCGCTCGAGCATCGCCTCCACCAGCTCGAAGGCCATCGGCGGCGCGTCCTTCTGCAAGCCGCGCAGCATCGCGCGCGCCTCGCTGGGCAGCGACTCGTCGGCAAACGAGATGATCTGCCCGAGCTTCATGAACACGCCCTTCATGTTGCCCATCAGCTGGGCCGCCTCCTGTGCGCTCTTGACGTGGTACTGGCTGCGCAGCTGCTGGCGACGGCGGCGGCTGGCGAGCAGCTGGCGCGCGCGCAGCACGAGCTTGCGCAGCGCCGAGCGCGTCAGCAGTGCGCCGACTTGCAGCGTGCGCGAGGTCGCGGTGGTGTTGATGCCGGCGGCGTTTCGCCGGCGCGCGAGCAGCCACAGCACGAGGCCGGCGGCGACGATGACGCCGCCGGCGATGGCCCAGGGGATGTAGGAGTGCACTAGCGGGAGGCTAGCAAGGCGGCGGGAAGATGGTAGGCCGCGCTAGCGGCGACGGCGTCCGCCCCCGCCACGGCTGCGCACCTGGCCGCCGCCGCCGCTGCTGCGACGCGAGGCGCCGCCG
>JAGQIK010000347.1 GCA_020431405.1 Myxococcales bacterium
ACAGCTGGCTCGACCACGAAAAGAGAACCTTCTCCTTCGGACGCGGCAGCGGCCTCGACGTGCAGGTGGTCGCAGCGTCGCCCACACGCAGCGCGCCCGGCCCGCGCATGCTCGGTCACACCACGCGCCGCAGCGCGATCACGCTCGACCTGCAGGTGCGCGACGTGAGGCTCGCGCGCGCGCTCGAGCTGGTCGTCTGGCACACGCGCGACGCGACGCTCGTCGATCACCGCCGCGCGCTGCTCGGCGTCGTGCTGCCACATCTCAGCGGCGGCGTAGCGCGCGATCTGAGGCGCCGGCTCGCCGGCGAGCTCGGCTTCCCGCTGGCCTGGCAGCTGACACTGCGCGCCTCGCCAGCCGCCGTCTCGCGCATCATCGGCAAAGGTGGCCGCGCCGCGGCCTTCGGCGCGTTCGGCGCGCTGCTGCCCCTGACCATCAAGGTCGCGGTCAAGCGCGTCACACCAACCAACGTGCGACTACAGGACTTCGAGCTCTCACCGCGCGACTACACGCAGCGGTAGCGGACCTAGACTAAATGCGCAGCGTCATCTGCGTGTAGACGTAGGTCGACGATCCACCGGGCGGTGCATCGGGCGCGTCGAGCGCGAAGCGCCCCCGCACCAGGTGCGCCGCGCCCACCTCGACGGTGATGTTCGCCGCCGACGACGGCTGCGCGGCCAGCAAGCTGCGCCCGAGCAGCCCGAAGCGCGCCGCCGCTTCGATGAAGTGGCCGATGAATCGTCCCGACCCGCCCGCGACATCCTGCAGCCCGCTGCGCGCCCACGCGTCGCGCGGCTGCGCCAAAAAATAGGCGCGATAGCCAACGAACGCGCGCAGCGCGCGCAGCGGCGAAAGCACCACGCGCGCGCCGGGGCTGCTCACGTTGCTGCGTGCCACCACGCCGTAGATGCCCGTGGGTCCGAAGTCGAAGCGGCGCGCGCCGAACAGCGTGTCGAAGCGCCCCTGCACGCCGTCGTCGGGGTCTGCGTCGCCGCTGGCGTAGTCGAAGAGCGCCACCACGCGCGGGCGCCAGGCCAGCGGCAGCGTGTAGCCCAGCGCGGCGTGCACGAAGAAGGCGCGGCGGGCGAGCCATCGCACGTCGTCGGCCGCCGTGGTCTCGTGCGAACGGCCGAGCTGCAGCATCGCCTCGAGCTCGAGGTCGAGCGCGGCGCGACGCGGGCTGCGCACCACGCGCGCGCCGAGCGTGACAAGCAAACGGTCGCGTGTCGCCAGCTGCCCGTCGGTTTCGCTGAAGCCGAGGGCGTAACCTTCGATGCGCGCGCCCCAGCCGAGCCACGGCGTGCGGTAGAAGCCGCCCCACAAGAGGGCGCTGCTCAGCGCGTCGAGGGCCACTTCGTTGTCTACCAGCGCGTCGCGATCGTGCGGCTCGCGTCGCATCGGCACCACCACGAAGGCGCGTGCGTGATGGCCGCCGCGCGAGGTCCAGCTGGTGTCGACGCCGGTAAACGAGTTGATGGTGTTGCGGAAGTTATTGCGCGCCACCAGTCGGCGGCTGCCCAGATCCATCGTCATGCGGCCAGCGCGCAGGCGCAACAGCGCGCCGGCGGCGAACACGTCGCGCAGATCGGCGCCGACGTAGGCCTGCAGCAGCTCGAAGGCGTCGCTGGCGGTGCTGTTCATCGGCGTCGCCGCGTTGCCGAGGTAGGCGCGCGAGTCGACCAGCTCGGCGCCGACCACCAGCGGCGCGAGCCGCAGCTCGACGCGCGCCCCGCTGCGCAGCGCGAGGATCATGTCGTCGCCGCCCGCCGGGCGGAAGCGCTGCCAGAGACGCTCGAAGCGAGTGCGGTGCGAGAGCTGCAGCGTCAGCCAGCTAGCGTTCTCGGCGCGGGCGCTGCGCGTGGCGGCGCCGGCGACGAGCAGCAGCGCCAGCGTGGGCGCCAGTGCTCGACTCAGGCGCGGGCGGGCTCGGGCTCCGCGCATGGGACGTTCGCTCTGTCGTGCGCAGCAGCACGCGCCGGCACGATGGGTCGCTCGCTCGCCTCGGCGGCGCGCGGTGACTCGCTCGGCGTGTCCCCGTCGTCGTCGTTGTTTTGTGACTCCAAGTGCGCCACTACGGCGTCGTGCACTCGCAGATGGCCCGAGTCGATGCCCAGCCGATCGACCAGCCCGGTCCGTCGCATCACCTCGCGCACGGGGTGTTTGACGTTGGCGAACATCAGCCGCACGCCGCGCGCTCGGTAGTCGGTAGCGATCTCGCACAGCGCGGTGGCTGCTGACGAGTCGAGCTGGTTGATGCTGCTGGCGTCGAGGATCACCGAGCGCAGCCGCGGCACCTTGGCCTCGAGCTTCGACAGCGTGGCCTTGAGGAACGTGACGTTGCCGAAATAGAACTGCGCGTCCACGCGCACGATCAACGCGCCAGGCACCGGCCGCGCCTCGCTGAAGTTAGCCACGTTGCGGTAGATCTCCTTGCCCGGCAGCTGCCCCAGCACCGCCGTGTGCGGTCGCGTGGTGCGCACGACGAACCACAGCAGCGACGCGCCGACGCCGACCGCGATGCCTTCCTCGATGCCGAGCGTCAGCGTGGCGCCGAAGGTCAGCAGCAGCAGCACGAGGTCGCTGCGCTTGACGCGCCACAGGTGCTTGACCTCGGACAGGTCGACCAGCCCGGCGACGGCGACCATGATGATCGCGGCCAGCACAGCCTTGGGCAGGTAGTAGAACAGCGGCGTGAACAGCAGCAGCGAGACGCCCATCACCGCGGCGGTGATCAGCGACGCCAGCGGCGTGTTAGCGCCGGCCTGGTCGTTGACCGCCGAGCGCCCGAAGCCACCCGCCACCGGATAGGCGCCGGTGAGCGACGCGGCGAGGTTGGCCAAGCCGAGCCCGACCAGCTCCTGGTTGGCGTCGACCTCGTAGCCGTGGCGACGCGCCACCGCCTTGGCCACCGAGATCGACTCCATGAAGCCCACCAGCGTGATCGTGATGGCGATCGGCGCCAGCTTCCTCATCGCGGCCCAGTCGAGCGGCGGCAGCGACAGGCTCGGCAGCCCCGCCGGCACGGTGCCGACGATAGCGACGCCCTTGTCGGCGAGCCCCAGCAGCCACACGGCGACCGTACCGAGCACGACCACGATCAGTGCGCGCGGCGCGCGCGGCGCGTAGCGCTTGAGCGCCACCAGCGCGACGATGGTCAGCACGCCGATGATCAGCGTCGGCACGCTGACGTTCGCCAGCTGCGACACAACCGCCGCGGCGATGACGTTGACGTGGTGACTGCGCGCCACCGGCACACCGAGCAGGTGCTTGAGCTGGCTGAAGAAGATGATCAGCGCGGCGGCCGAGGTGAAGCCCGAGACCACCGGGTGCGAAAGGAAGTTCGTCAGAAAGCCCAGCCGCAGCACGCCCATGGCCAGCTGCAGCACGCCTACCATCAGCGCCAGCATCACCGCGTAGCTGATGAACTGCGCCGAGCCCGGCTCGGCGATGGCGCCAGCGCTGGCGAGCACCAGCATCGACACCATCGCCACCGGGCCCACCGCCAGCTGGCGCGACGAGCCGAACAGCGCGTAGACCGCCAGCGGCAGCACCGACGCGTACAGCCCGACGATCGGGGGCAGCCCTGCCAGCATCGCGTAGGCCATCCCTTGCGGGATCAACATCACCGCGGTGGTCAGGCCGGCGCTGATGTCGCCGCCGAGGTCTTCGCGCCGGTAGCTGCGAAGCCAGCGCGCTGCAGGCAGGACTCGCTGCAACATGGCGTCAGACGCGCTGCAGCTCGACCTTCGCCTGCGGCTGCGGCTCGGGCCGGAAGACGTTGATCGGGATACGGAGGTAACGGATCTCGTTGGCCGCGGGATCGGGCAACTTGCCCGCGTCGATGTTGACCTGCACGCTCTGGAAGAGCAGCTTCGGCGCGCTCAGCGTGGCGTCGCGCGTCGTGCGCGCCTCGACGAAGTCGTCGCGGCCGCGGTCGCCGGGCAGCTGAACGTTGTGCTTCTTCTGCTCGCCGACGGTGGTCTCGTAGCGCAGCTCGCGCCCGCCGGGCTGGTAGTCGTGGCCGACGAAGACGCGCATCTCGTCCGGCATGGCGTAGATCTTCTGCAGCGAGTCGTAGAGATCGGCCGCGCTGCCGCCCGGGAAATCGCAGCGTCCAGTGCCCTGGTCGGGCATGAACAGCGCGTCGCCGGTGAACAGCGCGTCGCCGATCTGATAGGTCACGCAGGCCGGCGTGTGTCCCGGCGTGTTGATGGTCTTGATCGTCAGCGTGCCGGCTTTGATCTCGCTCTCGTCGACGAGCAGCTCGTCGAACTGCCGCCCGTCGGTGGGGAAGTCCGCTGGCAGGTCGAACACCTTCTTGAACAGCGCCTGCACGTCGGTGATGTGCTCGCCGATGGCGGTCTTGGCGCGCGGGAACGCCTCCTTGAGCGTCTGCGAGCCAGAGAGATGATCGGCGTGCGCGTGAGTCTCGAGGATGTAGTGCACCTCGAGCTCGGACTGCTTGGCGAACTTGATCACCTCGTCCACCGACTCGGTCCACGTCTTCGACGCTGCGGGGTCGTAGTCGAGCACGGGATCGATGATCACCGCGTCGCGCGTGTCGGGGTCATAGACCACGTAGGTCAGGGTCCAGGTTCGCTTGTCGAAGAATGCTCTGATCTTCACCGTCGCCTCCTGTGGGTCGGTGCGTGTTGCGTCGTTGGTCGCTCGCTACTCACTGTTTCTGCACGCCATGTGCCATCGCAGCCGACTCACGAAACAGCACCTCGACCCGTTGCTGCAGCGGAGAAAGGCGCGCGCGCACCAGCGCTGGCGGCAGCCCGCGGGCTAGCGCGTCGGTTCGCAGCACTGACAAGAGCCGCTCGAGGTCCGTGCAATCGCCGCGCTCGCGGTCGACGCGCAACCTTGAACATATTGTTTTCAAGAAACTTTCTGCTTCGGTGGGGCTCTTGCCATACAAGGTCGCCACCGTCTCGGCCAGCACGTCGAAGGTCTGTCTCATGGCGATGCACCTCTCGCTCTCGCCGCTGTTCTGCAGCCCGCGTTCCAGCGCGATGCCCAGAGTTTCGCTGCTTTGCGTGTTGCACTGCCTGAAACAATGTGAAATATGTTTCAGATGAGCTGGGCCCGTGAATCACTGCAGCAAGCCCTGCAGCGCTTCGGCGATGACATCGCGTTCGAGACGCTCGCCAACCTCTGCGACGACGCGGCCGTGTTTGTCGTCGACAGCGCGCAGCAGGTCGTCTTTTGGAGCGACGGCGCCGAGCGGCTGCTCGGTTTTCCGCGCGACGAGGTGCTCGGCGAGCACTGCCTCAAGTCCAACCGCTGCACGCAGTGCATGCGCGGCTGCGGCATTCAGGAGCACGGCACCGTGCGCGGGGTCGATCTGACCCTGCACGACAAGGACGGCGCCACCGTGGAGCTGCGCAAGAGCGGTCACGCCTTCTACGACGCGCAGGGGCGCTTCGCCGGCGGCATCGAGGTGCTGACGCCGCGCGTCGCGACGGCGGCGCGGCGGCGTGCGAGCAAGCGCCGCCGACAAGACGCCGTCGAGTTTCACGGGCTGATCACGGCTGACCCCGCTATGAAGCGGGTGCTACAGACGATCACCAACGTCGCCGAGACCGACGCCACGGCGCTGGTGCGCGGCGAGAGCGGCGTCGGCAAGGAGCTCGTCGCGCGCGCGCTGCACGAGCAAAGCAAGCGCAAGGGCGGCCCGTTCATCGCTGTCAACTGCGCCGCCCTGACGCCGACGCTGCTCGAGAGCGAGCTATTCGGTCACGTCAAAGGCGCCTTCACCGGCGCCGTCAAGGACCGCATCGGCCTCTTCAAGCAGGCCGACAAGGGCACGCTGTTTCTCGACGAGATCGCCGAGCTGCCGCTCGAGCTGCAAGCCAAGCTGCTGCGCGTGATCGAGGAGCGCGAGGTCGTCCCCGTCGGCGCGATCAAGCCCGTGCGCGCGGACGTGCGCGTGATCGCTGCGACCCACCGCTCGCTGCGGCGCGAGGTCAAGGCCAACCGCTTTCGCGAAGACCTGATGTTTCGCCTGCGCGTGGTGCCGATCTTCGTGCCGCCGCTGCGCGAGCGTCGCGGCGACATCGAGCTTCTGCTGTGGCACTTCATCGAGCAGCAGAATCGGTCGGCGGCGCGTTTCGTCGACACCGTCAGCCCCGAGGCCATGCGCGCCCTGCTCGACTACGGCTGGCCTGGCAACGTGCGCGAGCTGCGCAACGTCGTCGAGTACGCCTTCGCCGTCAGCCGCGGCGCGACCATCGATATCGACGAGCTGCCGCCAGAGTTTCGCGAGGCGACCCTCGGCGCCCCGCGCCCGACCCCGGCCGCCGCCGCGAGCAACGCCGCCACCGGCGGCAACCAGCTCGCGCCGGAAGCGCAGCGGATCCAGCGCGCCCTCGACGCCGCGGGCGGCCACATCGGCCAAGCCGCCGAGCTGCTCGGAATCAGCCGCCCTACGCTGTGGCGCAAGCGCAAGAAGTACGG